>NZ_BAAAQM010000005.1:83698-250683 GCF_039531675.1 Catenulispora subtropica
GGAACACGTGAGCCGGGTCCGGCGGCCGGCGCGGAACACGTGAGCCGGGTCCGGCGGCCGGCGCGGAACACGTGAGCCGGGTCCGGCGCGCCCCCTCACGCGTCGGACCCGGCTCATCGGCCTTCGGATCGTCGGCCTTCGGATCGTCGAACGGCCGGTCCGGCCCGGCAGCGTCCCCTGCCGGACCGGAGTCCCGAGCGGTCTCGCCGGCCTCGGCGACCGTCAGTCCTCGGTGCCGCCGGACAGCCCCCACGGCCGCGCCGTCGCGCCCAGCCGGTTCCACAGGTTGATGATGCCGATCTGCCACACCAGCTCGGCCAGCTCCTCCTCGCTGAACTGGGCCGCGGCCTCGTTCCAGACCGTGTCCGGCACCTCGCGGTCGGCCAGGCGGGTCACGGCCTCGGTCAGCGCCAGCGCGGCGCGCTCCCGGGCGGTGAAGTAGGGAGCCTCGCGCCAGACCGCGACGAGGTTCATCCGGCGCCAGGCGTCCCCGCCGGCCACGGCGTCCCGGGAGTGCATGTCGACGCAGTACACACAGCCGTTGATCTGCGACGCGCGCAGCTTCACGATCTCGCGCAGCGGCTTCTCCAGGATGCCCTCGGTGGCGGCGCGCTCCAGGCCGTTCATGGCCTTGGCGATCTTCGGCGCCAGGTCGTCGACCGCGAGGCGGACGGTGGGCTTCACGTATGCGGTGGTCTCCGTGTTCGTTGTCATGATGATGACGGTATCCCGGATGTGGACCGCTGCTAGGATCCAATCCGATGGCTGAATATTGGTCCACTTTGGACGTCGACCTGCACCTGGCGGTCGACCCGGCCTCCGGGCGCCGGGTCGGGCTGGAGCACGCCCTGCGCGAGGCGATCCGCGACGGCCGCCTGGCCGCCGGGGTCCGGCTGCCCTCCACCCGCACGCTCGCCGTCGAGCTCGGCCTGGCTCGCGGGACGGTGTCGGCGGCATACGACCAGCTGGTCGCCGAAGGCCACCTGGTCGCGGTGCGGGGGTCCGGGACGCGGGTGGCCGCGCTGGCCGGGGCGCCCGGCCAGGCACCGTCGAACGTCCGGGACTCCGGCCGATCGGCCACCCCGCCCACCGGCCGCCCGCGACGCCTCCCCCACGACCTCCGCCCCGGCACCCCGGACCTGTCGCGGTTCCCCCGCGAGGCTTGGCTGCGGGCAGCCCGGCGGGCGGTGAACGGGGCCCCGAACGACGTGTTCGGCTACGGCGACCCCCGCGGCCGGGTCGAGCTGCGCCGGGCCCTGGCCGAGTATCTCGGCCGGACCCGCGGCGTGCTGACCGACCCCGAGCACATCGTCGTCGTCTCCGGCGCGCTGCAGGGACTGGCGCTGCTCGGCCAGGTGCTCGGCGGCGGGGTGGCCATGGAAGATCCGTACATACCGCTGTTCCGCCAAGCGGTCCGGGCCGCCGGCGCCGAGGTCGTCCCCCTGCCGGTGGACGACGACGGCGCGCGGGTCGATCTGTTGCCCGGCCGCCGGTTCCGCGACGTCGGCACCGTGATCGTGACCCCGAGCCACCAGTACCCGATCGGCTCCACGCTCCACCCGGCACGGCGCCAGGCCCTCGTGGAGTGGGCCCGGGCCGGGCGCTACGTCGTCGAGGACGACTACGACGGCGAGTTCCGCTACGACCGGCAGCCCGTCGGCGCGCTTCAGAGCGTGCTCCCGGACCACACCGTCTACATCGGCACCGCCTCCAAGACCCTCGGCCCCGGCGTCCGCCTGGCGTGGATGGTGCTCCCCGAACCCCTGCTCGCACCGATCACCGAGGCCAAGCGCCACGCCGACCACCAGTCGGAGACTCTGGGCCAGATGACCCTCGCGGAGTTCATCACCTCCCACGACTACGACCGCCACGTCCGCGCCTCCCGTCTGCGCTACCGCCGGCGCCGCGACCTCCTGGCCGAGCGGCTGCGCACCAAAGCCGGACGCCCGGCGGCCGGATTCACCCTCGGCGGCATCGCCGCCGGCCTGCACGCACTGGTCCGGCTGGAGCCGGCCGAGATGAGCGAGTCCGAGGTGGTGGCCAGGGCCGCCGGATTCGGCCTGGAGCTGGAAGGCCTCGGCGGCCTGTGGGACGCCGGGGCGAAGGCCTCCGCCGACCGGCCCCAGGGCATCGTGGTCGGTTTCGGCTCCCCGAACGAGGCGGCCTACCCCCGCGCACTCGACGCTCTGGTTCGGACGCTTTCGTGGAGTTGACTACTCATACGGTCTAATGGACATCGCACGATAGCCCGACCCGGCGTGCTGCGCAGGCGCTCCCTGCGTCACACTGGTCTCGGAACAGCACTGCCATTAAGAGGAGAAACCCGTGGACGACGTACTGCGCCGTACGCCCCTCTTCGCCACCCTCGACCAGGACGCCGCCGCCTCGCTGCGCGCCTCCATGAACGAGATCGAGCTGGCCCGAGGTGAACTCCTGTTCCACGAGGGCGACCCCGGCGACTCGCTGTACGTGGTGCTGCGAGGGAAGATCAAACTCGGTCGCACCAGCGGCGACGGCCGCGAGAACCTGGTGGCCGTCCTCGGCCCCGGCGAGATGTTCGGCGAACTGTCCCTGTTCGACCCGGGCCCCCGCTCGGCCGGCGCGACCGCGCTGGTGGACTCCACGCTGCTCGGCCTGAGCTCCGACGAGCTCACCCCTTGGCTCGCCACCCGCCCGGACGTGGCCCGCGCCCTGCTGCGCGCCATCGCCCGCCGGCTGCGCCGGACCAACGACTCCATGTCCGACCTGGTCTTCTCGGATGTCCCCGGCCGTGTCGCCAAGGCCCTGCTGGACCTGTCCGCCCGCTTCGGCACCCCCGCCGAGGACGGTATCCACGTCGCCCACGACATGACCCAGGAGGAGCTGGCCCAGCTGGTCGGCGCCTCCCGCGAGACGGTGAACAAGGCCCTGGCCGACTTCGCCGGCCGCGGCTGGCTGCGCCTGGAGGCGCGAGCCGTGGTGCTGACGAACGTGGAGCGGCTCAGCCAGCGTTCCCGGTAGGCCCGGAGCAGGGCGGGGTCGTCACCTCACCCCGCCAGCAGATCCCCGGCCGCCCGCAGCCCTTCCAGGTCGTGGATGTCCCCGGGCTGCGCCGGGATCTCGGCCACCGCGACGCCCGGATGCGACGTCGTGAACCGCTCGGCCAGCCGCCGCTCCCGCGCGGCCAGCCGCACCCGCTCGGCGTGCAGCCTCAGCAGTCCGGCCGCCAGCCGCTCGTCGGCCGAGTCGCCGTCCAGCTCCTCCGCCGCCGCCAGGGCCTTCTCGGCCGACAGTTCGGGGACCGCCACCGGATGCACCCGGTTCAGGATCAGCCCCGCCAGCGGCATGTTCTCCGCCGCCAGCCGCTCCGTGAAGTAGGCGGCCTCGCGCAGCGCGTCCGGCTCGGGCGAGGCGACCACCAGGAACGCGGTGCCCTCGGCCTGGAGGAGGCGGTAGGTCTCCTCGGCCCGCTGGCGGAAGCCGCCGAACATCGACTCCAGGGACCCGACGAAGGTCTGCACGTCGTGCAGCAACCCCGACCCGAGCAGCTTGTTCAGGGCGATCGTGGCGATGGAGAAGCCGGACGCCAACACCTTCAGGGCGATCCCGCCGCCGGCCTTGGCCGGCGCCATCAAGACCTTGATCAGACGGCCGTCCAGGAAGCTGCCCAGGCGGTTGGGGGCGTCGAGGAAGTCCAGGGCCGAGCGGCTGGGCGGGGTGTCGACCACGATCAGGTCCCAGCTGCCGGTCTCCTCGCCGGTCCGGCGGAGCTGGCCGAGCTTCTCCATCGCCATGTACTCCTGCGTGCCCGAGAAGCCGGCCGACAGGGACTGGTAGAAGGGATTGGTCAGGATCTGCTCGACGCGGTCGGGATCGGCGTGCTTCTCGACGATTTCGTCGAACGTCCGCTGCATGTCCAGCATCATGGCGAACAGCCGGCCGGAGCCCGCGATGCCCTCGATCTCGCGGGGGCTGTTGTCCAGCTCAGTCAGTCCCAGGGACTGGGCCAGCCGGCGGGCCGGGTCGATGGTCAGCACCACGACGCTGCGTCCCTGCTCGGCGGCCCGCAGGCCCAGGGCCGCGGCGGTGGTGGTCTTGCCGACGCCGCCGGAACCGCAGCAGACGATGATCGACGTGGCCGGGTCCGTCAACAGGCCGTCCACGTCCAGATGCTTCGCGGTGACCGTCATGCGTCAGAGCCTCCCGAGGCCGCGCTCAGCACCGCGGCCAGCTCGTAGAGTCCCCCGAGGTCGATGCCGTCGCCGATCAGCGGCAGTTCCACGACCGGTCGCCCGGCCTCGTCCAGCGCGCGCCGCTCGTT
The DNA here is from genome assembly GCF_039531675.1 of Catenulispora subtropica. Classification (NCBI taxonomy): domain Bacteria; kingdom Bacillati; phylum Actinomycetota; class Actinomycetes; order Catenulisporales; family Catenulisporaceae; genus Catenulispora; species Catenulispora subtropica. The sequence goes on from NZ_BAAAQM010000005.1 coordinate 87,999, forward strand.
CTCCTCCAGCGTGAGCCGCTCGGCGTGCTCCCGCCCCAGCACGGCCAGCGAGCCGGTCTCGGCGGCGTCGATGCCGTAGGGCTTCAGCAGCGCCGCGACCCGCTTCTCCGCGGCGGCGCTGACCGCGGCCCGCTTGCCGATGGCCAGGTGCGCGGTGCGGACCATGTTCACCAGCACCGCCCCGACCGGCAGCCCCGCGGCCCGCAGGTCCTCGATCCCGTCCAGCGTCTCCTGCACCGGCATGTCCTCCAGCACGGTGGTCAGGTGCACCGCGGTCTGCGGCGACGTCAGCACCCGCATCACCGCCTCGGCCTGGTTCTTCACCGGCCCGACCCGCGCCAGCCCGGCGACCTCGGTGTTCACGTTGAGGAACCGGGTGATGCGCCCGGTCGGCGGCGCGTCCATGACCACGGCGTCGTACGCGAACGCCCGGCCCGGCCGGTCGGTCGCGGTGCGCCGCACCGCCTCGCACGCCTTGCCGGTGAGCAGCACGTCGCGCATCCCGGGGGCCACGGTCGTCGCGAAGTCGATGGCGCCGAACCTCTTCAGCGCCTTCCCGGCCCGGCCGAGCTTGTAGAACATGTCGAGGTACTCCAGCAGCGCCTGCTCCGGGTCGATGGCCAGCGCGAACACCTCGCCGCCGCCGGGCGCGATGGCGATGCTGCGCTCCTCGTAGGGCAGCGGCGCGGTGTCGAAGAGCTGCGCGATCCCCTGCCGCCCCTCGACCTCGACCAGCAGCACCCGGCCCCCGCCCTCGGCCAGGGCCAGGGCCAGCGCGGCCGCCGCCGTGGTCTTCCCGGTGCCGCCCTTCCCGGTGACGATGTGCAGGCGGCTTTCCGGCGGCCAGGGTCGGCTCATGGTTCCAGACTAACCGTCGGTAACTCGGCCCCGGAACGGGCCGCCTCTGGCACTACTGTAGGGAACCGCACAGCTCGGCGTTATCAGGAATCTGGCGAGTGGGGGGCGGGCGGAGATGAGCGGCGAGGTGGACACCGAGCGCCTGGCGCCGGGGGAGCGGGTGGTCGCCGGCCGCTACGTGCTGCGCGGCGAGCTCGGGCGCGGCGGCATGGGCGTGGTGTGGCGCGGCGAGGACCGGGTGATCGGGCGGCCGGTGGCCGTGAAGGAGATGCGGCTCGGGGAGGGCGTGACCGCCGCCGAGCGGGCCGAGTTCGAGCAGCGCATCCTGCGCGAGGCGCGCACCGCCGGCCGGCTGAACGACCCGGCGGTGGTGACCGTCTTCGACGTCGTGCACGACAACGGGTCCATCTACATCGTGATGGAGCTGGTCGAGGCGCCGACGCTGTCCGACGTGGTGAGGCGCTCGGGCCCGCTGCCGCCGGCGGCGGTCGCCGAGCTCGGGCGGCAGGTGCTGACCGCGCTGGAGGCCGCGCACGCCGCCGGGATCGTGCACCGCGACGTGAAGCCGTCGAACATCATGCTCGGCGGCAACGGCCGGGCCAAGCTCACCGACTTCGGGATCGCGCAGGCCGCCGACGACCCGACGCTGACCAAGACCGGCGCGGTCATCGGCTCCCCGGCCTACCTGGCGCCGGAGCGGCTGGCCGGGCAGGAGGCGTCGCCGGCCTCGGACATCTGGTCGCTGGGCGCGGTGCTGTACTTCGCGATCGAGGGCCGCGCCGCGTTCGAACGCGACACCACGGCCGCGACGCTGGGCGCGGTCCTGAACCACGTGCCGTACCTCACCCGGGTCCAGGGGCCGCTGGCGGCCGCCGTGTCCGGCATGCTGGCCGCCGCGCCCGAGGGCCGCCTGGCCGGACCGCAGATCCGGAGTCTGCTCGGGGCCGTGGGCTCGGACGGGACCCAGCTCCTGCCGCCGCAGCAGACCGGGTACCACGGCGACACCGCGCTGATACCGGCCGGCGGCGACCCGACCCAGCTCAGCGAGATCAACCAGGCTCCGGTCCGGCCGCGCCGCGGGTGGCTCCGCCCGGTGATCGCGGCGGGGCTGACCCTCACGGCACTGGCCGTCTCGGGCTTCCTCTTCCGGTCCCAGGGCTATGACGCCGGCAAGAAGCACCAGGCGGCCGCCGACGCCCAGCCCTCGGACGCGGTCCAGGTCTACACGGTCGGCGGCCCGCACGCACAGTTCCCCACCCTGGGCTTCAGCGGCTACGACAAGTGTCTGAGCGGCCCGCCCTTCAGCCCCGGCCAGCCGGCGTACCAGGGCGTGGAGTGTTCCAAGCCGCACGATCTGGAGATGTACTACGCGACCCAAATGGTCGACACCGACTTCAGCAAGTACGGCACGGACGGCACCGGCCCCATCCCCTACCCGGGCGCCGCCGAGCTGACGAAGGTGGCCCAACGGCTGTGCTGGGCCGACCGGCTGATCGAGCCGTCGGCGAACCCCGCCGGCAGCCACTACGTCTACGCCGCGCTCATCCCCAGCGAGGACCTCTGGAACGGCGCTCCGGAGCTGCCGAAGGACTGGAAGGCCGACCGCACCCTGCGCTGCGTCATGTGGAACACGCCAGGGCAGCAACTCCCGGGCGATGTGAGCCAGTAGACCCCTCACCGTAGGCTTGGCCCATGACGCTGCGTCCGAATCAGAATCAATGGGAATACGCGACGGTGCCCCTCCTCGTGCACGCGACCAAGCAGATCCTCGACACCTGGGGCGAAGACGGCTGGGAGCTCGTCCAGGTCGTGCCCGGGCCGAACCCGGACCAGCTGGTCGCCTACCTGAAGCGCCCGAAGGCGACGGAGTCCGCGAAATGAGCCATCCCGAAGAGAAGCTGACCGAGCTCGGCCTGAAGCTTCCCGAGGTCGTCCCGCCGGTCGCGGCCTACATCCCGGTGGTGCGCAGCGGCAACCTCGTCTACACCTCCGGCCAGCTGCCGATGGTGGACGGCGCGCTGCCGATGGTCGGCAAGGTCGGGGCCGAGGTCGGCCCGGAGGACGCCAAGGCCCTGGCGCAGCGCTGCGCGCTGAACGCGCTGGCCGCGATCAAGTCCGAGATCGGCGACCTGGCGTTGGTCAAGCGGGTGGTGAAGGTGGTCGGCTTCGTCGCCAGCGCCCCCGACTTCACCGGCCAGCCGGCGGTCGTCAACGGCGCCTCGGAGCTGCTCGGCGCGGTCTTCGGCGAGGCCGGGCGGCACGCCCGGTCGGCGGTCGGAGTGGCGGTGCTGCCGCTGGACGCCCCGGTCGAGGTCGAGCTCATCGTCGAGGTCTGATCCCGCACCCGCCGGCCCGCACCCGCCGGCCGGCGGACCGCACCCAGGAGAGGAAGGGGAGGCATGTCGCAGCAAGGCGGCGAGTACATAGCCCCGGCCGGCAGCCGACTCAGCGCGCAGGTGCCGGAGGGCTGGGCCGACCAGATCGCGGCGTACCAGCGCGGTGAGTTCACGCCGGTGCCGCCCAGACACGCGGCCACAGTGGTACTGCTGCGCGACCGCGACGCCGCCCCGCCGGAGGTCTACCTGCTCAAGCGGGCCTCGACGATGGCCTTCGCCGGCGGGTTCTACGCCTTCCCCGGCGGCCGGGTCGACCCGCGCGACGCCGACGCCGAGATCGCCTGGGCCGGACCGCCGGCCGCGGCGTGGGCCGCCCGGTTCGGCAGCGACGAGGCCGAGGCCCGGGCGCTGCTGTGCGCGGCGGTGCGCGAGACGTTCGAGGAGTCCGGGGTGCTGTTCGCCGGGCCCGACGAGCACTCGGTGGTCGCCGACACCACCGGCGAGGACTGGGAGACGGACCGCCGGGCGCTGGTTTCACGGGAAACATCGCTCGCCGGGTTCCTCGCGGCCCGTTCCCTGGTGCTGCGCACCGACCTGCTCGGCGCCTGGGCCCGGTGGATCACCCCGGAGTTCGAGCCCCGGCGCTACGACACCGCGTTCTTCGTCGCGGCGCTGCCGGCCGGCCAGCGCACCCGGGACGTCTCGGGGGAGTCCGAGACCACCGCCTGGATGGCGCCGCGCCAGGCCGTCGACGACCACATCGCCGGCAGCGCCCTGATGTTGCCCCCGACCATCACCACGCTGCGCGACCTGTGCGCGTACGACACCGCCGCGGACGCCGTGCGGGCCGCGGCCGGACGCCCCCTCAAGCCGATCATGGCCACCGTCGACCAGCGGCCGGACGGCTCCTGGCACCTGGAGTGGGAACTGTGACGGGGCGGCGGCGATGAATCCTCCCCCGATGACGCCCGGGGTCCGGCCCGAAGCCGGGACCGCTCGGGCCACGCTGGTGCTCGCCCCGAACGCGAACCCGATGACGCTCGACGGCACCAACACCTGGCTGCTGGCCGAGCCCGGGGCCCGGCGCGCGGTCGTGGTCGACCCGGGTCCGCTGGACGAGGGGCACCTGCGGACCGTGCTGCGGGCCGCCGAGGAGCGGGACCTGCGGATCGCGCAGATCCTGCTCACCCACGGGCACTTCGACCACTCCGAGGGCGCGCCGCGCCTGGCCGAGCTGACCGGCGCGCCGGTGCGGGCCCTGGACCCGCGGTACCGGCTCGGCTCCGAGGGGCTGGCCGGCGGGGACGTGGTGGAGGTGGACGGGCTGCGGCTGGACGTGGTCGCCACGCCGGGGCACAGCGGCGACTCGCTCTGCTTCGTGCTGCCGGCCGACCGCGCGGTGCTGACCGGGGACACCATCCTCGGCCGCGGCACCACGGTGGTGGCGCACCCGGACGGACGGCTGGGGGACTACCTCGACACCCTGCACCGGCTGCACGGGCTCACCGAGCGCGAGGAGGTCACGGCGGTCCTGCCCGGACACGGCCCGGTGCCGGCCGACGCGGCCGCCATCGTCGCGTTCTACCTCGCGCACCGCGAACAGCGGCTGGCCCAGGTCCGGGCGGCGGTGGCGGCCGGGGACCGGACGGCCGCCGAGGTCGTGGACCGGGTGTACGCGGACGTGGACCCGGCGGTGCGGTTCGCCGCCGAGATGTCGGTGCGCGCGCAGCTGGACTACCTCGACGCGGAGGCTTGAGCTTCGCGCGGACCGGGCCGACACCCTCGCCGACGGGACCGGATCAGGACCCGGTCACGCCCTCCCGAACGATCCGGCCTCGTCCCGCTGCCGCGGGATGGTGGCCTGCGCGGTCTGGGCGGCGGCGGCGAACCGGGGCTCGCAGACGACCTCGCCACCGCGCTCGTACTTCTCCTTGGCGGACTCCAGGAACTGCCGCCACGAGCGCACCTCCGGGCGGCGGCGCAGCAGCGCCCGCCGCTCCCGCTCGGTCATCCCGCCCCACACGCCGTACTCCACGCGGTTGTCCAGGGCGTCGGCGAGGCACTCCGTACGCACCGGGCATCCGGAGCACACGGTCTTGGCCCGGTTCTGAGCCGCTCCCTGCACGAACAGCTCATCCGGATCCATGCCGCGGCACGCCGCCACAACGGTCCAGTCCTCAACCCAGCTCATCGCCGGTGCCGTCCTCTCGCAAAGATCGAGCTCCCCCAACGGCGGAGCCGACAGCGGCCCTTCCCCCCACCGGTCTGCCCGCGGACCCGGACCGGACCCGGGCTGCCCGGCTTGCTCGTCGGACGGCGCCCGATAGGGGCGTCCGCCCTGGTGGAAGGAACGATCTCGGCAGCCAAACAGCACAATACGGAAGATCCAGGGGACGCAACAGTCCCCGATGTACTCAATTCCTATGGTCCTTTGTGACTAGATCGCCAGAGATGCGGTGCCCCGACGACCGACCCCCCCGCGGGGTGGTCGCGCGACCCGGCCACGCAGTCACAGGATCACGCCGTAGTCTGTCCCCCATGGCTTCGCACCCGCCCCGGCAATTCCGCGGCAGCGGCCCCCTGCGCGCCCTGTTCGGCCTGCTGTTGATCAGCGCTCTGGCCGGCGTGCTGGTGGCCGGGATGGCCCTGCCCTTCGTCGGCACCGCGGGCCTGGCCGCCAAGAGCGCCTCGGACCACTTCGAGGACATCCCGGACGACCTGAAGACACCGGACCTGCCGCAGCGCTCGCAGATCCTGGCCGCCGACGGCTCGGTGATCGCCACCGTCTGGGGCGACTTCGGCAACCGGGTCATCGTGCCCTTCGACGCCATCAGCCCGAACGTCTGGCAGGCGCTGGTGGCCACCGAGGACTCCCGGTTCTTCGAACACGGCGGCATCGACCTCAAGGGCACCTTCCGCGCGTTCTTCGCCGACGCGGCCGGCGCCAACCAGGGCGGCTCGTCGATCTCCCAGCAGTACGTGAAGAACGTGCTGGTGCTGCAGGCCGGCAACGACAAGGCCAAGTACGCCGACGCCACCGGCGACTCGCTGGCCCGCAAGATCCGCGAGCTGAAGTACGCGATCGCGGTGGAGAAGAAGTTCTCCAAGGACGAGATCCTGGAGCGGTACCTGAACCTGGTGCCGTTCGCCGAGAACGTCTCGGGCATCGAGGCCGCCGCCGACCGCTGGTTCGGGGTGCACGCCAGCCAGCTGACCGTGACGCAGGCCGCCACCCTGATCGGGATGTTGAAGAACCCGGTCGCCTACGACCCGTACAAGCACCCGCAGGCGGCCACGGACCGGCGCAACACGGTGCTGGACCGGATGGCCGACCCGACCGTGCACTACATCACCCAGCAGCAGGCCGACGACTTCAAGAAGCAGCCGCTGGGCCTGAACGTGCAGCCGCAGCACTCCGGCTGCATCTACGCAGCCGGCAGCGCGGCGTTCTTCTGCGAGTACATCGAGCAGGAGATCCTGAACAACCCGATCTACGGCAAGACCAAGGCCGACCGCGCGGCCTTCTTCAACCGCGGCGGCCTGACCATCAGGACCACCATGGACCCGAAGATGGAGAAGGCGGCCGAGAGCGCGATCAAGAACAACGTCGCCGCCACCGACATCCCGGGCGCGGCGATCGCGATGATCGAGCCCGGCACCGGCCGGATCAAGGCCATGGCGCAGAGCCGGGACATGGGCACCGGCGAGGGCCAGACCTACCTGAACCTGGCCGCCGACCCGACACACGGCGGCGGCAACGGCTACCAGGCCGGGTCCACCTTCAAGTCGTTCGTGGCGATGGCCGGCCTGGAGAAGGGCCTGACCCCGGACTACGTGCAGCAGCTGGACTACAAGATCGACGAGACCCAGACCAAGTTCACGGTCTGCGACAACCCGGCCGGCTTCACCCGTGACCCGAAGTGGCAGCCCACCGACGAGACCCAGGGCGAGGCCGGTCCGCAGACCATGACCAGCGCGCTGTGGAACTCGGTCAACAACTACTTCATCAAGCTCCAGGAGCTGACCGGGCTGTGCGAGCCGGCCCGGCTGGCCGCGGCGGCCGGCCTGACCATCGACAGCGACAACGGCAACGGCAAGCCGCTGCAGCAGCTCGGTTCGTTCACCCTGGGCACCAACCAGGTGACGCCGATCGCGATGGCCAACGCCTACGCCACCTTCGCCGCGCACGGCATGTACTGCAAGCCGACCGCGATCACCGCGATCACCGACACCTCCGGCAAGCAGTACCCGGTGACCGCCCCGGACTGCCACCAGACCATCGACCCGTCGCTGACCGACCAGCTGACCGGGATGCTGCGGGGCGTGGTCGACCACGGCACCGCGACCAAGGTCGGCGACTACTACAAGGGCCAGGCGGCCGGCAAGACCGGGACCAACGACAGCCGGCTGATGACCTGGTTCGACGGCTACACCCCGAACCTGGCCGCCGCGGTGTGGGTCGGCATCGTCTCGCCCAAGCCCAACGACAAGGGCCTGGTGAACGTGAAGATCCACGGCACCAGCTACGACAAGGTCTGCGGTGGCTGCCTGGCCGCGCCGATCTGGGGCCAGGCGATGAACGGCGCGCTGGCCGGCACCACACTCCAGGAGTTCACGGTGCCCGAGACCTCCGGCGACCTGCCGGCGCCGATCCAGAACAACCCCCCGCCCGGCCAGACCACCGGCGGCCCCGGCGGTGGTCCGGGCGGCTTCATCGGCGGCGGCTTCATCGGCGGACAGCAATAGCGACGGCCGGCGGGAGCCGGCGGCGGAGGAATCTCGGCGGGGCGCGGAACCGAAAGGGTCCGCGCCCCGTCGAACGTTGCATGAGGTCGCTCGGGACGATGCGGCGGACGGCACAGGGCTGGCTCGGTACCGGCCTGGCCGCAGCGGTGGTGGTGGCGGGTGCGGCGTTCGGCGCGCACGCGGCGTCGGCGCAGGCCGATCCGCAGGGGACTGCGGCGCAGGACGAAGCAGACCGCATCCTGACCACCTTCGTACCGCCACCGGGATCGACGAAGGCCGCGAGCCGACCGGATCCGCTGCCCCCGGATCTGAACGGGCCGCCGGAGCGGACCGCCGCGTCGACCCGGGCGACCTCGACCGCCTGGTACTCCACCTCGGCCACCCCGGCCGAGGTGCTCAGCTGGCTGGACACGCATCCGCCGACGGGATCGACCCCCGCGGGGTCGGGCGCCGCCTCGACCGGGCCGGCCTTCGAGATCTTCCAGTACTCGACGCCGCACAGTTCGCTGATCGTCACGCCGGAGACCGGCGCCCACGGCCGCACGGTGATCCGGCTGGACGCCGAGGTGATCTGGACCCCGTCGCGGAACCCTGATTCGTTCGTTCCCGGCGGCGCCGCCTCGGTCACCGTGAGCACCGGATCCCGTTCGGCGACGAGTACCGACCCGGCGAAGGTTCAGCGGGTGACCCAGCTGCTCAACGCCCTGACGCCACCGATCGGCGGCTTCCACAGCTGCCCGATGGACGACGGGACCCACGTGCTCATCACCCTGCCGGGCCACGCGCAGGCCGACGTGCGCGCGACCGGCTGCGGCACCGTGGTCCTCACGGTCCCGGGCAGCCCGCCGCGTTTGTTCGACGGAGGCCGAGAGCTCCTCGCCGAGGTCGACCCGCTGGTGGGCCTCACGGGACAGCGCTAGCCGCGCCCGATCAGCCGGTCCCCGATCAGATACTGGAGCGAACGCGGCATCCGCCCGCCGGTCACGGTGGCGAACGCCAGCACCCGGCTCGTGATGCACACCGGCTTCCCGGCCGCGACCGCCGCGAGGCCGCGCGTCACGATCGCCTCCGGCGACTGCCAGAACAGGCGAGGCAGACGGTTGTCGAAGCCGTCCTCGGTCAGCGGGGTCACCGACGGTCCCGGCAGCAGAGCGGTGACGTGCACGCCGGTCCGCCGCACCTCGCGGTTCAGGTTCTCGCTGAACGCCATCACGAACGCCTTGGTGGCGCCGTAGGTTGTGGCCCACGGCACGGGCGTCGTCGCGGCGATCGAGGAGATGTTGAGGATCCCCCCGTGCCCGGCCTCGACCATCCGCGGCAGCGCGGCATGCGTCAGGCGCATCAGGGCGGTGACGTTGAGCGCGACCTTGTCGGTCTCGTTCTGTGCCGAGAGCTTCGTGAAGGAGCCGGTGGTGCCGACGCCCGCGTTGTTCACGAGCAGGTCGACCGGATTCCCGGTGTCCCGCAGGCGGTCCTCGACCGCGGCCAGCCCGGCCGGATCGGTCAGGTCGGCGGGCAGCACCTCGACCTCGGTGCCGAGCTCCGCGGCCAGCTTCTCCAGCCGTTCGCCACGCCGGGCCACCAGGACCAGCGCCGTTCCGCGCGCGGACAGCTGCCGCGCGAACTGTTCCCCGAAGCCCGAGGAGGCTCCGGTCACCAAGGCCCTGCTGTACGACTGCTTCATCGCCTACACCGGTTGGTCCACGTTGTCGGTCCGGAACGCTATCGCTGCGCGCCCGGCCGGGTCGAAGAGGTCCAGCAGACCGGTCAACGGCTCGTCCGGAACCTCGGGAGTCCACAGCTCAAGCGCCATCTCGCCGTGGTACAGCATCGGCCACCGGACATAGGAGCGCTTGTCCTCGGCGTCGTTGATGGCCTGCGAGCGCCGCACGGTCGCGGCGGCGACGTCCACCATCAGGTCGGTCCCGCACCCGAATCCGTACGGATAGGCGGCGCGGTCCGGGGCTATGCTCTCGATCAGCGTCTCGTCGGCCTCGTCGACGCCGACGTGCGCGTGCAGCCCGCCGCGGACCGCGGGCACCTCGACGGTCCCCTCCGGGTCCGGCCGCCATACGCCGCCGGCGTCCTTGCTCACCCGGATCTTCGGGGCGGCGGCCATCAGGGAGCAGACCTCCCAGGCCTCGACCGACGGTCCCTTGACGGCGGCGCCGGCCACCGACAGCACCCGCAGCCGGCCGCCGTCCAGCTGGTGGTCGACCACGACGACGTCCTCGGGCTTCAGGTCCCGCTTGTCGACCTCGAAGCTGCCGGACGCGGTGACCACCAGCGCCTGCAGGTCGGGGTCGTAGACGAACATCATGCCCTCGCTGAACCCCTTGATCCCGAGGTAGCGCTGGTAGGCGGCGGCCATGCCGACCGAGACGTAGTCCGAGACCCGGTGCGGCGGCGGCAGCAGGCCGAGCCGGCCCATCCGGCGGCCGGCGGCGGCCAGCACCCGCGGCGAGCGCGCGGCGTCGAAACTGGCCGGCTGCACCGCGGCGGGGACCTGGTCCAGGCGGTCGTTGACCTCGGTGGCACAGGCGACCGCCACCAGCCGGTCGCGGATGTCGCGGACGATGTCCCGGGTGACCGACGGGTGCCCGCCCTCCATGGTGCACAGCGTGGCTTCGAGGATCTGCCCGGTCTCGGGATCCGGGTACAGGAAAAGCGTCTTGGGCGCGCCGACACGAGCCATCAGCACCCTGGCCAGCTGCACCACCTCCAGGTGCTCGGCCCCGGCCAGCGGCTCGTCGACCTCGAACACGCCGACCAGGTTGCGCACACCGCCGCGCACGTCGCCGGTGCGGCGCAGGTTCACCATCAACGGCGGGTACTGCTCCTGCACCCGGTCCAGCAGCGTCCCGGGTCCGGGCGGCACCGCGATGTGGACCAGCAGCACGTCCAGCTCCACGCGCCGGCCCGCCCCCGCGACGGAGGCCGGACGGCCCACCTCGTGCCCCTGGTCCGCGAACGCCTTGCACAGGTCCTCGAGGAAGGCCGGAACCGGCCCCTCACCGGGAGCGACGGCGTCCACACGGCAGACCCGCCACCAGGGCAGCGCGGTCAGGTCGAAGCGGTCGGCCCCGTCAGTGCCATACCAGAGATCGAGCATGGACGGTACGGTACCCGAGCAACGGCGACTATCCCTCCGGAGTGAGGGACAAGACGCCGGAATCGGTCAGCCGACGGCCGCCCCGAGCGCCGGGAAGCCGCAGATCGCAACAAACGTCACCCCCCAGTACGGCACGATCAGGCCGCAAACACCGAGCGTCTCCTCGGATCAGCCCCCGAAGGAGCCGAGCTGGGCGAACACCGCCGTGGTCGCGATGCAATGCATTGCCACCGGCGGCTCGCTCGTCGCGTCCGAGGCCCGCCCTGCTCTGCTCCGACGCGCGGCCTCCGGACCCTGACGTCGTCGGCGCGGAGCGGCGCGAGGAGTGGTTCCGGCGGATGGCGGGGACGCCGCTCTGATCGGCCCGCGGGCGCATGCATATCCGCATCAGGCGGCCCCCGGACCCGCGATGGATTTCGTCGGCGAATGTTTGAAATGGTTTGCCCGATTTCTCCGGAAAAACGCGGACCGAGATGAAGAACTGCCCGCGCTGCGCGCCTGGGTCGTCGAGCCGATCTGGGCCGAAGAACGAGGAGCGGCATGCTTGTCGGCTTATCAGGCGCCATCCGCATCTCCACTGGCCGACGACCGGCTCGCTGTCGGCCACCGGCGACGAGGCCGTCCAGCGGCCCCGCCAGGACAGCCGTGGCGCACCCGTCAGGTGCGCCACGGCCGGGCTACTTCACCACCCGTGGCCTACTGGGCCGCGTAGCCGGTCGTGAACGGGCCGTCCAGCACGAACTCGAACACGCCGTCCTGGTACTCCGCCTGCCAGGTGCAGCTGGCCATCCACGCCTCCGAGACGCGGACGCCGTTCACCGTCGCCTGGAACATCAGCAGGTACCCGCCGCGGCGGCCGCCGCCCACCTGGACGTTCTGGTAGCCGTTGGGCAGCCGGCAGGCCACCACGTGGCCGTCGGTGAAACCGCTGGGCCCGCTCGCGAGTTCCTCGAGGTCGGACCGATCGGTGATGTCGTAGACCGTGATGTTGTAGATCCGGTCGTCGTCCCAAATCCCCGCCATGGTGTGAACCATCCTTTCCGAGGGTTTCCTATGTGGTCGGACGATCCGGCCGGTCTTCGTCCGCTGACACCTCCAGTAGGCGGAAGACGGGGCGGATCCGAGGATGGCTGGTTCAAACCGGGCAAATACTCACTAAACGACCACTCCAGGTAGTCGGCCGCGATGTGATCCTGCTGCTGTGAAGGCACGCAGCCGGGCGGGTCCGGACCCGGTGAACCCGTTCGCTCCGGACTGGACGGAGACCGGGCTGCGTCCATTGGCCGACCGCGCGCACAGCGGCGAATCCCCTGCGCGACTCGGCGATGAGCTGCTCACGCAGCTGTGGCCATGGGCGGTCCGAACGGCCGAGCAGATGGCACGACGACTGCCACCCGGAGCCGACAGGGACGCCTTGCGCGGCGAAGTCCTGCTGGAGGTCTTCCAAGCCACGCGCCGCATCGACTGGGACCGTTACCGGACGTGGCCCGCGCTGCTCCGGAGCCGGCTCCGCAACGCGTGGTCCGCCGCAGCCCGTGCCGAGGACCCGCTCAGTCGTGGACAGCGTGGCGCGCGCCGGGCATTCCTCGCGGCGGAAGAGGAACTGACACACCGCCTCCGCCGCACACCGACACCTGCCGAACGCCTCAGTCTCGCCATCGCACTCAGCCCGCATGCCCAGGCCGCGCCTGTTCTCCTCGGCACGTCCGCGACCGCACGAGACCCCGAGACGCTCCTCGGATCCGCGAGTGTCGTCGACGACGATCCGGCCGTCCACTTCGAGCGCCGAGCGGCCCGGCAGGCCGTCCGCGCCTGGATCGACCAGGACCTGCCGCCACGACTGGCCGCGGAACTCAAGACGGTGCTCGCCCACGACGCGGGCGACCGGATCAGCCGCGAACTGCTGCGGCAGCTGAAGCCCTTCCTGGACCCGCTTCGCCGACGCCTGGCCCAGGACAGTGGCGCTCACGCGTCCTCTGACGGCGCCTCCACATAAGCGGAATCGACCCGCGGCGGCCACACCGCACCGACAAGAACGCCGAGCGCATAGGCCCGCGCCACCAGACCGCACCGGCTCTGCACCCGGAACTTCCGCCGTAGTCGGCCCAGGTAGTAGTCGACGCCCGTCCGGCTCAGATAGAGCCGAGCCCCCAAGGCTGCGTTGTCCAAGCCCTCCGCCACACCTTCCAGGGCTCGAGCCTCAGGCCCGGACAAGCGAATCCCGCTCGGCACCTGAAGAAGCTCCGCGACATCCCCCGACGCCCCGTGCTCACCGTCCACTCCCCTCACCGGATTGAGTGAACAGAGCACCTGTCCCGGCCGCCTGTCACCGGTGCGCACCGCCCACGCGACCACATCCACGCAGACGAGCCGCTGGTCCGTCCGCACCACGAGCACCCGCCCCCGGCACCGGCTCCGCCGCCCGGCCAGCAACTCCCGCCACTGCTCGGCCAACGCCAGTCCCGCCCCCGGCGCGACCACGCACCGACCGCTCAACCCGCGCAGCTCCGGAAGCCCGCGTCCGAGCAGCCGTCCCAGCGCCGCATTCCCGTCGACGATCCGCCCGCGCGGATCGACCCGGGCCATCGGCAACCACGCCTGGTGGAAGAGCGCCTCGCACCAGGACCCCTCCGCGCCCGCCCTCCGGTCGTCCCCCATGTAAACAGTTTGACCTCGTCCGGCCTGTCGGAAACGAAGGCGTCGGGGTGACAGTGGCGTTCGTTCGACCCGGCGGCCGTCCTCGCCCACAGCAGCAGAGCCCGAGATAATCCCGCCAGCGGCCGCCGGCATCGGCGATTCCCCCGGCAAGAGAGTGAAAGTCATATTCATTCGGAGGGCATCGAGGCGTCTCGCGGTTCGGTTGATCGGCCGCTCTCGTGCGTTCGCCGATGCGGGGTGGTCAGCGCGCGAGGAGGGTGAGTGCGTCGGCGGTGTGGCTACCGGGGGCGGCGGTGTGCAGGACGAGGCGTTGTCCGTCGGCGTCGGGGAAGTGCACGGCTTCGTAGTCGAGGTCGAGGTCGCCGACCTCGGGGTGGTGGAGGTGCTTGGTTCCGCTCGAACACAGCCGCACACTGTGCTTGGCCCACAGACTCGCGAAGGTGCTGCTCCTCACGGACAGCTCCCCGATCAGTTCGGCCAGGGCACGGTCGTCGGGATCGCGACCGGCTACGAAACGCAGGGAGGCGACGAGCAACGCGGCCTCGTCGTCCCAATCCCGGTAGAGCTCGCGGGTGTGCGCGTCGAGGAACAGCATGCGGACCAGGTTCGGGCGCCGCTCCGTGTCCTGCGGCGCGTCGAGAGGCAGATGCCCGGCGAACAGCGCGTGGGCGAGCGGATTCCAGGCCAACACGTCGTTGCGGCGACCGAGCAATATAGCCGAGACGCCGGTCATCGCTTCCACGAGTCGCAGGCCGCCGGGGGTCGGGTGCTCCGGGCGGGGCTGACGCCGTCTGGGAGCGGGACGGGGACGCGCAAGCGCGAACAAGTGCGTGCGCTCGTCGTCGTGGAGCTGGAGGGCGCGGGCCAGTGCGTCGATGATCGAGTCTGAAGCGCCGGTCGACTGCCCTTGTTCCAGACGGGTGTAGTAGGCCACGGAGACTCCGGCGAGCTGTGCCAGTTCCTCGCGGCGCAGCCCGGGAACGCGGCGCATCCCATAGCTGTCGATCCCCGCCTGCTCGGGAGTCAGGGCGTCGCGGCGGGAGCGCAGGAAATCCCCCAGCTCGCGGGTCGTCATCGCGGTACCGGACATGAGTTCGATTGTGGCGCAGAACAGCGGGTCGTGCCTGACCCTGCCATTGGTAGGAACGACTGGGGCCTGGCTGTCAATACGAGGCGTCGACATCTTGGACTCCCGAAAGATGGTCCCCATCATCGAAGGAATCCGATGCCTGCTGATGTGATATCCACCGCCTCCGGGCCCGCTTTGCGGCCCACCCGGCTTGAAGGCCGCGAGCGAGCGGCGCTCGTCGTCCTGCTGACCGCGAGTTTCACTCTGGCCGTGGACTTCTCGATCCTGAACGTCGCGCTGCCGAAGATCGGCCGCGACGTCGGGATCGGCACCGACCGGCTGCAATGGATCGCCACCTTGTACGCGCTGTGCGCCGCCGGCTTCACGCTCCTGTTCGGGCGGGTGTCCGATCTCATCGGCCGTAAACGGCTTTTCCTGATCGGCATGACTCTCCTCGGCGTCTCATCGCTGTGCGGCGGACTCGCCGTCGATCCGCTCATGCTGTTCGCCGCCCGGGTCGCGCAGGGCACCGCGACGGCGATGGTCACCCCGGCGGCGTTGTCGTTGCTGACGACGAGCTTCCCGGAGGGACCGGCCCGTGACCGCGCGCTGGGGCTGAACGGGGCGCTGATGGCCGCCGGGTTCACGACCGGAGCGGTCCTCGGCGGCGTCCTGACCGACGTCGTGAGTTGGCGGTGGGCGTTCTTCATCAACGTCGCCGTCGCCGCCTCGGTGCTGTCGGTGGCCCCGGCGGTGCTCGGCGAGAGCCGCGCCGACCACCGCCCGAAGCTCGACCTCCCCGGGGCCCTGACCGCCACGCTCGGGCTGGTCGGGATCGTGTACGGCGCGACCGCTGCCGGTCAGCATGGGTGGAGCAGTCCGGCCGTGTGGTACAGCTTCGCCGTCGCGGCCGCCGCGCTGGCCGCCTTCTGGGGCCTGGAGCGGAAGACGTCCCAGCCGCTGGTGTCCTTGGAGGTGCTCCGCCGACGGAACGTCGCATGGGGGAACATCGCCGGGCTGGTGGCGTTCGCCACCGAGACGTCCCTGGTGTTCCCGCTGACCTTGTACCTCCAGGATGTTCTCGGCCTTTCCCCGGCGGCGGCCGGTCTGTCGTTCGGGGTGCTCGGCGTCGGCACGGTACTCGGCGGGCTGCTCGCCGCCAGGTTCATCGCCCGCACCGACGCCAAGAAGGCGATCGTCGCCGGATTCGTCGTCCAGGCCGCCACGACGATCCCACTGGCGTTCCTCGGCAACGACAAGTCCTGGATCGTCCCGCTGCTGCTCCTCACATTCCTCGGCGGAGTCGCGAACCTCGTGGCGATCGTCGGCTATGTGGTCACCGCCACCTCTGGCCTCCCGAACCACCAGCAGGGCCTGGCGACAGGTCTGGTCACGATGAGCCAGCAGGTCGGAATCGCACTCGGCACCCCGGTGTTGTCAGCGATCATCGTCAGCCAGGCCTCTGACGGACTGCTGCCCGGCATCCAGGCCTCGATCCTCACCGACGGAGCACTGTGCCTCGCCGCCTCCGGACTGATCGCCGCAGTTCTCAGACTGCCCAAGCCCGGTATCGCGGCACAGACGCTCAGCGGGACTGAAGGTGGCACCGGCTCGTGACGCCCCCATGATGTCCCTCAGAAGTCTGGAGGGGGTCAGGCTGCTTCCTTGAGACAACGGCCCGCAGATGCGCGGTCAGCACCTCGTGTGCTGCCAGCGGGCTCAGTCGCGGCGGTCGCGCCAGCAACTGCACCACCATGCCGTCCAGCAACGCGTGCAGCCGCGCCGTCTCGGTCTCCACCGAGCGCAGGGGGCCCGGGCCGGCGCCGCGATCTCGCCAACCGTCACTCTCCCATCCCAACCGAACCGCTGACGGGCATCACAGCGCCCATAGCCCAAAATAAGCGCCCCCGCGTATAGCCCGGTCTCAAACCTGCCGCCCTCGCGTGTCACCGAGTCCTTGATTCTGAGCCTCGACGAGGCCACGGGCCGGGTGATCGGCCACCTCATCCACGCTCTTCGCCGATCTTGCGCACGCGTTCAAGGTGCTCGTTGTGCAGCCGGGTGCTGCCGCTCAGGTAGTCGATGATGACCGCGAGTTCGCTCGCTGTGTACGTCGATGGTCGCGCAGTGCTTCCCCGTCGCCCACGCCCTGATCGGCCCCGACGGCGGCTGGTGGTGGACGTCTGCGAGCATCTATGGGTACATCAGCTCGGACTGCTCCGGCGGACCTGTCTGGAGCGACTGGGAGAACATCGCTTACAGCCAGCAGAACCGACTGGTGGTGGGTCGGCATCGGCGGCTGAGCGGCCAAGCTGAGTGCGGTCGGCGTAATACACACCCACGGCACTGCGGGGAAGCATGCCTCGTCGGCGAACCGTGCGGGTGCCCTGCCAGGGCCCGAGGTCCAGGTGCAGGTCCTCCTGCCCGAGACGAACCTTGCGGCGGTGCGGAAGGCAAGCGGCTGTCACGCGGGTTCGACGATCATCCAGGCCACCGTCGAGGTGTCGCCGGCCTGCCCCTGCACCGAGAACGAGGAGCCGGGTACTCGACCGCTGACGTAGACGGGACCGACTGTGCCCGCGGCCTGCTGGACGGTCAGGAAGATCCGGCTGTTCGCCGTGACCTCTGTCGTCGGGACGGTGACCGCGGTGGCGCCTTTGAGCGTGAGCACGCCCATCTTGGCGTTCGCGCCTTCCTTGATCTTCAGGCCCTTGCCGGCCAGTCCGACGACGAGGTCGGAATCGGTGCTGCCGATCTGCGCGGGCCCCAGCCGCCCCCAGCTGGTGTCCTGGCCGCCGGTACCGGGACCGAGGCTGAGCTGGCCGGCCGCCGAGAGGATCACCCTGCTGGACGAGTCGCCGGCCACGCGCGCCTTGATGAGCGCGTCCGCACCGGACAAGCCGGACGTGAGCAGCACGAGGGGCTGGTTGACGTTGGAGTTGCCGGCCGCGTTGGCGACCACGAGGCCGGTCTGGTCGGCGTCGGCCAGCGGGATGGTGACGGTCGGACCGCCGGATGTGCCCCAGCTGTTCGCGAGCGCGAGCGTCGGGCCGGTGACCGGACCAGTCGCCTCGCCGACGTTGGGACCGCGGCGCAGATAGGTGTTGGATCCGCCGTCATGCCAGCCGGCGACGGTGCCCCAGTAGAAGCCCCCGTCGACCGCGACATAGGTGGACCCGGTGACGCTGATGCCGTACTGGGGACTTTGCACCCCGGTACCGTCGTCGTCGGCATGCACGGCGGTGATGCAGTTGGCGACCAGGATCGGGGAGGAGCTTCCGGTGACCGCCAGTCCGGCGTAGGCCCCGCCCGCTCCGTTGTTGCGACCGTCCCGGTTGAACATACAGCCGGTCAGGACGATCGGGCCGACGCCGCCGGAG
This sequence comes from Catenulispora subtropica, assembly GCF_039531675.1. NCBI lineage: Bacteria > Bacillati > Actinomycetota > Actinomycetes > Catenulisporales > Catenulisporaceae > Catenulispora > Catenulispora subtropica. The sequence goes on from NZ_BAAAQM010000005.1 coordinate 106,158, forward strand.
TCCTCGATGAGCATTCCGTGGTAGCCGTTGCGGTCCGTGGAACAAGCGGTGAACGTGCAGCTCGAGACGCCGCCGGAATGCACCTCGAAACCGTGCCTCCCGGACCACTCCGCGCGACAGTTCGTGAAGTGGCCGTTACCGTCGTCGGCGATGTACCAGCCGGATCCCGAAGAGCCGATCGCTTCGCAGTCCACGAACGTCGAGTCGGTGATCTCGGCGACGTTGAACCCGTAGGGTCCCCGGGCGCCGTTGACCGTCACGCGCGTCATCCGCCAGCTGTAGGGGTTGCGTCCATTGCGGATCGCTCCGCACACGCCGCGCGCACTGGGGTCGAGGATCGCGACGTTGTCGACACTCACCCCGTGCACCAGGCCCACGGCCTGGATGCCGTTGACCGGGTTGCTGGTGGGTAGGTGCGAGCAGTCGAGGGTCAGGTCTATGATCCGCTGCTCGTTGGACACCACGGAGTAGCCGCCCGACGTCTGGTCGAGCAGCAGGACGACGGCTGAGTATGTGGTGGCCGGATCAGTGGCGGAGGCGGCGACCGCCAGGCCGGCGAACCCGGCTGAGGGCTTGATCGCGCAGCCGATCGTGTCGAGGTGGGCGCCGTGCGAACCCCGCAACGTCACCGACGGCGGGATGACGATGGGTGCGGAAGTCGCGTACGTCCCGGCCGGCAGGTAACAGACACCGCCGACCGGCGTCGCCGCCAGTGCCGCGTTGATGGCCGAAGTGGAATCGGCGGCACCGGTGGGGTCGGCTCCGTAGGAAGTCGCCAGCACCCAGTCGACACCCACGGTGGCGGCAGCCGCGACGCCGACCCCGGTCGCCGTCGATGCCACGGTGGTCAGGCCGCCGACCACGGCGGCGGACCGCAGGAGGCTGCGTCGGGACGTCATAAGTGATCTGACTCCTGTCCGTGGGGGTTCGGAGGAGAAGCTATGGCCGCACGGGACGCGGGGGCAAACAGGATTCGCGACACCGGCTCCGGAAGCTGCCGATGGCCGGTCTGAGCGCGGTCTGGTCCCGGCGACGGCCCGCCGCTTGGCGGCGGGCCTGGGCCCGCTACTGATGCCTCGACCTGCCGCTGGCAGGTCGAGGCCGTCGCGTCGGCAGCAGCAAGGTGGTGATGGCGGCCGCGAGCAAGACCAATCCGCTGGTGAGTAGGGCGATGCGGAAGCCGGTGAGGTAGTCCTGGTGGGCGTACACGATCGCGCCCAGCACCGCCACGCCGAAGACCTGGCCCTGTTGGCGTAGCGCGTTGTGGACCGCCGAAGCCATGCCGGCGCGGCCGTCGGGGACGGCTTGCACGGCGATCTGGGTCATCGGTGTCAGGGCCAGTCCGACGCCGGCGCCGAGGGCTACGAAACGGGCGATGATCAGGACCATGCCGCTGTGCGCGCCGATCGGGGTCAGCGACAGGAAGGCCGCAGCGGCCAGCAGCAGGCCGCCGGTCAACGGCGGGAGCGGTCCGAAGCGGTGGGTGAGGCGGCCGCTGATCGGGGCGGCGACGGCGAAGGCCGCGCCGATGGCCGCGACGCTGAGGCCGGCGGCGATCGGACCCTGGTGACGGACGTGCTGGAAGTAGATGCTGAAGTAGACGATCGCGCCGACGAAGGCGAAGAACACGGCCAGTCCGGCCAGGTTGGCGGCGAGGAAGTCGCGGCGGAGGAACAGGTTCAGGTCGACAAGGGGCTCGCGGTGACGGCGCTCACGGCGGACGAACAAGCCGACCGCGAGGACCGTGATCGAAGTACTGACGAAGAACACCGCCGAACCCCAGCCCGCGGACTGGCCGACGACGGTCGCGTAGGTGGAGGCGGCCAGGCCGGCGGTGATCAGTACGGCGCCGGGGATATCGAGATCGGCCAGCAGGCCGGTGCGGCGGGCGTCGCCGTCACGCTCACCGGACTGGCGGCCGGTGCCGGGCACGTCGGGCACGGCGTACCAAGCGGTCGTCGCGAGCACGGCGGCCAGCGGCACATTGATCCAGAACACCGTGCGCCATCCCCACTGGGCGACGATCACGCCGCCCAGCGCCGGCCCCACGGCCATGGCCAGGCCCGACGCGGTCGACCACAGACCGATGGCATGGGCCCGACGGCGCTCGTCGTGGAAGAGGCTCCGGACGATGGTCAGGCTGCCCGGCACCAGAAGCGCCGGCCCGACGCCCTGGAGCGCACGGCCCGCCAGGAGCACCGGCAGGTTCGAGGCGAGCGCGCATGTCAACGCGCCGGCCCCGAAGATCAGGACGCCGGCCAGGTAGGTGCGTTTGCGCCCGAGCCGGTCGCCGAGCGTGCCGCCGGGGACGAGGAGGGCCGCGTAGACCAGGACATACGCGTCGACGACCCACTGCAGCCCGGTGGGCGAGGCGGACAAGCGGGTGCCGATCTGCGGGAGCGCGACACTGACCACGGTCGTGGACATAACCGCGGCGAAGAGGCCGCCGGCGACGGCGCCCAGGGCACACCAGGCGCGAGGGGATTCTTTCGTGGTGGTGGGTGCTGTCGTCGGTGCGGTGCGCATCGCCTGTCGATGCGGGTTCATCGCTCTTGTTGCGTTCGCTGAGGTTGCCATGCATTCAGCGTGCGTCCACCGACACTGATACATCCAATGAATACTTCTTGCATGTGCCATACAGTGAACTTATGGATGCTCATGCGCTGGAGTGCTTCGTCACGATCGTCGACCAGGGCACGTTCACCAAAGCCGCCGATGCCCTGCACCTGACCCAGCCGGCGGTCAGCGCACAGATCCGCCGCCTGGAACACGTCGTCGGCCATCGTCTCCTCGACCGTTCCGTGCACGGCGCGGTCCCCAGCGCCGCTGGCCGCGAGTTGCTCCCGGCCGCCCGGGAGGTCCTTGCCGCCCTGGAGCGAGCCCGCCACGCCCTGGACGCCTTCGGCCTCGAACTCACCGGCACGCTGCGGCTCGGGAGCATCCCCTCGGTGACGACCCTCGACCTGCCCCGCGCCCTGGCCGCCTTGACCGCCGAACATCCGAAGTTGGCGATGCGGCTGACCGAAGGTTCCATCGCGGATCTGACCCGGCAGGTGGCTGTCGGCACCCTCGACGCTGCGATCATCGCCTTGCCGGCGGACCCGCCGACCGGCGTCCGCTTCACAACGCTGACCCGCAGCCGCCTCCACATCCACCTGCCCCTGCACCACAGGTTCGCCGGCACACGGGCCCTGAGTCTGCGCCGTCTGGCCGGGCTGGACTTCGCCACCCTGCCGCCGGGCACCGCGACCCGCACCGCACTGGACCTCGCCTTCACAACACTGCACCTTGAGCCACGCATCGTTTTCGAGGCCAGCGACCCCGCCCGCGTGCTGGCCTTCACCCAGGCCGCCGGACACCCGGCGGTGGTCCCGGGCATCGCGACCGCGCCCGGTCTCAGCGCCGTGCAGTTAACCCAGCCGACCATCGAATCCGGCATCGCGCTGGCGACGCGCGACAGCGCAGCCGAGCGCCCGGCGGTCGATGCGTTCGCACGGCAGCTGATGACCGCGGCCACACCGGCGTGGCTCACCTGAGCAGGCGCCGCGCGCTCCACTCGTCCGGCGGGCGCGACTCGCTGACCTACTGGGAAGTACTGCCGGTAGGGCGCTTACCCGCAATCTGAAACAGGTCAGGGGCCCGATTCTCTTTCGAGAAACGAGCCCCTGACCTGTTGTTAAGGCGTCGGGGTGACAGGATTTGAACCTGCGGCCTCTACGTCCCGAACGTAGCGCGCTACCAAGCTGCGCCACACCCCGGTGCTGCCCGCACAGTCTACCCAAATCCGCCCCGGATATGAAAACGACTTATCCCAGCAGGTCAGAGCCTCATGAGCGGGGCGTCAGGGTGAGCAGGGTGGCTTCCGGGGGGCAGCAGAAACGCACCTGGGCGAAGCGGCTCGTGCCGCAGCCGGCCGAGACGTGGAGGTGGGATTCGGCGTAGGTGGACAGGCCGGAGGCGCGGCGGCGGTCGAGGTCGCAGTTGGTGACCAGGGCGCCGAACAGGGGGAGGCGGAGCTGGCCGCCGTGGGTGTGGCCGGCCAGGATCAGCGGGAGGCCGTCGGCCGACATCGCGTCCAGGACGCGGCGGTAGGGGGCGTGGACCACGCCGAGGGTGAGGTCGGTGTCGGGGAGGGTGCGGGCCGCGCCGGGGGCGCCGGCGGCGGGGGCCGGGGCCTCGACCAGGTCGGCGGCGGCCGCGGCGTAGTCGTCGCGGCGGATGTGCGGGTCGTCCACGCCGACCAGGCCGATCGTCGGGCCGGAGGCGCCGGGGAGGGTGAGGCGGTCGGAGCGGTTGGTGAGGTCCAGCCAGCCGGCCTTGAGGAAGCCGTCGCGCAGCTTCCGCCAGTCGTTCATCGGGCCCTGGCCGCGGGTGCGCTTGCTCGGGTCGCCGCCGCGCAGGTACTTCGTCGGGTTCAGCGGCTTGGCCGCCAGGTAGTCGTTGGAGCCCATGACGAACACGCCCGGCAGCTCCATCAGCGGCTCCAGCGCGTCCAGCACCGAGCCGATGCCGTCCGGGTGCGACAGGTTGTCGCCGGTGTTGACGACGAAGTCCGGCTCCAGCGCGGCCAGCGAGCGCAGCCAGCGCACCTTGCGGTACTGCTCGGGGATCATGTGGATGTCCGACACCTGCAGGATGCGCAGCGGCCGGACCCCGCGGGGCAGCACCGGCACCTCGTAACGGCGCAGGCGGAACATGTTGGGCTCGACCTTGTGGGCGTAGGCGAGTCCCGCCGCGGCGGCGCCGGCGAGGGTCAGGGGGAGGGTCACGAGCTTGCGCATGTCCTCCATTATCGGCACCGCGGGAAATGACGCGGCCGGACCGGGGGAGTTGGTGACAGACTGGGGTGCAGATGAGAAGGGATGATCATGACCGAGCTGAAGGAAAAGCTCCGCACCGACCTCACCGCCGCCATGAAGGGCCGCGACGAGCTGGTGACCGCCACCCTGCGGATGGCCCTGACCGCCATCGGCAACGAAGAGGTGGCCGGCAAGGAGGCGCGTGAGCTGTCCGACGCCGAGGTCGTCCAGGTGCTCACGCGCGAGGCCAAGAAGCGCCGCGAGGCGGCCGAGGCGTTCGCCGACGGCGGCCGTCCGGAGCAGGCCGAGCGGGAGAAGGCCGAGGGCGAGGTGCTGGCCCGCTACCTGCCCGCCCAGCTCAGCGACGAGGAGCTGAACGCGCTGGTCGCCCAGGCCATCGCCGAGACCGGGGCCGAGGGCCCCAAGGGCATGGGCCTGGTCATGAAGGCGCTGAACCCGAAGATCGCCGGGCGCGCCGAGGGCGGCCGGGTCGCCGCCGCGGTGAAGGCCGCACTGGCCTGAGCACCGCGTTCCCCCGGGGACGCCCCACGCAAGACCGCCGCGATGGCCGCGGCGTCGGTCGCAGAGCACGACGACCGACGCCGCGGCCATCGGCGTTCCCGGCATGATCGTCCTAGGGTTGGTCCATGGCGACTCCGGAACCCTCCTTCACCGTCCGCTCCCTCGGCGGCCCGTCGGCCCTGCTCAGCTACGGCGGCGTCACGATCTTGGTGGATCCGACCTTCGACCCTCCGGGCGACTACCCGATCGGGAACCGGGTCCTGACCAAGACCGCCGGGCCCGCCCTCGGCCCCGACGAGGTCGGCGCCGTGGACGTGGTGCTGCTGTCGCACGATCAGCACCCGGACAACCTCGACCGCGGCGGCCGCGACTACGTCGACACCGCCCGGCTGGTCCTGAGCACCCGATCGGCCGAGGAGCGGCTCGGCGGCGCGGTCCTGGGCCTGCCGAACTGGGTCAGTCAGGAGTTCGACCGGCCCGAAGGCGGCACCGTCCTGGTCACGGGCGTCCCGGCCTTGCACGGCCCGGAGGGCAGCGAGCCGGTCGTCGGCGAGGTCACCGGCTTCGTGCTGACCGGCTCCGGCCTGCCGACGGTCTACATCAGCGGCGACAACGCCTCGCTGGACCGGGTCCGCGAGATCGCCGAGCGCTACGCCCCGGTCGACGTGGCCCTGCTGTTCGCCGGCGGCGCCCGCACGCCGCTGCTGGGCGACGCGTACCTCACGCTGAACAGCGCCGCGGCCGCCGAGGCCGCCGCCGTCCTGCGGGCCGGCGCCGTGGTGCCGCTCCACTTCGAGCAGTGGGCGCACTTCAGCGAGGGCGCCGAGGCGCTGCGGGCGGCGTTCGCGGCGGCCGGGCTGAGCGACCGGTTGCGGCTGCTCCAGCCCGGCGAGTCGACGTCGTTCTAGCCGCCGGGTCCTACCTCCGGCCCTCACCCGTCACGGGCATCGTCTCGGGGACCGGCACCGTCGCCGGCCCCGGGACCGGCCCGAACCGCGCCAGCAGCGGCACGCGGTGGAGGTTGCCGACGATCCAGCCGTGCCACAGCCCGGTCAGGAAGATGATCGCCGCGCTGCTGACCACCACCGAGCCGAGCACGTCCAGCGGGTAGTGCGCCCCGATGTAGAGCCGGCTGAACCCGATCAGCAGCGTCCACAGCGCGCCGAGCACGACCGCGGGCCGGAACCAGCGGGTGCCCGCGGCCAGCAGACAGATCGCGATGGCGAGCGACACGGCGAAGGCCGTGTGCCCGGACGGGAACGAGTTGGACCCGGTCTCCGGCGCCAGCGAGTCGGCCACCGGCGGCCGGTTCCGCGCCACGATCACCTTCGCGACCTCCGAGCTGGTCCAGCCCACCGCGACGACCAGGAACGTGGCCACCGCCTGCACGGGATCGCGCCGCCCCAGGAAGAACGCCGCGAGCAACGTCAGCACCACCAGCCCGGCGATCGGCGAGGCCAGGTTCGCGACGTCCAGCATCGCCCGGTTCAGCCAGCCGGTCCGCAGCTCCTGAATGCGGGCGTTCCACGCCAGTTCCGTACCGCGGGTCGCCGAGGTGTGGACGGCCACCAGCCCGATGACCACGGCCGTGGTGAACAGGGCCAGCGGGATCACGAACCAGTGGCGTACCTTCGGCATCGCGGATACTCCTACGATCGGGGGATGCGGCCCATGGGCTGTGCGGAGGAAGCTGGTGAACGCCCGATGAACGGGAGGTTCCCGCCCCGCAATCTACTACACGCTGTAGCATCTATGCGGGCGACACCGCCGAACACGCCCCGGATGAGGGAGGAGACCGTCTGATGGCCACCGGACGCAGACCCGCCGGCGCGCTGGAGCAGGAAGTCCTGGCCGCGCTGTGGGCGTCGCCGCGCCCGCTGACACCCGCGGCGGTGCAGGAGCACCTCGGCGACGGCCTGGCCTACACGACGGTGAAGACGATCCTGGACCGGCTGCACGACAAGGGGATGCTCACCCGCGTCCGCGAGGGCAAGGCCTACGCCTACTCCCCCGTCGTGGCCCAGGCCGATCTGGCGGCCGAGGCGATGCGCGCGGCGCTGGAAGGCAGCAGCGACCGGCCCGCGGTGCTGTCGAAGTTCCTCGGCGAGATCTCGGCGGACGACGCGGCGGTGATCCGGGAACTGCTCGGGGACCTGCCGTGAGCACGCGCGCCGGCGGTGCCGCCGAAGCTCCTCGGCGCGAACTCGGCGGTGCTCCGCCGGCTGCTCGGGAACCCTCCCCGGCCGCAGGGGCCGACCGATGACCGTCAACCTCTATCTCCCGCTGCTCGCCGCCCTCGTCCTCGGCTCCGCGGGTCCGTCCCTGGGCCGCCGCCTCCCTCCGGCCGTCGCCACCGTCCTGCTCACGGCCGCCGCGCTGGCCACCGCTTCGACCTCGCTGGTCTCCCTGGCCCTGCTGGCCGTGCTCGCGCTGCTGCGGGTGCCCCGCGTCGCCGCCGAGGGCCGGCTGTCCGACGCCGTTCTGAACCACGGCCCGACCAGTCCGCTGACCGGTGCCGTCGCCGGTCTGGCCCTGCTGGTGCTCCTGCCGTTCGCGGCCCGCGCCGGGGTCCGCCTGTGGCGCGAATCCGCGCGCACCTACCGGCTGGCCAAAGCCTTCTCGGCGCATCCGGCGAGCATCGCGATCATCCACGACCCGCGCGCGCAGGCCTTCGCCGTGCCCGGGATCCCGTCGCTGCCCGGCCACGCCGCGATCCCGACCCGCATCGTGGCGACCGACGCCCTGCTGCGCACCCTGGACGACGCCCAGCGCCGCGCCATGTTCGCCCACGAGCAGGCGCACCTGCGCCGCCGCCACCACCTGTATCTGTTGCTCACCAACGTCGCGGCGGTCGCGAACCCGCTACTGTGGCGCCTGCCCGACGCCGTCACCGAGGCCACCGAGCGCTGGGCCGACGAGGACGCCGCGGCGGCGGTCGGCGACCGCGAGGTCCTGGCCCGGGCGCTGGGCCGGGCCGCGCTGTCCAACCTGCCGGGCCCGCCCCGCACCGTCCCGGCCATGGCCCAGGCGCACGTCGGCGCCCGCGTCCGCGCGCTGATGGCCCCGCCGCCGCCCCGGCGCCGCGTCCTGGCGGTCGTCGTCGGCGTCGCCATCGCGGCCACGGTCTGGGCCTCGATCGACTCCGCCCGCGAGACCGAGGACTTCTTCGACACCGCGCGCGCCGCCTGGCACGTTGCGCACCTGCACAGCACGCACCGCTGACCGGCCGCCGCCGACGGGGACCGCGAGCGTCGGCGGCCCGGTTTAGCCTGAAGACATGTGCCGCTCGATCAAGACCCTCCGCGAGCCCTATACCGAGGACGCCACCGAAGAGGACGTGCGCGCCGCCGCGCTCCAGTACGTCCGCAAGATCAGTGGTTTCCGCGCACCCAGCAAGGCCAACACCGAGGCCTTCGACCGCGCGGTGGCCGCCGTGGCCGCCGCCACCCAGGACCTGCTCGACCACCTCGAAGTCCGCGGGCAGGCCACGAGTGCCGCGCACTGACCGCCGCCGCGGCTCCCGCAGTGCTCCGGCGAAACCGCAAGCTCCGACCGTGTGTCCCTGCGGCACCGGAGAGCCCTACGCGGACTGCTGTGGCGCGCTCCACGAAGGCCGCACGACGGCGGCCACGGCGGAGCAACTCATGCGCTCCCGCTACAGCGCCTTCGCGGTGAACGACGCCGCCTACCTGTTGCGGTCCTGGCACTCTTCGACGCGCCCGGCGCGGCTGGAGCTGGATCCGCGGACCCGCTGGACCGGTCTGGAGATCGTCGGCACCACCGGCGGAACGGCGTTCAACGCCGATGGCACCGTCGAGTTCATCGCGCACTACACGGAGTCCGGCCACGCCGATACCCTGCGCGAAAACAGTTCCTTCGTCCGGGAAGGCGGAAGCTGGGTCTACCTGAAAGCGATGTGAGCCGACGAGATCAGGCGTCGTGCGCCGAAGTCTTCCTGTCGTGGCCGTGCGGCGCCGTCGGCTTGCGGTGCTTGCCACCCGGGGCCTTCTTCGCGTGCTTGTCCGTGCGGTCGATGAGAACGCGCGCCTGGTTGGCGGAGCCGGACTTCACTCCCTCCACGAGGACCTTGTCGCCGACCTTGGCCTTGGCGCCCTGCGTACCGGCGTGGACCTTCGTGGTGGAGTCGAGGGTCCACGTCAGCGTGAACCCGTCGGTGCTCTTGACCGTCACGGTGTCGCCGCTGACCGCGGTCACCACCCCAGCCTGCCACTCGTGGACGACCGTCTTGCCGTCCTTGCCCTTCACAGTCCGCTCGCCGTGCATCCCCAGCCGGTGGTGGAGTCCCTTGTGGGTCTTGGCCGCCGGAACGCTCTTCGAGGAGTGCGCCGGGGCGTCGGCGAAGGCGGAAGTCGCGCTCGCGGCGGTCAGACCGCCGGCCATGACGACGGCGGCGACCACGCCACCGCTCTTCTTGGTGAGCTTCATGCAGCGAGGCTCACAGCCACTGCGTAAAGATCCCGTTAGCGCGCCGAGGAGACCGTCGCCGTGGGAGCGAGCCCGCCGTGTTTCACGGACTGTCCGTCCGGCTGGAAGTAGTCGGTGACGTAAAGAGCCGCGCCACACGCCGCGGTGAAGCTCGCGGTCTGCTGTGCCTGCTTCCCGGACACCGCGAACGCCACTGTATAAGAGGTCTGGCTCGCGGGCGACGACGGGGCGCCGCCGGTCGGCGTCGGCTGGGTCGGGGTCGGCGCGCTCGAGCCGGTCGGGCCCGAAGTCCCGCCTCCGGGCGACGCTGGAGTCGTCGGCGGAACCGTCGGACTCCCCGCGGGACCCGTCGCCGAACTCGCCGCGGATGTCGGCGGCGGCTGGGTCGGGCACACCGCGGGCACCCACGCGAACTGGAACTCGAACCGGTCCCCCGGCTGTAGCGTCAGGGTCTGGCCGGCCGGGGTACCCGCCAGCCGCGGCGCCACGGCCGGGTCGGGCCGGTACTGGGGCACGCGGCCCGTACCGCCGCCGGCGTCCGACACCATCAGCGTCGGCGTCCCAGCCAGCGTGCACGCCGCCTTCACCGTCCCGATCACGGTCTCGTAGGTGACGCCACCGCTCGGCGCGCTCTGCGTCCCGGCCACGGTGAGCACGGAAGAGTCCTGACACGTCGACGGCGCCGGGGCGCCGGACGCGGGCGTGGCCGGCGCGCTCGACGGCGGCGGTGCCTTCGAGGTCTGCGACGGCGCGGTCGCCGAGGAGGCCGCGCTGGTGAGCACCGACGGCGGATCGCCCAGCACCTGGCCGCCGCCCACCGGCCCCGGGCCGTGCCCCGAACCGCCGCCGGGCACGCCGTTCGAGCCGGTGCTCAGCACGGTGCCGACGTCGGCACCGCCCGCCCGGGTCGGCTCGGGGGAGGACAGCGAACCGCGGGCGGCCAGCGCGGCCCCGGTGCCGACCGTGAGCAGCGTCACCGCGGTCGTGGCCAGTGCGACGTTCCGCCGCCGGCGCCGGGCCGGCACCGCTCGGCGCAGCAACTCGAGGGTCCCCGGCGGGGGCTCCAGCCCCGCCACCGCCTGCCGCATGCGTTCCCGCAGTACCGCGCCGAGCGCGTCGACGGCGTCGCCGTCGAGCCCGCTGAGCCCGCCGAGCCCGCCGAACTCGCCGAACTCGCCGGACTCGCCGGACTCGCCGGACTCGCCGGACTCGCGGTCGAGCCCGCCGGACCCGCCGTCGGCGTCACGAGCGCCGCCCGGCGGCCCCGGCACCCTGTCATCCTCGTGCGGCGCGCTCACCGGAACGCCTCCATCCGTACCCGAAGGGCCTCGATCCCCCGAGACCCGTATGCCTTGACCGACCCGATCGAGATCCCCAGCAGAGTCGCCACCTGCGCCTCGGTCAGATCGGCGAAATAGCGCAGCACCAGCACCTCGCGCTGGCGCCGCTGGATCCCCCGCAGCGCCTGGATCAGGGCGTCCTTCTCCAGGAGCTCGTACGCGCCCTCCTCGGCGCTGGCCATGTCCGGCATCGGCTTGGGCGCCAGCCGCAGCCCGATCAGCCTCCTGCGGAGGGTGGAGCGCGAGAGGTTCACCACGGTCTGGCGCAGATAGGCCAGCAGCTTCTCCGGCTCCCGGACCCGGGTCCGCGCGCTGTGCACCCGGATGAACGCCTCCTGCACCACGTCCTCGCAGGAGGCCGCGTCATCCAGCAGCAGCGCGGCCAGCTTCAGCAGGGAGGAGTAGTGATCGCGGTACGTCTGGGTGAGCAGGTCCACACTGACGTCGCCGGCCCCGTGGTCAGCGGTCACCGCCACCCCTGTGCGCGGTGGTGGCGGCAGCTCCAGGACTCCGGCGGTCACGAAGGTTAGACACGGAACACCCCCGTAGAGTTGTACTCCCTACGAGGGTGCTCCGACAGGCGCATGCGTCTATTCGTACCGTATGGTCCCGAGCCGTGCAGACCTCTTGGCCTATCTCAGGGTCTTTCTCAGATCTTCCCGGTGAGCTCGGCCGCGACCACCTCGGCGATCTGCGCGGTGTTCAGCGCGGCGCCCTTGCGCAGGTTGTCACCGCACACGAACAGCTCCAGCGACCGCGGATCGTCCATCGAGCGCCGGATCCGCCCGACCCAGGTGGGGTCGGTGCCGACCACGTCCGCCGGGGTCGGGAACTCCCCGGCCGCCGGGTCGTCGAGCACGACGACGCCCGGCGCGGCCCGCAGTATCTCGTGCGCGCCGGCGACCGTGACCTCGTTCTCGAAGGTGGCGTGCACCGCCACCGAGTGCGTGGTGACGACCGGGACCCGCACACAGGTCGCCGAGACCGGCAGGTTCGGCAGGCCCAGGATCTTGCGCGACTCGTTGCGGATCTTCAGTTCCTCCGAGGACCAGCCGTCGTCCTTGAGCGAGCCGGCCCACGGCACCACGTTCAGCGCCAGCGGCGCCGGGAACGGGCCGAGGTCGCCGACCACCCCGCGCAGGTCGCCCGGGTGCGTGCCGAGGTTGGTGCCGGCCACCTTCGCCACCTGGGCGCGCAGCGTGTCGATGCCGGGCTGGCCGGCGCCGGAGGCGGCCTGGTAGGAGGAGGCCACCAGCGAGCTCAGACCGTAGCGTTGGTGCAGCGCGCCGAGCACCACGACCATCGTCAGCGTGGTGCAGTTCGGGTTGGCGATGATGCCCTTGGGGCGGTTGCGGGCCGCGGCGGCGTTCACCTCCGGCACCACCAGCGGCACGTCCGGGTCCATCCGGAAGGCGCCGGAGTTGTCCACCGCGACCGCGCCCTTGGCCGCCGCGATCGGCGCCCACTGGGCCGAGACCTCGTCCGGCACGTCGAACATCGCGACGTCGACGCCGTCGAAGGCCTCCTCGGACAGCGCGACGACCTCGATCTCCCGCCCTCGGCACACCAGCTTGCGGCCGGCGCTGCGGGCCGAGGCGATCAGGCGGATCTCGCCCCAGACGTCCTCACGCGTGGACAGCAGGTCCAGCATGACGGTGCCGACCGCGCCGGTGGCCCCGACGACGGCGAGGGTGGGCTTCTTACTGGTCATCGGCCGGTGCCTCCGTAAACCACGGCTTCGGTGCTCTCGGCGTCGAGGCCGAAAGCGGTGTGCAGGGCGGCGACGGCGTCCTTGACGACGTCGGCGCGGCAGACCACGGAGATGCGGATCTCCGAGGTCGAGATCATTTCGGCGTTCACCCCGACGTTGGACAGCGCCTCGAAGAACACCGCGGTGACGCCGGGGTGCGACTTCATGCCGGCGCCGACGAGGGAGACCTTGGCGATCTGGTCGTCGAACAGCAGCGACTCGAAGCCGATGGCGTCCTGCACCTTCTGCAGCGCGGTGATCGCCTTGCGGCCGTCGCCGACCGGCAGGGTGAAGGAGATGTCGGTGCGGCCGGTGGCCGCCGCCGAGATGTTCTGCACCACCATGTCGATGTTCAGCTCGGCGTCGGCGATGGTGCGGAAGATCTGCGCGGCCACGCCCGGCTTGTCCGGGACGCCGACCACCGTGACCTTCGCCTCGCTGGTGTCGTGCGCGACCCCGGCGATGATGGCCTGCTCCACGGCTTCTCCTTCTGCTGCTGCGCGGATCCAGGTGCCCTCGTGCTGCGAGAACGAAGAACGGACATGGATCGGGACGTTGAACCGGCGAGCGTACTCGACGCTGCGCAGGTGCAGGATCTTGGCGCCCGAGGCGGCCAGCTCCAGCATCTCCTCGTACTGCACCCGGTGCAGTTTGCGGGCTCGGGGCACCAGCCGCGGATCGGCCGAGAAGACGCCGTCCACGTCGGTGTAGATCTCGCAGACGTCGGCGCCCAGGGCGGCGGCCAGCGCCACCGCGGTGGTGTCCGAGCCGCCGCGGCCCAGCGTGGTGATGTCCTTGGTGGTCTCCGACACGCCCTGGAAGCCGGCGACGATGGCGATCGCGCCCTCGTCCAGCGCGGTGCGGATCCGGCCCGGCGTGACCGAGGTGATCCGGGCCTTGTTGAAGGACTGGTCGGTGATCACGCCGGCCTGCGAGCCGGTGAAGCTGCGCGCGTCGCCGCCCATCGAGTTGATGGCCATGGCCACCAGCGACATCGAGATCCGCTCGCCGGCCGTGAGCAGCATGTCGTACTCGCGGCCCTCCAGGATCGGCGAGACCTGCTTGGCCAGGTCGATCAGCTCGTCGGTGGTGTCGCCCATGGCCGACACCACCACGCACACCTCGTGCCCGGCCCGCCGGGTCTCCATGATGCGTTTGGCGACCCGCTTGATGCTCTCGGCGTCGGCAACGGAGCTGCCCCCGTACTTCTGGACGATGAGGCCCACGCGGTGTCTCCTCTGGTGCGGCTTGGGGCACGGCGGTGGGCCGCTTGAGCGCGGCCCGCCGCGTTCGAGTCTAATCAGAGGCGCTGAGACGACCCTGGGCTCTCACCATGTGGGATCCGCCGCCCGCCCAGGTCAGACCGTCGCGGCACCGAGCCGGGAGCGGGCCACCACGGACAGCAGCGCCCGCTGCACCGCCGAGGCCGCCGGACCCCAGCTGGACAGGTAGGAGAACTGCCACCACCACAGCGCCTCGGTGACCCGGTCCGCCTTGTAGTGCGCCAGGCCGTGCGCCAGGTCGGCGCAGACCAGCGCCAGGTCGTCGGAGATGCGCCGGGTCTCGATCTCGGACTTGGGCGCCAGCGGGTCGAACACCTCCTTGTAGGTGTTCACCGGCTTGAGCAGCCCGGCCAGCTTCTCGCGCAGCTCGTCCAGGTCCGGGTCGGGCCCGGCGTCGGTCTCGAAGCGCTCGTCCGGGACCACGTCCCGGATCGCGCCCAGCCGGCCGCCGGCCAGCAGCAGCTGCGAGGTCTCCAGCAGCAGGATCGGCACGCTGCTCTCGGGGGCGTCGCCGCGGGCCACCGCACGCACCGACAGCAAGAACGACGTGACCTGGTCGTGGATCTCGATCGCGAAGTCCGACAGGTCCTCGGAGGTCATCGGTTCAGACATCGAGCTGCCTTCTCCCCTCGAACGCCCGGCCGAGGGTGACCTCGTCGGCGTATTCCAGATCCCCACCCACCGGCAGGCCCGATGCCAGCCGGGTCACCCTCAGTCCCATGGGCTTGATCAGCCGCGCCAGGTACGTGGCGGTGGCCTCCCCCTCCAGGTTCGGGTCGGTGGCCAGGATCACCTCGGTCACGGTGCCGTCGGCCAGGCGTTTGAGCAGTTCGCGGACCCGCAGGTCGTCCGGCCCCACCCCGTCGATCGGCGAGATCGCGCCGCCCAGCACGTGGTAGCGGCCCCGGAACTCCCGGGTCTTCTCGATGGCGACGACGTCCTTGGACTCCTCGACCACGCAGATGCTGGCCGGGTCGCGGCGCGGATCGCGGCAGATCCGGCACTGCTCGGCCTCGGCCACGTTGCCGCAGATCACACAGAACCGCACCTGCTCCTTGGCGCGGACCAGGACGTCGGCCAGCCGCCGGACGTCGGCCGGATCGGCCTGCAGCAGGTGGAAGGCGATGCGCTGCGCCGACTTGGGCCCGATGTTCGGCAGGTGCCCGAGCTCATCGATCAGGTCCTGGACCACACCCTCGTACATGCCCTCTGCCCCGACCCGCCCTAGCCGAACAGGTTGCCGAGGTCGCCCAGGTCGGGCATGCCGCCGCCGGCCAGCGGGCCCATCTTGTCGGCGGCCAGCCGGTCGGCGGCCGCGCGGGCGTCCCGCACCGCGGCGATCACCAGGTCGGCCAGCGTCTCGGTGTCCTCCGGATCGGCCGCCTCGGGCTTGATGTCCAGGCCGACCAGGTCGCCGGTGCCGGTCACCTTCGCGGTCACGAGCCCGCCGCCGGCGCTGCCGCTGACGATGGTGTTCTCCAGCTCCTGCTGCGCCTCCATCATGCGCTGCTGCATCTGCATGGCCTGGCCGAGCATGCCCTGCAGGTCCATGCCGCCGAGGTCGGGCATGCCGCCGCCGGGGCCGGTCGCGTCCGGGAAAGCCACTGTGCGCGCTCCTGTTCGTGCCGCTATTCGTGCCGCTATGTGAAGTCGTACTCGACCATACGCGCTCCGGGACTGGGGCGGCCAATACCGCGGGTCCCGGCCGGGAACGGTCGGCGTCGAGAACGGCCGGGAGGCCGCAGGGGGTTCCGGGTCCGCGCTATTCCTCGGCGTCGAGCCGTTGCGCGCCGAGCTCGCGGATCACGAGTTCATGCGCGGTCGCGTTGTCCTCGGCGAGGACTTCGTCGTCGTCGGAGACGACGTCGTCCTCGGGGCGGACCGCCGGGGCCGCGGGCGGCGGCGGCGCCGGCGGCGCCTGGGGCGCCGGGCGCTGGGCCGGCGGCTGCGGCGCCGGCTGCGTCTGTGTCTGCTGCGCAGGCTGCGAGGGCTGGGCCTGCTGGGACGGCGGCGCGGGCGGAGCGCTCTGAGCGGCTTGCGGCGCGGGCTCGGGCTCGCGCGCCGACGGCGGCGCCGCCTGCGGGGCCTGATACGCGCTCGGCGGTGGCGGCATCTGCGCCGGGGGCGGCGGCGTCATGGAGACGCCCGGCGCGACCGCCGTACCAGGGTTCTGCGACGGGTCGACGATGGCGTCCACCTGCCACGAGAACCCGAACAGGTCGTGCGCCGCCTGGCGCAGGGTCTCGGAGGTCCCCCGGCCGACGAACCGGTCGCGCGCGCCGGCGTTGACGAAGGCCACCTGCAGGCGGTCGCCGTCGACGCCGAGCACCTGCGCGTTCTGGCTGAGCAGCATCCAGCTGACGCGGCCGTCACGGCGCTTGACCTCTTCGAGGAGGTCCGGCCACATACCGCGGATGTCGACGCCCCCGGCGGCGCGGGAGGGCGCGGCGGGAGCGGGCTGTGAAGGCCGGTTCGCGGGCTCCGGAGCCGGCGGTGCCGCGACGGGGGCCGGTTCCTCGGCGGCCCACGGCGGAGCTTCGGCCGCGGCCGGGCCCGGACCGCCGCCAGCGGAGGACGGGTCGTTCTGCGCCCACGGCGGAGCTCCGAGCGCGCCCCCCGCGTCGGGGCCGGCCGGTCCGCCGGCGGAACCGCGCGCCTGCGCCGGGTCGCCCGCCGGGCCTGAGTCCTGGGCCCACGGCGGTGCGCCGAGCGAACCGCCCGATCCGTTCCGGGGCTGGCCCGCCTGGGCCTCCTGGGCCGGTGCGCCGGTCTGCTGCCCTTCCCACGGCGGCGTTCCGAGCGAACCGCCCGGCGCCTGCGCCGGGGGCTGAGCTTGGGCCTGAGCGTGGGCCGGGGCCTGAGCAGACTGAGCCGGAGCCTGAACCTGCGCCGGCATCGGCGCCCGCCGCGCCATCGGCGGCGCCTCGTCGAACTCGTCCTCGACCACCCGCGGCCCGCCACCGCCCGCGGCGCTCATCGGCGCCATCGGAGCCGGCGCCCCGGCACCCATCACCACACCGCGCCGCTCCAGGCGGTCCAGACGGGCCGCCAGCCCCTGCTCGCCCGAGTCGGCGCCGGGCAGCAGCACCCGCGCGCACACCAGCTCCAGCAGCAGCCGGGGCGCGGTGGCGCCGCGCATCTCGGTCAGGCCGGTGTTCACCAGGTCCGCCGCGCGCGACAGCTCGGCCGCCCCGAACGCGCGGGCCTGGCTACTCATCCGCTCGAACTGGTCGTCCGGGACGTCGATCAGCGCGCGGGCGGCGGCGGCGTCCGTGACCGCGTTCAGGATCACCAGATCGCGGAAGCGCTCCAACAGGTCGGCCAGGAACCGCCGGGGGTCGTGGCCGCTCTCCACCACCTGGTCGACCATGCGGAACACGGCCGCGCCGTCGTGCCCGGCGAAGGCGTCGACGAGCTGGTCCAGCAGCGCGGCGTCGGTGTAGCCGAGCAGCCCGGTGGCCATGGCGTAGGTGACCCCGGACTCGTCGGCCCCGGCCAGCAGCTGGTCCAGCACCGACATGGCGTCCCGCGCCGAGCCGGCACCGGCCCGCACCACCAGCGGCAGCACCTCCGGCTCCACCTTGATGCCCTCACGGCCGGTGATGTCCGCCAGGTGTTCGCGCAGCACGGCCGGCGGAATCAGCCGGAACGGGTAGTGGTGGGTCCGCGACCGGATGGTCCCGATCACCTTCTCGGGCTCGGTCGTGGCGAAGATGAACTTCAGGTGCGGCGGCGGCTCCTCCACCACCTTCAGCAGCGCGTTGAAGCCGGCCGAGGTCACCATGTGCGCCTCGTCGATGATGTAGATCTTGAACCGCGACGCGGCCGGCGCGAAGAACGCCCGCTCCCGCAGATCCCGCGCGTCGTCCACCCCGCCGTGCGACGCGGCGTCGATCTCGATCACGTCGATCGACCCCGGCCCCCCGTTGGCCAGCTCCACGCACGACCGGCACGCCCCGCACGGCGTCGGCGTGGGACCTTGCTCACAGTTCAGGCACCGCGCGAGGATCCGCGCGCTGGTGGTCTTGCCGCACCCCCGCGGCCCACTGAACAGATAAGCGTGGTTCACCCGACCGTTCCGGAGAGCCTGCTGCAAGGGCAGGGTGACGTGCTCCTGGCCGACGACCTCCTCGAAGGTCTCGGGCCGATAGCGGCGATAGAGCGCGAGAGACACGTAGCCAAGGTATCGGCTACCACCGACATCCGGACAAAAAAGGAACTCCCATGCACCCGCCAGAGCACACCGACCCTTGCTGCCGTCAAGCCCTGGGGGAGTTGAGTGTGGTGACGCCGCATGGGAGTCCGGGGACAAGCATATAGGAGTGCGGGAGTACCCCGCGCGTCGGGTATGCTTCTCGGCGGAGGATTCGCCTAGAGGCCTAGGGCGCACGCTTGGAAAGCGTGTTGGGGGCAACCCCTCACGAGTTCAAATCTCGTATCCTCCGCTTATCGGACGAGCTCCGAGCAGCAGAATCGCTGCTCGGAGCTTGTTTCGTCTCCGGCGCAGGTATGCTCCCCGAGCCGGTCCGCGGGTGACCGGCGAGGAGAGGAACGGGGATGGAATCCGAGATAGGTCCCGAGACTGGCGAAGCGTCACGTCCGGCCGGGACCGGCGCCGACGGCACGCCCTTCGCTCCGGTGGATCCGGCCGCGCCCTTCGCTCCGGTGGATCCGGCCGCCCCGTTCGCGTCCACTCCTCCGCCGCAGCAGTACCCCGGCTACGGCTACCCGCAGTACGGCTACGGCTATGGCATCCCTGCGCAGCCGCCCACCGGTACCAACGGGATGGCGGTCGCCGCGCTCGTGCTGGGCATCTGTGGGTTCTTCTTCGTCACGCCGATCGTCGGGCTGATCCTCGGCCTCGTCGCGCTCTCGACGATCAAGGGGTCCGGACAGCGCGGCAAGGGCATGGCGATCACCGGAATCGTCCTGTCGGGTCTGTGGATCGCCCTGTTCGCCACGCTGATCACGGTCGCCGTCATCACCACGCCGGATCCCGCTCGTCGGGGCGCGGACGGCACCGTCGTCGGCAAGGGCACGGTGTCGGTCTTCGATCTGCATCCGAAGGACTGCTTCACCGTTCCGGCGGGCATGATCGGCTCCACCGACGGCGGCCTCAGGGCTCTCACGGTCGTCCCGTGTACTTCGCCCCACGACAGCGAGGCCGTCGGGTCCTTCACCGCTGACGAGAGCGCTTTCCCCGGCGTGGACGCCCTGCGCACAGAAAGCACCTCCCGGTGTCTCACGGTGCTCGGCACGTACGTCCCCGACGTGGAGTCCCTGCCAGGCGGCAGCCACGTCCAGTTCATCTACCCGAACGAGGAGGCTTGGGCGCACACGCAGAAGGTGATGTGCTTCGTCCAGTTCCCCGCCGCCACGATGACCCGGTCGGTGTATCGCGACCTGGCGAGCTACACCGCCGACCAGCAGCGCTACCTCAAGGCCACCCGGCCGCTGGACGACGCCGTCAGCCAGCTGAGCGCGACACCACAGACGGCGCCCCTGACCACCCTGCAACTGCGCGCGAGCAACATCGCCGCCGCGGCACAGAACGAGGCCGCCGCGCTGACGGCGGAACCGTGGCCGGACGCCATGCAGGCGGCCGTCAACGCCCTCGCCGCCAAGCACCTGCACGCGGCCCAGCTCTGGATCCGGGCCGCGGAGGACGAGGACACCGCGGCTTTCGGCGACGACGCCGCCCAGGCCCACGACGCCTTCGACCTGGTGGACATGCAAGCCGTCCGTGCCGGGCTCGGCCTGCCGACCGGCTCGGTCGGCCAGGCGGCCTGACGCTCGGCCGGCCCGAGCTCGGCCGGCCCGACGCTCGGCCAGCCCGACTCTCAGGCGGCCCGACGCTCAGGCGGCCCGACTCTCGGCCGACCTGACGCTCAGACCGCGAGGCGCCCGAGGAAGTCCTCCAGCTTGCCCATCATCCGCTCGACCTGCTGGTCGACGGTCAACGTCTCCTCCATACGGCCACCGGTTGCGGGGGATTTCACGCCGCGGATGTAGAGCGAGCAGGAAAGGTCCGTGCAGAGATACAGGCCGGCGGAGTTGCCCTGGCGACCGGCGTCGCCGGCTTTGCGCCCCGTCATCAGGGCAACCCCGCCGCCCTGATGTGTGGTGAAACACAGCGAGCACAGGTTGCGCCGCAGGAAGTCCTTGCGAGTGGTGGCGGTGCGGAGAGTGATGCCGACCAGATCGGCGCCACGCGGTACCACCAGGTAGGCGCGGTCGGGGGCACCGAGGTCGCGCCATCCGAGGAAGTCCAGGTCCGGCCAGGAGACGGCAGGCAGGTCGCGGGGCATCGGGAGCCGCTTGGCCTCGCCCTGAGAGCAGTTGGCGAAGCTGGCGCGGATCTCGTCTTCGGTCGCGGGGCGCATGAGATCGAGCTAACCCCGCTCGATCGGCTCGGTAAAGCGGATTTCCCCTATACGGCCACCGGCGAGCGCCACAGCCAGTGCCGCATCGATCAGGCGCGGAGGGTATCGCGGGCGGGTCCTGGACCGGCACCGGTCCAGGACCCTTCGCCTCCGCGACCGCGGCTACTGCTTCAGCAGCGCCACGACCTGGTCGGCGATGTCGGACAGGTGGGGGTTCGCCGCCGCCGCCGCGAACTGGTCGGTCGTGAGCTGAACATCCTCGACGGTCTGCGACATGTAGTTCGTCGTGAGGGAGAACTGCACCGCGGGCTGGGAGGTGTCGTCCGGCAGGTACCAGTAGTCGAAGCTGTTCGGCTTGTCGGACAACGGATGCAGCTTCGAGTCCGTCGGTACCTGCCCCCACATGAGGACCTGCCCGCCGGGCACGGTCCGCCGCTGGCAGACGGCCATCGCCCCGCACCCCATAGACCCCGAGAAGGGGGACAGGTTCCGCTGCAACGTCGCGATCCGGAGCAGGTTCCGCTGACCGGACGGTCCGGTGAGGATGAGGTCCGACCCCACGACGGTCCTGGTGAGGGTGGCCTTCACCCCGGCCGGCAGCACCTGTGCGAGCAGTCCCTCGATCTTCGCGTTGCGGTCGTCCTGGGCCTTCACGGCGTCCGCAGAAGGAGTCGTCCTCGGATCGAGCAACGTCTCGACCTCGTCGATCCCGGCGTGACGGGCCAGCGCGGCGAAGTCGTCGGCGGACAGCTGGACACCGTGGGGATCGGCGCCGTTCTTCGTCCCGAAGCCCACCAGCGAGGGCGGCCACGTCCCCGTCCATCCGGCCGGCGCCTTGTCCGCGTAGGGCATCGCGGCGACGGTCGTGGCCTCGCGGATCTGGAGGTACTGCGCGTTCCGGTCGTCGGGGACGAACGTCATCCAGACGTCCTGGCCCACGATCATCTTCTCGCTGCCCGGCTTCAGCGCGCCTTTGGTGTCGCCCATCTGATCGGAGGCGGTGTAGTTGTCGGCATTCACATAGACGGTGCCGCCGGCGACCTTGTGGACGTCGCAGCTGCCCTTCTGGAGACAGCCGAGCTTCCGGTCCTCGCCGGGCGACCACTCCAGTCTGCCGCCCGACGCGGTCATCACCGTCGTTCCGCTGGGCCCGGTCAGCAGGAAGTCGTCCTGGCTCAGAGGCGTGTAGTCCGACGGCGCCAGCTGGATGGTGACTCCGGCGGGCAGCATCGGCTGCAGGAGTCCGGGCAGTCGCGTCCTGATGTCCTGGGACTTCACGGTGGCGTCCACCAGCGCCCCGTGCGGCTGCTGTTTGTCCGAAGCGCTCGGCTTCGGCTTCGTCGGGGTGGGCTTCGCCGTCGTCGCCGCGGCCGGCGCCGGCTTCCCCGCCACCCCACCGGACCCCGCCACCGCCGCGAACGTCCCGACCGCCGCCACCACGCTCAGCACGGCGCCCCCTGTCGCGTACCACCGGTTCCGGCGGCGGGCGGCGTCCCCGCGGGCGATGGACCCGCTCGCGAGGTCGCGCAACGGCGGCTCGGCGGCGCCGAACGCCGTGCCGAGCAGACCGCGCACCGCGCCGTCTTCGTGCTCTTCGATGATCATGTCTCCACCAGTCGCTTCCTCACTTCTGTTCACGGTCGGCCGGGCAGCTCGGCGAAGTCGGCCAGCCGCTCCCGCAAGAGCGCCAGCCCGCGGCTGGACATGCTCTTCACGGTGCCCTCGGAGATGCCGAGGATCCCCGCGGTCTGTTCCACGCTCAGGTCCTCCCAGTACCGCAGCACCACGACGGCACGGGTACGCGGGGGAAGGAGGCCGAGCGCGGCCAGGACCGCGAGGCGCGTGTCGGTCGGATCCGCCGGCGACGCCGGTTCGGGGAGGTGTTCCAGGGGCAGCACGTCGAGGTGCTTCTTCCTGGAGTCCAGGTAGCAGCGGTAGACCACCTGTCGGCTGTAGGCGCCGGGGTTGTCCGCCGAACGGACGCGGTGCCAGTGCCGGTAGATCCGGTCGAATGCCATCTGGACGAGGTCCTCTGCGAAGTGCCAGTCACCGCAGAGCAGGTAGGCCGAGCGCCGCAGGTGGCCCTGGCTCGCCACCGCGAACTCGCGGAACTCCTCCCGGGGGTCGGGATGGTCCGCCGCACGGCTCCCGGTATTAGCTCTCTGACGCGTAGCGTCTCCATAACGGGTGGTGGGTGACGGGCGGGAGAATCTCACATCCCTGTCGACTCATACGTTCGCCGGCCGGGTTCGTAGCGACGCCCAAGATCTTTCCGGGCGGGCCCGGCGGCGTCCAGATCACGGTCCGGCCCCATACGGTCACGATTTTGTGTCCTCTTTGCCGACCAGCGACCGTCTTCCCCGGGCGCGCCGGTTACCCTGGTGCCGTGATCTTCAAGCGCATCGGCGAAGGGCGGCCATACCCCGACCACGGACGCTCCTTCAAGGAGTGGGCCGAGGTCGCCCCGCGCCAGATCCGCCTGGACCAGCTCATCACCACCAAGCGCCACCTGGACCTGGACGCGCTGCTGTCCCAGGACTCCACCTTCTACGGCGACCTGTTCGCCCACGTCGTGCACTGGCAGGGCGGCTACTACCTGGAGGACGGCCTGCACCGGGCGGTGCGTGCCGCACTCCAGCAGCGCACGGTTCTGCACGCGCGCGTGCTGGACCTCGACGAGTGAGGGGCCGTTCGGCCTCGATCACCGTGGCCATCGTCGTCGTCGCGCTGCTCGGCGGCGCGCTCTGGTTCGCCAACCGCCCCGGCCCCTCGACGGCCAAGGCCGGCGACTGCATCACGGCCCCGGCGAAGGGCAGCTTCAAGAAGGTCGGCTGCGACTCCGGCGACGCGGCGTTCAAGGTGGCCGCGGTCCTGGGCGACGGCGACAGCAACGGCTGTGACGCCTATCCCAACGTGATCATGTCCGTGGTCGACAAGAACCGCACCAAGACCCTGTGCCTCGGCAGTGCCAAATAGTCCCGCCGACCGCGCCTGACGCGCCGGTCGCTGCGGGCCGGCCCGGCCGTCCTGGCACTACGCTGCGAAGATGAGCGATCTCCGGGAGTTGCTGCGGTCCGGGCTCTTCCGGCGGCTGTTCGGGACGCGCCTGGTCGGCCAGTTCGGCGACGGCGTGTTCCAGGTGGCCCTCGCGGCCTTCGTCGTGTTCTCGCCGGAGAAGGAGGCGACGGCCGCCGACGTGGCCGAGGCCTTCGCCCTGCTGCTGATCCCGTTCACCGTCATCGGCCCCTTCGCCGGTGTGTTCCTCGACCGCTGGCGCCGCCGCCAGGTGCTGCTGTACGCGAACCTGCTGCGCGCCGCCGTCGTGCTGGTCGTGGCGACCCAGGTCCTCGCCGACGACGGCGGACTGCTGTTCTACGCCTCCGCGTTGGCGGTCCTCAGCTGCAACCGCTTCATCCTCGCCGGACTGTCGGCAGCTCTTCCACAGGCTGTGGACAACGACCGGCTCGTCGTCGCCAACGCCGTGTCCCCCACCGCCGGAACACTCGCCGCGACCCTCGGCGGTTCGGTCGGCGTCCTGGTCCGCGCCCTCGTCGGCGCCGGGGACGGTGCGAACGCGCTCATCCTCGCCGTCGCCGCCCTCCTCTATACGACGGCTTCCCTCGTAGCCCGCACCATGCCGCGGGATTCCCTCGGCCCCGACGAACGTCCCGAGACCTCCACCTGGAGCGAGGTGAAAATCGTGGCCCGCGGCCTCTGGGAGGGCCTGGAGCATCTCAGGGAACGCAAGCCCGCGGCCGCCGCCCTGATGGCGATCACCGCCAACCGGTTCTGCTACGGCCTGACGACCATCATGGTCCTCCTGTTGTTCCGCAACACCTTCAACGACTCCCACGACACCAACGCCGGACTGCGCGGCTTCGGACTCGCGGTCGCGGTCTCCGGCGCGGGCTTCTTCCTGTCCGCGGTCGCCACCCCCGTCATCCTGCGCCGCGTCGGTCTGCCGACCTGGATCACGGTCTGCATGGTCGGTTCGGGGGCCGCGCTCGCAGCCTCGGCCGCCTGGTTCCGGGTCCTCCCCCTGCTGGCCGGCGCGCTGATCGCCGGGTTCTTCGCCCAGGGGCAGAAGATCTGCACCGACACCACCGTGCAGCGCTATGTGGAGGACGGTTATAGAGGACGAGTCTTCTCGCTCTACGACATGCTCTTCAACGGGGCCTTCGTCGCGGCGGCGACAGTGGCCGCCGCGACACTGCCCGCTTCGGGGAAGTCCGTCACGCTGCTGTTCGGAACCGTCGCCGTGTACCTCGGCGGCGGCTTCGCCTACGCCTGGTTCTGCGCGGCTTCGCGCCCCGCCCACCAGGACCGGAGCTCGGCCACCGCCGTATCGTGATCCAGCGGGCCGCGCTCCATGCGCAGCTCCAGCAGGAACTTGTACGCGGCGCCGACCTCCGGCCCCGGCTTGATGCCGAGGGTGGCCATGATCTCGTTGCCGTCCAGGTCCGGGCGGATCGCGTCGAGCTCCTCCTGCTCGCGCAGCTCGGCGATGCGGCGCTCCAGGTCGTCGTAGGCGTGCTCGAGCATCAGGGCGCGGCGCCGGTTGCGGGTCGTGCAGTCCGAGCGGGTCAGCTTGTGCAGGCGCTCCAGCAGGGGCCCGGCGTCGCGGACGTAGCGGCGCACCGCGCTGTCGGTCCACTCCGCCTCGCCGTAGCCGTGGAACCGCAGGTGCAGCTCCACCAGCCGCGCGGTGTCCTCGATGATCTCCTTGCTGTACTTCAGCTTGCGCAGCCGCGCCGCCGTCATGTGCGCGCCCACGACCTCGTGGTGGTGGAAGGACACGCCGCCGCCGGGTTCGAAGCGGCGGGTCTTGGGCTTGCCGATGTCGTGCAGCAGCGCCGCCAGCCGCAGGATCAGGTCCGGGCCGTCGGTCTCCAGGGCGATCGCCTGCTCCAGCACGATCAGCGTGTGCTCGTAGACGTCCTTGTGGCGGTGGTGCTCGTCGATCTCCAGGCGCAGCTTGGGGAGTTCGGGCAGCACATGGTCGGCCAGGCCGGTGTCGACCATGAGCGTCAGGCCCAACCGCGGCCGGGGCGCCGTCACCAGCTTCGACAGCTCGACCTGCACCCGCTCGGCGCTGACGATGGACAGCCGCTCGGCCATCTCCGTCATCGCCCGCCGCACCTCCGGGGCGACGTCCAGGCCCAGCTGCGCGGCGAAACGCGCGGCCCGCATCATGCGCAGCGGGTCGTCGGAGAACGACATCTCCGGGGTGCCCGGAGTGCGCAACACCCCTTCGTCGAGGTCTCGCAGACCGCCGTACGGGTCGACGAACTCGAAGTCGGCGAGGTCGGCGCTCAGCCGCACCGCCATGGCGTTCACCGTGAAGTCGCGGCGGAACAGGTCGTCCTCGATCGAGTCGCCGTAGGCCACCTCGGGCTTGCGCGAGTCGCGGTCGTAGGCCTCGGACCGGAAGGTGGTGATCTCCAGCTTCGCGCCGTCCTTCTGGGCGCCGACCGTCCCGAAGGCGATGCCGACGTCCCACACCGCCTCGGCCCAGCCCTGCACCAGCTTCAGCACCTGCTCGGGGCGCGCGTCGGTGGTGAAGTCCAAGTCGTCGCTGAGCCGGCCCAGCAGCGCGTCCCGCACCGGACCGCCCACCAGCGCCAAGGTGTGCCCGGCCGCCGCGAAGCGCCCGGCCAGCTCGCCGACCACGGGCACGACTCGTAGCAGTTCTGTTACCGCGGCCCGCTGTGCCTGGTCAAGATGCGGTTCCGGGCGTCGCTGCTGGTCGGTGTGCATGGTGTCGAAGTTTACGTGTCGGGGCGCCGCGCCGGGCCCGACTACCATTCGTCGGGTGACCAGCCGAGCCTGCCGCGCGCTCCTAGCCCTCGTGCTGTTCCTGGGTGCCGGAGGCCTGCTGCTGGACAGCGCGCGCGCCGACGACGCGCCGGCCAAGCCGTCGGTGCTGGTGGGCATCGACTCGGTCCTGCCCCAGATTCCGGACTTCACCGACACGGCGAAGCAGATGACCTTCTCGGGGCGGCTGCAGAACACCAAGTCCACGAGCGTGAAAGTGGTGGTCGAGCTGCGGCGCTCGCTCGTCGAGGCGCGCTCGGAGATGGGCTCGGCCACCGGTAACGGCTACCTGGTCCAGGGCAAGACCGCACCGAAGTCCCAAGAGGTCGCGCCCGGTGCCACCGTCGACTGGAAGCTCACCCCGAGCGAGGCCGAGCTGTTCGGCACCAAGAACCCCCGGCCCGGCGTCTACGCGATCGACGTCGACGTCCGGGACACCGACGGCGACTTCCTCGGCGGCCAGCGCACCTACGTGGTGTGGAAGCCGCTTTCGGAGAGCGGCACCAAGAAGGCCCGGGTCGCCCTGCTCTGGCCGGTGGTCGGTCAGCCCGGACTGACCGGGCAGAAGACGCCGGACAACGCGGCCGCGCCGATCGTCTCCGACCCGCAGGCCGCGCAGCAGTTCCGGCCCGGCGGGCGGCTGGACCAGATCCTGCAGCTCGGCCAGCAGTTCACGGTCAACTGGGTGCTCGACCCCGACGTGCTGTACACCGCGAACCAGCTGGCCGGCGGCTACTTCGTCGCCGCCGACGGGGGCGCGAAGACCCCGGGGGCCGACGCCGGCGAGGCCAAGGACTGGTACGACGCCGCGCACGACCTGTTCTCGCTGCAGGCCCAGAACTGCTGGAACCTGCCCTACGCCGACCCCGACCTGACCACGCTGTCCCGCACCAAGCCCGGCCGGGACCTGCTCGGCGACGCCCTGAAGCTGCACGCGCCCGCCACCACCGGGGCCTGCCACCGCCCGCAGACCCTCCTGTGGCCCGCCGGCGGCCAGGCGGACGCCACGACGCTGAAGGCCGTGCAGGCCGCGAACGTGCCCGGCCAGGTGACGCTGCTGGCCTCGAATGTGGTGTCGTCCTGGAAGTCGGCGCACGTCTCCCTGCCGCAGAGCCCCGACACCGTCGCCTACGACACGTATCTGTCAGGCGTCTTCAACGACGAGGCGACGACGCCCGGGCAGCCCTCGCTGAACAAGCCCGGCGTGCTGGCCGGACAGCAGTGGCTGGCACAGACCGCCCTGCTGGCCGCGGACTACACGGACCGGGTGCTGGTGGTGGCGCCGCCGCGGGACTTCACGCCGACGGCGCCGCTGGCCTCGGCCATCTCCGCGACGGAGAAGCTGGGTGCGAACGACCAGTGGGTGGGCCTGGACAGCCTCGACAAGGCGCTGGAGGGCAAGCCGGCCCCGGCCCCCGCGCCCCTGCTGGCCGCCAAGACCGACACGCCGAACCTGCCGGCGCCGGTGGTGACCTCCACCTCGGACAGCGCGAAGCTGTACCGGGCGCTGCACTCGGTCATGGACGGCAGCCACGACAGTGACAGCGCGGTCCCCTACCGACCGGTGGCCACCTGGTGGCGCGACCACGACGGCGACACAGGCTTCTCCTCGACCGTCTACAACACCGTCGTCAAGGAACACGGCCTGGTGGCGATCGGCGGGCAGCAACAGACGCTGACCCTGTCCGGGAAGTCCGGGTCGGTGCCCGTCACCATCGTCAACAACACGAACTCGGCGATCCACATCTACCTGCAGGCGCACTCCAAACAGAGCATGCAGCTCAAGGTCGCCGAGAACCAGGGTCTGCAGACCGTGGCCCGTGGCCAGTCCGCGACCGTCCGCATCCATGTCGAGGGTGAGGGCAACGGTCAGAAGATCGAGCTGGTCGCCACCCTCTACACGTGTTCGGACTTCAGTTCGGGCTGCACGTACTATCCAAGTGGTCTGTTCACGGAGCTCAAGCCGGAGAAGGGCCACCTCGGTCCCGTGGGTCAGGTGATCATCCCGGTGAAGGTCAGCCGCATCGGCATCATCGCCCTCGGTCTGATGATCGGGTCGGGGGTGCTGCTGGTCGCGTTGATCGGATTGCGCGTTTACCGCGCCAAGCGCGCCCAACACGCCTCCGCACAGGACACAATGGCAAGTTGAAACACCGACACTGATCGGACGACGGACCCACGGACGCGGGGAGCGCTGGAGATATGACGAGCGACGGCGGCGATCTGTGGCGTCCGGAACAGCCGCTCGAGGACGCGGAACCGCGCCCCCGCCGGGCTCCGCAGGGCGGCCCCGCGCGCCCCGACGGCGGTGATCCTCGTCACAACCCGCCGCCGCAGCCGCCGCACCAGCAGCCGCAGCAACCGTGGACCCCGGCCCCCGAGCCCCG
Source organism: Catenulispora subtropica (assembly GCF_039531675.1). Taxonomy (NCBI): domain Bacteria; kingdom Bacillati; phylum Actinomycetota; class Actinomycetes; order Catenulisporales; family Catenulisporaceae; genus Catenulispora; species Catenulispora subtropica. Next base: position 134,882 of record NZ_BAAAQM010000005.1, read on the forward strand.
TTTCGATCCGCAGACCGGCCGCCCGCTGGGCGGCGACCCGCGCGCCGGCCAGGGCCATCCCGCGCAGCAACATCCTCAGAGTTTTCAGCAGCCGCAGCAGGGCATGCCCTCCTTCGATCCGCGCGGCGGGCAGCAGGGCGCCGGGAACCCCGGCGTCCGGGAACAGTACGCCGGGCAGCAGGATCCGCGCCGCCGCGAGCAGTTCGTCGACCCCCGGCACGGTGCCCGGCCGCAGTCCGGCCAGCAGCCTGGCCAGCCGCCGAGCCACCAGCCGGGCCAGCCGCCCTACGGTGAGCAGCGTCCCGGCGCCGGCGCCCCCCCGTCCCACGGACAGCATCCTGATCCGCGCCACGGCCAGTTCGCCGGAGCGCCCGGCGGCCCCGGCGCCCCGTCGCCCGGCCGGAGCCCCGATCCGCACCAGGCTCCCCCGGAGCAGTTCCACGACCCCCGGCGCGCCCAGCCCGGCGGCCAGCAGCCCCCGAGTCACGGACGCCGTCCGGTCGACGACCACCGCGCGCTGTTCCGCGACGAGGTCCCGGGCCGCAACGGCGACCAGCGGGGCGGCGAATCGCCGTCCTGGCAGGCGCCGCCCCAGGAGCCGTACGCGCCCGAGGCCGCCGAGGCGCCGCACGAGCGTGACTGGCGCGACGAGTACGAGGACGCGGTCAGCGCCACGCGCTGGGACCTCTCGCCGATCCCCTCGCTCACCGTCGCCCCGCGGCGCGCGAACCCGAGCAACCTCGAAGCGCTCATACCACCACGCCGCGGCCGCGTGCAGGGTCCGGCCACCCGCCGCCCCGGCGGCCCGGCCGGCTCCGGGCCCGGCACCCGCGACGGCGTCGCGGGGGAGCTGGGCACCCGGGACCGCACGGTCACCGAGCCGCGTCCGGCGCAGGCGCCGGCCGAACCCAGCGTGGGCCGCGCCTCGCGGCTGATGGCGCTGGGCACGCTGGCCTCCCGCACCACCGGCCTGGTGCGGCAGTTCCTGCTGGTCGCCGCGATCGGCACGGCCGGCATCGGCAACGCCTACACCATCGGCCTGAACCTGCCGAACATGCTCTACATCCTGATCATCGGCGGCGCGCTGAACGCGGTGTTCGTGCCGCAGCTGGTGCGCTCGATGCACCGGGACCGGGACGGCGGCACGGCCTACGCCAGCCGGCTGCTCACCCTGATCCTGACCGGGGTGCTGACCCTGACCGTGCTCACCGAGCTGTTCACCCCGCAGCTGGTGGACCTGTTCTCCAACTTCAAGGGCGTGAACCGGCAGCTGGCCATCGACCTGGGCCGGATGTTCATGCCGCAGATCTTCTTCCTGGGCCTGTTCGTGGTGCTGGGCCAGATCCTGAACGCCAAGGGCAAGTTCGGGCCGATGATGTGGACCCCGGTGCTGACCAACGTGGTCGTCATCGCCTCCACCAGCGCCTACTGGTACCTCAACCACGACAAGGACCTGACGGCCTCCACCATCCCGGCGTCCGACGTCCGGCTGCTGGGCCTGGGCGTGACCCTGGGCATCGCGGTGCAGGCGCTGACCCTGCTGCCGTACCTGAAGGCCGCCGGGATCCGGCTGACGCTGCGCTTCGACTGGCGCGGCGCGGGCCTGGGCCACGCCATCACGCTGGCCAAGTGGACGCTGCTGTTCGTGCTGGTGAACCAGGTCGGCCTGGCCGTCGTGATGCGCTACGCCTCGGACGTCGGCAACGCCGGGTACGAGCACTGGGGCGTGGCGGCGTACAACAACGCCTACATGATCTGGGGCCTGCCGCAGGCGCTGATCACGGTCTCGGTGATCACCGCGCTGCTGCCCCGGATGAGCCGGGCCGCGGTGGACAACGACCTGGCCTCGGTGCGCGACGACATCTCCTACGGCCTGCGGGTCACCGGCGTCGCGATCGTCCCGGCGGCGTTCGCGTTCCTGGTCCTGGGCCCGCAGATCGCCGTGGTGCTGTTCAAGCACGGCGGGATGAACATCGACAACGCGCACATCATCGGCTACATGCTGTCCGCCTTCGGACTGGGCCTGATCCCGTTCTCGGCGCAGTTCCTGATGCTGCGCGGCTTCTACGCGTTCGAGGACACCAAGAGCCCGTTCACGATCAACATCTGGATCTCGGCGGCGAACGTGGCGCTGAGCTCGGCGGTGTTCTACAGCCTGCGCGGCTCGGACAAGGAGCGCTGGGCGGTGGTCGCGATGTGCTTCGTGTACGGCGTGTCCTACTGCATCGGCCTGGCGATCACCGCGCAGAAGCTGAAGCGCCGGCTGCACGGCCTGGACGGCAAGCGCATCACCCAGACCTACGTGCGCCTGATCGCGGCCTCGGCGGTGGCGGCCGGAGCGGCCTTCATCGTCGCTTTGTACGTGAACCGTATGGTCGGTCAGAGTTGGCTGGGCTCGACCGCCGCGCTCCTGGCCGGAGGGACCATACTCGGAACCCTGTTCCTGGTGTGCTCCCGCCTGATGCGCGTGGAGGAGGTCGAGCAGCTCCTCGGTTCGGTACGCGCCAAGTTGGGGCGCTAGCCGCCTGAATCGTTGGGAAGTGTTGGCCGATTCGAGACCGACGCCCGGGCAACCGACCGGGAGTCTGGACCGTCTGCACAGATGAGGGTCGGGCAACGCACCACGGGGACGGCACGAAACCTAATAGCATGAGGCGGGGATGACCAGACCATGCCACAGAGCATGCACGGACCAGGGAGTCATGTGGCAGCCGCGGACCAGACCACCGATCCGGACGGCGGCGTCGGCGCGGACGCCGAGGCGCTGATCCGGTCGCTCGGCGTTTCCGTGGGCGACCGGCTCGACGGCCGGTACCGCCTGGAGCGCGTCCTGCACACCACCGGCCCGGCCGTCACCTGGCTCGCCGCCGACGAGAAGCTGAACCGCCCCAGCCGGATCCACCTGCTGCGCTCGGACCAGCCCCGCGCCGAGGCCTTCATGGCCGCCGCGCGGGCCGCGGCGGCGATGGCCGACAACCACTTCGTGCAGGTCCTCGACGCAGTCCCGGACGACGGGCTCTACTACGTCATCACCGAGTGGCTGCACGACGGCCACACCCTCGGCGAGGTGCTGTCCGGCGGACCGGTGCCGATCCACGAGGCGGTGCGGATCACCACCGAGCTGGCCCGGGCCATGACCGAGGCGCACGACCAGGGCCTGGCGCACCTGCGGCTGTCCCCGAAGACCGTGCTGCGCACCGACACCGGCGAGGTGAAGATCCTCGACCTGTGCCTGGCCGCGGCGCTGACCGGCACGGTCTCCCGGGACCCGCTGGGCACCGACCTGACCGCCATCGGCGAGCTGGCCTACGCGCTGCTCACCGGCAAGCGTCCGCAGCCCCAGCCGCTGCCCCCGAGCGAACTGCGCCCGGAGGTCACCCCGCAGCTCGACGAGGTGGTGCTGCGGATCCTCGGCGACGAGACCGCCGGCCCGGCGTTCCAGACCCCGACCGAGGTCGCCGACGCCCTGGCCCAGCTGCCGCGCCCGCGCTACGAGGCGCCGCTGCCCTCGACCCCGCAGACCGCCCCGCTGCGCCACCAGCAGACCACGGTCATGCCGGCCGCCCCCGCCCTCCGGCAGGCCCAGACCGCCGCCCTGCCCACGATGCCCCCGGCGGCGCCGAGCTACCAGACCGCGCCCCAGCGCCCGGTCGCGCACGGCGGCCAGGGCGGCCACGGCGCGCACGGCGGCACCCGCCGGCCGGCCTACGACGACGACCGCCCGCCCCGCGGCTCGCGCTCCTCCGGCGGCTCCGGCGGCCGGAGCAGCTCCATGATGATCATCATCGGGGTGGTGGCCGTGGTGGCGGCGATCTCGCTGCTGGCCTACTCGATGTTCAGCGGCAGCAAGGGCAAGGGCGGCCCGAACGCCGGGGGCGCCACCGGCTCGTCGACGCACGTCTCGACTTCCGAGAGCGCCAGCGCCTCCGCCGCGCCCGGCGCCGGTCTGCCGGTCTCCAAGGCCATGGCCTACACGAGCAAGCCGGGAGACAACGCGGACGCGACGGTCGGCAACGCCTACGACGGCAACCCGAGCACCGCCTGGAACTCCGCGTCCTACCAGGACGCGAAGATATTCCGACACGGCTCCGGCGTGATCTTCGACCTGGGCTCGGTCCAGACCGTGAAGTCGGTCGACGTCACGCTGACCGCACCGGGCGCCACCGTCCAGATGTTCGCCGCCGCGGAATCGGTCACCGACTTCCCGGCGGTGAAGGACGGCAGCAAGGGCGACTCCACCCCGGACGGCTTCACCCAGACCGGCTCCCAGGACGCCGCCCCGGCGACGTTCACCCTCACCCCGTCCTCGCCGATGAAGACCCGCTTCGTCCTGGTGTGGTTCACCCAGGTCCCGCAGTGGGGCGACACCCATTGCGGCGGCAAGGGAACCTGCTTCGGTGACGGCATCGCCGAGGTGAAGTTCAACGGCGGCTCCTGACCCCGCCATGGCCGCACCACGCGTCGACCTCGGCGTCCTGGACGACCGGGACCTGCTGGCCCGGCACGCCGCCGGCGACGGCGAGGCCTTCGGGGAGCTGTTCCGGCGGCACCGCGACCGGCTCTGGTCGGTCGCGCTGCGCACCCTCGGCGACCCCGAGGAGGCCGCCGACGCGCTGCAGGACGCGATGCTCTCGGCCTATCGGGCGGCCGGCTCGTTCCGCGGCGACTCCGCGGTCACGACCTGGCTGCACCGGGTGGTGGTGAACGCCTGCCTGGACCGGATCCGGCGGCGCAACAGCCGGCCCACGGTGCCGCTGCCCGAGGTGGAGACCGAGAGCGCGCGGCCGGCCGCGACCGACGACATCGCCACCACCGACCTGCGCCTGGCGCTGGCCTCGGCGCTGGCCACGCTCCCCGAGGAGCAGCGGGTGGCGCTGGTGCTGGTGGACGTCGAGGGCTACTCGGTCGAGGAGACCGCGCGGGTGCTGGGCGTCGCCTCCGGCACGGTGAAGAGCCGGTGCGCGCGGGCTCGGGCCAAACTGCTGCCCCTGCTGCGTCATCTGCGGGACGGCGACACGCCCGGATCCGCCGGGAACCGAAGCGACGGTTCCCGCGTCAAAATCTCGACGCGCAATGATCACCGGGAAGGAGGGACCGCCGGATGACGATCGACCCCGCGGCTTCCGGACCGGACACCCACCTGGAACCGGACCGGATGGCGGACCTGTACGAGGGTCTGCTGGAGCCCGGCGCCGCCGAGGCCGCGCGGCGCCACCTGGCCGGCTGCCGGGCGTGCGCCGACGACTTCGCCCTGATCACGCTGGACTCCGGGTTCGGCGGGGAACTGGCGGCGTTCACCGCCCCCGAGCCGATCCCGGCGGACGTGGCGATCCGGATAGAAGCCGCCCTGCATCGGGAACCGCCGTTGGCCGTCCCCGCGGCCGCGCCGCAGCACTCCGCCGCACCGCGACGGTCCCGGCGGTTCCGGCTCTGGTTCGGCGGTCTGGCCGGCGCGACGCTGGTGATCGGCGGCGTCTTCGCCGGCGTCACAGCCCTGAACTCCGGTGGCGCCAAGTCCTCGAGCGTCAGCGTCGCGGGGGGCGCCGCGGACTCCGGCAGGTCGACCTCCCCGCACGCGGCGAGCAGCCCCGCCGCCGGCGCCCAGGCGCCGAACGCCGTCGCGCCGCCGTCGGATGCGGAGAGCGGATCGCCGCAGGGTTCCGCGACGCTGACGGTGGAACAGCAGGCTGCGCAACTGCTCAAGAAGGCCGGCCAGAGCCAGCCCCAGGCCGCCGGCAGCACCGGGGACACCAAAGCCCTGGCCTCACGTTTCGCGTGCCCGCCCGCCGGCTTCGCCGACACCTCACCGCTGGGCATGGCGTCCATCACGTACCAGGGGCAGCCCGCGGAACTCCTCGTCTATCCCAAGCCTGGTGACGCCACCACGGCCTCGGTCTACGTCGTCGCCACCACCGGGTGTGCCGCACCGGGCCCGGGCGAGGTGCTGTACACCACCGAGGTACCCCGCCGGTAACACCCCCGAAGGAAAAGGCGGCGCGTGGCGCTGCCGGGAATGCATCTTGCCTAGGATCGGTTGAGCCAACCGGCACCCTCCAGCTGCCCCAGGATTCGAGAGGCCAGGCTCACGTGAGCGAGATCCGCAACGTCATCATCATCGGTTCGGGACCGGCCGGTTACACGGCCGCGGTCTACACCGCGCGGGCGGGCCTGAACCCTCTGGTGTTCGCCGGTTCCGTGACCGCCGGCGGCGCCCTGATGAACACCACCGAGGTGGAGAACTTCCCGGGGTTCCCCGAGGGGATCATGGGCCCGGACCTGATGGACAACATGCAGAAGCAGGCCGAGCGCTTCGGCGCCGAGCTGGTCTTCGACGACGTCACCGCGGTCGACCTGACCGGCGACATAAAGCAGGTCACCGACTCGGCGGGCACCGTGCACCGGGCGCACACCGTGATCGTCGCCACCGGCTCGGCGTACAAGGAGCTGGGCCTGCCGGACGAGAAGCGGCTGTCCGGCAAGGGCGTGTCCTGGTGCGCGACGTGTGACGGGTTCTTCTTCAAGGACACGGACATCGTCGTGGTCGGCGGCGGCGACACCGCCATGGAGGAGGCGCTGTTCCTCACCCGGTTCGGCAAGACGGTGACCGTGGTGCACCGCCGGGACGAGCTGCGGGCGTCGAAGGTGATGCAGGAGCGGGCCTTCGCCAACCCGAAGATCTCCTTCGTCTGGGACTCCGAGGTGGTCGGCATCGAGGGCGAGACCCAGGTGACCGCCGTGAAGCTGCGCAACGTGAAGACCGGCGAGGAGACGCTGAAGCCGGCCGGGGCGCTGTTCGTGGCGATCGGCCACCTGCCGCGCACCGAGCTGTTCGCCGGCGTCCTCGACCTCGACGACGAGGGGTACATCAAGGTGGACGCCCCGACCACCCGTACCAGCGTGCCGGCCGTGTACGCGTGCGGCGACGTCGTGGACCACACCTACCGCCAGGCCATCACCGCGGCCGGCACCGGCTGCTCGGCCGCGCTCGACGCCGAGCGGCACCTGTCGCAGCTGGCGCACCACCAGAGCGTCACCATCTGACGTTTCACGTGAAACCAGGGCCGTGTTTCCCGTGAAACACCCCGCCGACATTCCCCACCCGGGACCCACAAGCAAGAGGAGTACTGCCATGGGCGACATCCGCGCCGTGACCGACGCCACCTTCGAGGCCGAGGTCCTCCACAACACCAAGCCGGTGCTGGTCGACTTCTGGGCGCCGTGGTGCGGCCCGTGCCGCCAGGTCGCCCCGGTGCTGGAGGCCATCTACGCCGAGCACGGCGACAAGATCGACATCGTCAAGCTGAACACCGACGAGAACCCGCTGACCCAGGCGAAGTACGGGGTGCGCTCGATCCCGACGCTCAACGTCTACGCCGGCGGCGAGGTCGTGAAGACCATCGTCGGCGCGAAGCCGAAGGCCCTGCTGCTGAAGGACCTGGCCGACTACGTCGGCTGATCCGCGATCCGCGGGAGGAAGGGGCGGCCACGCCGGCCGCCCCTTCTCGCTTTGCCCGAGCCGGGCGTGACAGAGTGCGTAGGGTAGAGGACCGTGACCACTGAACCGACCTACCGCCGCGGCGACTCCGGGCCCGCGGTGGCCGCCATCCGCGAACGCCTGGCCCGTCTCGGCCTGATCGACGCCGGGGCGATCCCGGTGCAGGGCGAGGCGGTCTTCGACGAGGCGGTGGAGACCGCGGTCCGGCACTTCCAGCAGACCCGCCGCACCACGGTCGACGGACTGGTCACCCCGGGCACCCTGCGCCTGCTGGAGGAAGCCTCCTGGCGGCTGGGCGACCGGGACCTGGTGCCCGCCGACGACCCGCCGTTCGGCGACGACGTGGCCGAGCTCCAGCGGGCCCTGCTCACCCTGGGCTTCGACTGCGGCCGGGTGAACGGCGCCTACGACCGGGCCACCGCGGCCGCGGTACGCGAGTTCCAGCGCAACGTCGGCCTCACCCCGGACGGGGTCACCGACCTGCTGACGGTCCAGGCCCTGAACCGCCTGGGCCGGCGGATGGCCGGCGGCGGGCTGCTGCACGCGATGCGGGAATCGGAGGCCATCCAGTCCGCCGGCCCCGCGCTCCCCGGCAAGACCCTGGTGCTCGACCCCGGCCACGGCGGCCCGGACTCCGGCGTCACCGCCTCCGGCCTGGCCGAGTCCGAGATCGTCTTCGACATCGCCGACCGGGTCCGCACCCGGCTGGAGAAGCTGAGCGTCACCACCCACCTCACCCGCGGCGCCGGGGGCAGCCCGGACCAGGTCCGCCGGGCCGAGAAGGCCAACGAGGTCGGCGCCGACCTGCTCATCTCGCTGCACTGCGACGCCCACGCCAACCCGGCCGCGTCCGGCGTCGCCGCGTTCTACTACGGCAACGACCGCTTCGGCCACAGCTCCCCCACCGGCGAGCGGTTCGCCGGCCTGGTCCAGCGCGAGATCACCGCCCGCACCGGCCTGGCCAACCTCGGCACCCACGGCATGACCTGGGACCTGCTCCGCTACACCCAGATGCCGGCGGTCCGCATCGAGCTCGGCTACCTCACCAGCCCGCACGACGCGGCCCTGCTCGCCTCCCGCCGGTTCCGCGAGTCCTGCGCCGACGCCATAGTGGTCGCGGTGCAGCGGCTGTACCTCCCGCCGGAGGCGGACGCGCCGACCGGGGTGCTGCGGCTGGCGGAGCTACGGGCGCAGTAGGCGGCCCGGCCCCCGATCCGCCCCTACCCTGGAACCGTGCCCCGCCCCCACCACGTCGTCCTCGTCGGCCGCGGCCACCCCGCGATCCGGGCGACCCATGCGAAGACCTTCGAGCTGACCGCCGAGCCGGCCGTCACGCCCCGGGCCACCTGTGTGCTCGCGGTCGGCACCGTGCTGGACCCGGACCTGGCCGGGCTGCGCGGCCGGGTGCGGCTCACCCTGGCCACCGCGGGACTGCCCGCGGTCAGCGGCGAGGCCACCCTCAACCCGCGGCGGGCCATCACCGACCGCGTCGTGATCCGGCGCAGCCGGAGCCTGGACCCGGACACGCTGGCCGTGGAGTCCACGCTGACCGCCGACGACCTGCCCGCCGATTTCGCGGAGGCGCTGACCGATCCCGGGCGCGAGGTCCGGCTCACCGTCGAGGAACTCGGCCCCGGGCGTCCGCTGCTGTGGGTCGCTTTCGGGGAGCGCACACACCTGCCGGCGATGAAGGAGCTCACGGCCCAGGGCAGCGCGGACCTCACCATCGCGGGGGAGGCGCCGCCGAAGGAGGCCGCCGCCACCGTCACCGCACTCGAACGAGCGACAGCCCTCGGGGCGCGAGTCTGCCTCGCCGGGCCGTACAAGCCCCTGGAAGCCCTCTTGGCGGCGGGTCTGCCTCCTCACCCCTGCACGTACCTCGGAGCCCCGCAGCGGCTCTCTACGCTCCCTGCGACGCCCACTGTCTTCGTGATGCCCGACGCCGTGCCCGCCTCGCTTCTGGCCGGACGGGACGTCTGGGTCGAGGACACGTCAGAGCTCGACCTCGGTACCGCCGTGAACCGCACGACGCCCGACGCCGCCGTCGCGGCGGTCGGCGCGCTCGTGGTGGCCGGGCCGAGGGCGGGGGACGACGACCTGATCGCTCTGACCGCCGCCGCCCGGGCCCTCACCGGGGCCGGCATCGCCCCCCGAACCCTGACCGACGCCCTCGCGCCGTTCGGCCTCACCCGCAAGAAGCTCTACGCCCTGCTCACCGAGCAAGACCGGAACCAGCCATGAACACCGCCTCCCGCCTCAAGGTCCTCGCCGGCAAGAAGCTCACGGATCTCGCGCCGGCCGAACTCGCCGCCGCGCTCGCCGCGGCCGAGCACGTCCTCGTCGACGTCGGCACCGGGGACGCGCGCACCGCCTACCGGCAGGCCGTCGCGCATCCCGGCTGGCTGGTGATCGGCGTGGATCCGGCGTGGCAGCGCATGACCGAGACCGCGGTGCGGGCCGCCCGCAAGCCCGCCAAGGGCGGGGCGCCGAACCTGGTCCTGGTGAACGCCGCGATCGAGGCGGCGCCGACGGCGCTGCACGGGGTGGCCGACGAGGTCACGGTGCTCATGCCGTGGGGCAAGCTGCTGCGCGGTGTGGTGCTCGGCGAGGACGACGTGCTGGCCGGGCTGCGCGCGGTCGCCAAGGACGGCGCCCCGCTGGAGGTGTCGATCGGCACCAGCATCTGGCGCGACCCGGTGCCGCTGGAGATCCGCGACCTGCCGGAGCTGACCCCGGACAGTGTGAAGTCAACCGGCCTGGCCGATCGCCTGGCCGCGTTCGGCTGGCAGATCGTCGACGTCCGCCTGGTGCCGCACACGGAACTGGAGACCATCAGTTCGTCGTGGGCGCGGCGGCTGGGCTCCGGCGCCACCGAGACCGTGCTGCATCTGCGCGCGGTCGCGGTCGACCCAGGTGGCCCGGTGCGGCCGGACCAGACCGCCGACGAAACCGGCGACGACGCCACCGGCGAACCAGAGCGCGGCGCGTAGCGCGTAGCCGACGCCGATCCTCCCCCGCATCGGCCGTCTCCTTCCGGATGTTTCACGGGAAACATCACCCGTCCGCGAGGGCATGTTAGTCCCGTCACACGGCACCGAAAAGGTGGACGAGCCCTCGCGATGATGGTCAGGCCTGCTTGACTTGGACTCGACAGGCGCACCCACCTTCCGACTCCCAGGAGGAGTGATATGGAACTCCCGCAGCGTCCCGGTTCCCGGCTCGACTCGTACGTCGACCGTTACGCAGCCAGGACCCGCGGGATGACCGCATCCGAGATCCGAGCCCTGTTCGCCGTGGCCTCCCGGCCCGAGGTGGTCTCGCTGGCCGGCGGCATGCCGAACCTGGCGGCGCTGCCCATGGACTCCATCGCCGGCGTGGCCGAACAGCTGGTCCGCGAGTCCGGGCTGGTCGCCATGCAGTACGGCGGCGCCCAGGGCGACGAGACGCTGCGCGAGCAGATCTGCGAGATCATGCGGATGGAGGGCGTCGAGGGCCACCCGGACGACGTGATCGCCACCGTCGGCTCGCAGCAGGCGCTGGATCTGGTCACCCGGATCTTCGTGGACCCCGGCGACGTCATCCTCGCCGAGGGCCCGTCCTACGTCGGGGCGCTCGGCGTCTTCTCCTCGTACCAGGCGCAGGTCGTGCACATCGCGATGGACGACCAGGGCCTGGTGCCGGACAACCTGCGGGCCGCGATCGCCTCGGTCCAGGCCACCGGCCGCCGCATCAAGTTCCTCTACACGATCCCCAACTTCCACAACCCGGCCGGTGTCACGATGGCGGTCGAGCGGCGCCCGGAGATCGTCGAGATTTGCCGGGAGGCCGGGATCCTCATCCTCGAGGACAACCCCTACGGCCTGCTCGGGTTCAGCGGCGAGACCTACCCGGCGCTGCGCTCCCTGGACACCGAGAACGTCATCTACCTCGGCTCGTTCTCCAAGACCTTCGCCCCCGGCTTCCGCGTCGGCTGGGCCCTGGCCCCGCACGCGGTGCGCGAGAAGCTCACCCTGGCCGCCGAGGCGGCCGACCTGTGCCCCCCGGCCTTCTCGCAGATGATGGTCTCCCGCTACCTGGGCACCCAGCCCTGGCGTGAGCAGATCAAGGCCTTCCGCGAGCTCTACCGCGAGCGACGGGACGCGACGCTGTCGGCGCTGGCCGACCTGATGCCCGCCGGTGTCACGTGGACCAAGCCGGACGGCGGCTTCTACGTCTGGGTGACGCTCCCGCCGGGCCTGGACGCCAAGGCCATGCTGCCCCGTGCCGTCACCGCCCGCGTGGCCTACGTCCCGGGCACCGGCTTCTACGCGGACGGCTTCGGCGCCTCGTCGCTCCGACTGTCGTACTGCTACCCCACGCCGGAGCGGATCCGCGAGGGCGTGCGACGCTTCGCCGACGTCCTGCGCGAGGAGATGGAGCTGCGGGCCGCCTTCGGCCAGGACGCCACGCTCGCGCTCGAGAGTCGCGAAGCGATCGACACCCCCGGACCGGATCTGGCGTAGCCACCCCGTGGGCGATGTTTCACGGGAAACCAAGCCGTGTTTCCCGTGAAACTTCGCCCCGCCGGACCCCTCCGCACCGCGATGTTTCACGGGAAACCCAGAGAAGGACAGTGACTGCAATGAGCGACCTGGACCGCGTCGTCGTCCTGGCCGGCGGCCTCAGCCATGAACGCGACGTCTCGATCCGCTCCGGACGCCGCGTCGCCGACGCTCTGCGCGGGGCCGGCGTCGAGGTGGAGGTCCGCGACGTGGACGCAACCCTGCTGCCCGCGCTCCTCGCCGATCGTCCGGACGCCGTGTTCCCGACCCTGCACGGCGCCACCGGCGAGGACGGCGCGGTCCAGGGCATCCTGGCCCTGCTCGGTCTGCCGTACGTCGGCTCGTCGGCGACCGCCTGCCGCCGCGCCTTCGACAAGCCGTCGGCCAAGGAGGCCGTCCGCGCCGCCGGCCTGTCCACCCCGGACTGGGTGGCGATCCCCAAGACCACCTTCCGGGACCTCGGCACCCAGGCGGTGCTGGACGCCGTCACCGCCGCGCTCCCGCTGCCGTTGTTCGTGAAGCCGGCCCGGGGCGGATCCTCCCTCGGCGCGACCGCGGTCCACACCCGCGAGGAACTCCCGGCCGCCATGGTCGCGTGCTTCGCCTACGACGAGACCGCCCTCATCGAGCGGCACGTCTCCGGGCGCGAGATCGCGGTGTCCGTCGTCGACACCGGCCAGGGACCGCACGCCTTGCCCGCGGTCGAGATCGTGGCCGACTCCGGCGTCTACGACTACGCGGCCCGCTACACCGCCGGCATGACCGAGTTCTTCGCCCCGGCCCGGCTCACCTCGGCCGAGGCACAGGCGGTGGAGGAACTGGCGGTCCGGGCCCACAACGTCCTGGGCCTGTCCTGCATCTCCCGCACCGACCTGATCCTCGGCGCCGACGGCACCCCCTGGTTCCTCGAAGTGAACGTGGCCCCCGGCCTCACCGAGACCAGCCTGCTGCCGCTGGCCGCCGGCGCCGCGGATCTGGACCTCGGCGTGCTCTACCGCGATCTGGTCCAGGCGGTCGCCGCGTCATAGCCCATGTTTCCCGTGAAACAACGAGGAGGGCCCGGCGGTCGGTCGCCGGGCCCTCCTCTGTTTCACGGGAAACCATCGTCATGTTTCACGGGAAACATGACGCAGCAGCGACCACGTGAGCGGCTGCACGGGCTCGATCGCCGCCTCCAGCGTTCGCCGATACGCCGCCCGATCCTCTGGCTCCGTCAGGTCCGCCGCGACCATGTTTCCCGTGAAACCGAGCTCGTCCCGCGCCACGTCCAATGCGGACCGGGCGAAGTCGAGCACCGTCACATCTCGGAACCCGCCTCCAGCAGTCGCACCCCGAGTGCCGAGGCGCCACCTCCAACATCCACGATCGCCACGGGGACGCCCGACGCCACGATGAGGTCCTGCAGCCGGAGATTCTCCTGGAACCAGGCGACCTCCTTCCAGCCCTTGCCGCCGTAAGCCGTGTCCCAGCGCGTGTCACCGGCTCCGTCCCCGCGCATGGTTTCCCGTGAAACATCGAGGGCCCGGCGGTCATCCGCCGGGCCCTCGTCACGGTTTCCCGTGAAACATCACTCGCCGAGAATCGTCTTCGCGATCCGCTTCAGATCCTCTATCCCGGCGTACTCGATGGTGATCCGGCCGCGCTTCTGCATGATGTCGACCTTCACCCGGGTCTCCAGCCGGTCCGAGAGCCGCTGGCCGTACTCCTCCAGGACCGGCATCCGGCTCCCGGAACGCACCCGCCTGCCCTTGGGCTTGTCGCTGAAGTCGAGGTAGTCCTCCGGCGTCTCGCTCAGCGCCGCGTCCAAGGCGGCGGAGTCCCAGCGGCTCATGCCCGCCAGTTCCTCCACCGCGCGGACCGAGAGGTTCTCCTTGACGATCCGGGCGGCGATCTCCTCCTGGTGCTCGACCGACTTCAGGCCGAGCAGAGCCCGGGCGTGGCCGGCGGTGATGATGCCGGCGGCCACCCGCTTCTGGATCCCCGACGGCAGGGTCAGCAGCCGCAGGGTGTTGGTCACGTGCGGACGGGACTTGCCCACCTTGACCGCCAGCACCTCGTGCGTGCAGTCGAAGTCCTTCAGGAGCTGGTCGTAGGCCGCCGCCTCTTCGAGCGGGTTGAGCTGGGCCCGCTGCAGGTTCTCCAGCAGGGCGTCGAGCAGCATCCGGTCGTCGCGGGTGTCCCGGATGATGGCCGGAATGGCCTCCAGGCCCGCCAGCTGAGTGGCCCGCCAGCGACGCTCACCCATGATGAGCTCGTAGCGGACCCCGTCCTCCGGCTCGGCCAGCTGCCGCACCACGATCGGCTGCAGCAGCCCGACCTCACGGATCGAGGCCTCGAGTTCGGCCAGCGCGTCCTCGTCGAAGACGGTCCGGGGCTGGACCGGGTTCATCCGGATCTGGCTGTGCGGGATCTCCGCGAACGAGGCGCCGGGCACCGGCATCAGACCGTCGGGCAGGACCACCGGCGTCGCCTCCGGGCTGGAGGTCGGGGCCGGAACCGTGGCGGCCACGGTCACCGTCTCGGCGGTGGCCGGCCGGTCGGTGTCGATCGGCAGCGAACCCAGGGCGGTGCGCGGCGGAGCCGTCGCGACCGATGTTTCCCGTGAAACATCGGTGGCGGTTTCCCGTGAAACATCGAGGGCCGACTCGGCACGCGTCTTCTCGGACAGTATCGCGGGCGGCGCGCCAGTGGGAATCAGAGCCCCCAGGCCCTTGCCCAGTCCGCGTCGGCTGCTGCTCACCACTGCTCTCCCATCGTGCTGCTCACTGCCCACCGCTGTGCAGGGACGCCCCACCGTACTCGATGTCGGCCCGGAAATCGTTCATGCCGTCCATCGGGACGCGGGACGCGCCGCGCTCGGCGATCTCCCGGGCCGCGTCGCGGTAGGCGATGGCGCCGGTGGAGACCGGGTCCCACGTCATCACGGTCTGGCCGTAGGAGGGGGCCTCGGACACCCGCACCGAACGCGGGATCGCCGAGGACAGCACCTCGTTCGGGAAGTGGGTGCGGACCTGCTCCGCCACCTCGGTCGACAACCGGGTCCGGGAGTCGTACATCGTCAGCAGGATGGTGGAGACGTGCAGCTGCGGGTTCAGGTGCCCGCGGATCAGCTCGATGTTGTGCAGCAGCTGGCTCAGACCCTCAAGCGCGTAGTACTCGCACTGGATCGGGATCAGCACCTCGGCACCGGCCACCATCGCGTTGACCGTCAGCAGGCCCAGGGACGGCGGACAGTCGATGAGGATGTAGTCCATCCGCTTCCCGTAGGCCGACAGCGCCTTGGACAGCCGGCTCTCGCGGGCCACCATCGAGACCAGCTCGATCTCGGCGCCGGCCAGGTCGATGGTCGCCGGGCAGCAGTACAGGTTCGGGATGTCCGGCACCGCCTGGACGACCTCGTCCATCGTGTAGCGCTCGATGAGGACGTCGTACACCGACGGCACGTCGGCGTGGTGCTCCACGGACAGCGCGGTCGAGGCGTTGCCCTGCGGGTCGAGGTCGATCACCAGGACGTTCGCACCGGCCTGGGCCAGCGAGGCGGCCAGGTTGACGGTGGTGGTGGTCTTGCCGACGCCGCCCTTCTGGTTGGCGACGACCAGCACGCGGGTCTTGTCCGGCCGGGGAAGTCTGGTCACGCCGGACAGCGCCTCTATGGCGGCCGCGGCCTGGCGGGCGATCGGGGTGTCGGCGTCGTTCACGGCCGGCCCCTGGGCGGGAATGGAGGAAGGCGGCATGTGCGGTACCTGCAGGTGTGCGGAGGGAGTGGCTCCCGCGGGGACGTGTCCGGACTCGTATTCCAGGTCCACCACGGGGGCGGCCATGACGTCTGTGGTCCCGGCGGGGTAGTAGGGCTCGTCGTTCAGGCTGTCCACCACGGACTGCGCGAGCAGCGGGTCGACCCCCTGGTGCTCTCGGGGTTCATTGCCGGGTCCGGCCACGGAAGGACTCCTGTCATGGGACACGCGGAAGTCTGTGCTCAAGAAAGCTACGAACCAACAGTCTGCCGTACTCGCCACCCCGAGAACGAACGAAGGGCGGTGTTTCCCGTGAAACATCGCCCTCAGTTTGATGTTTCACGGGAAACCGGCCGAGGTTTCCCGTGAAACATCCGCTCTCGCGGCCCGGATTCAGCGACCCGGCCGCCGGTTCTTCGACCGCGGCTTCTTGGCTCCGCGCACCTGGAGTTCCTGGTCGATCCCGACCCGGATCACCGTGGTCGGCGGATCGACGATCCCGGTGCCGACCGTCTGCACGCTCCAGCGCGTGGCGCCGAGCTTGGCCAGCAGCTCCGCGCTCTCGGCCAGTTCGGCCTCCGCCGATCCGCCCTTCAGCGCCACCATCTCGCCCCCGGCCCGCAGCAGCGGAAGCGACCAGCCGGCCAGCCGGTCCAGCGGCGCCACCGCCCGCGAGGTCACCACGTCGAACCGCTCCCGGCCGGCGAACTCCTCGGCCCGGCCGCGCAACACCCGGACGTTGGGCAGGCCCAGCAACGCGATCACCTCGTCCAGGAACAGGGTCCGGCGCAGCAGCGGCTCCAACAGGGTCACCGTCAGGTCCGGTCGGGCCAGGGCCAGCACGATACCGGGCAGCCCGGCGCCGGACCCGACGTCACAGACCTGGATGTCGGCGGGGAGCAGTTCGCCGACCACCGCGCAGTTCAGGATGTGGCGCTCCCACAGCCGGGGCACCTCGCGCGGACCGAGCAGGCCGCGGGTCACCCCGGGGCCGGCCAGGATCTCGGCGTACCGGACGGCGTCGGCCGCCCGGTCACCGAACACCGAGACCACCGCCGCCGGCGCCGGGCCCAACATCAGTTCGGTCGGGTCGCCGCCGGGGGAGCCGGTGGTCTCTGAAGAGGGTCGCATGTCTCCACTATGTCCTGACTACTCGGTCCTCAGACCGGAAGCACCACGACACAGCGGTTCGGCTCCTCGCCCTCCGACTCGCTGCGCAGCCCGGCCGCCGCCACCGCGTCGTGCACCACCTTGCGCTCGAACGGCGACATCGCCGACAGCTTCACCGGCTCGCCGGTCTCGGCCACCTTGCGCGCGGCCTCGGTGCCGATCCGGGTCAGCTCGGACCGGCGGGTGGCGCGGTGGCCGTCGATGTCCAGCATCAGCCGGGACCGCTCGCCGGTCTCGCGCAGCACCGCCAGGCGGGTCAGCTCCTGCAGCGCGTCCAGCACCTCGCCCTCGGCGCCGACCAGGTGCGAGAGCTTGCCGCCGACGATGGACACCGAGGCCCGGTCGCCCTCGACGTCCATGTCGATGTCGCCGTCCAGGTCGGCGATGTCGAGCAGGCCCTCCAGGTAGTCGGCGGCGATGTCGCCCTCGCGCTCCAGGCGGGCGATCCGCTCGGCCTGGGTCTCGGCCGGCTTCTCGGCGGCCTCGCCGGCCGGGTCGTCCAGGGCGTGCTCGGAGGCCTCGGCCTCGGTCACCGCGGTGGTGTCGCTCATGCCGTGGGACTCCTCTACTTCTTGCGCTTGCTACGACTGGTGCGGACCGGCTGTTGGCGCTGCCGTGAGACCGGCACCTTGTCCTGGGAAGCGGACCCGTTCGCCTCGGCCAGCTGCTTGGCGGCCTCCGGGTCCTTGGCGATCAGCTCCTCGCGCTTGCGCTGCTCCTTGGCCTTGCGGCGGGCCAGCA
This sequence comes from Catenulispora subtropica, assembly GCF_039531675.1. Taxonomy (NCBI): domain Bacteria; kingdom Bacillati; phylum Actinomycetota; class Actinomycetes; order Catenulisporales; family Catenulisporaceae; genus Catenulispora; species Catenulispora subtropica. Next base: position 152,563 of record NZ_BAAAQM010000005.1, read on the forward strand.
TCTCCTTCTCGGCCTGGCTGCCGGGCATGGGGGAGTTGCGCAGGGTGTAGAACTGCTGGCCGATGGTCCACACGTTGGTGGTCATCAGGTAGAGCACGACGCCGATCGGGACGTTCAGGCTGAAGAACAGCATGCCGAACGGCATGACGTAGAGCATGATCTTCTGGCTCTGCATCATGGGGTTCGGGACGGAGCTGTCCAGGTTGGTGTTCTTCGCCATCATCATGCGCTGCGTCAGGAACTGCGACGTGGCGTAGATGATGGCCATGGTCATCGCCACGACCTGCAGCGTGGTGACCGAGTAGCTGATGCCGAGCGCGGACATCGACGAGGTCGAGTGGTGCAGGAAGCTCAGCGGGATCGGGGCGCCGAAGAACTGGGCGTGCTGGGCGCTCACCGCGTCGGCCTTGGACAGCGCCCCGACCGCCTGGCCGGAGGCCACGTGGCTCAGCACCCGGTACAGGCCCATGAAGAACGGCGTCTGCAGCAGGATCGGCATGCACGAGGCGAACGGGGAGGTCCCGTTGTCCTTGTACAGCTTCATCATCTCCTGCTGAAGCTTCTGCTTGTCGAGCTTGTACTTCTTCTGCAGGGCCTGGATCTGCGGCTGGAGTCGCTGCATGTTCTGCATCGACTTGATCTGCTTGCGGAACAGCGGGATCATCGCGGCGCGGATGGTGATCGTCAGGAAGATGATCGACAGCACCCAGGACGTCGAGGAACTGCTGCCGAAAATCGCTCCGAACACCTGGTGCCACAGCATCATGACGAAGCTGGTGGCCCAGATGATCGGCGAGAGGATTGTGTCGATCACGATCGCGCTCCTCGGCTGGACATCAGGTCGGGCCGGACCGCGTCGCGGGCCGGCTTCTCGGGCATACCGACCATGGCAGTCCGGTCGGAAGTCTGTGTGTCACCGGGGGAACTCTTCTCACCGTCCGAGAGGTTCCGCGCCCGGCGATCTTTCCGCCCCCTGGGCTCACGGGGCTTGACTGGATCGTATCCGCCCGCGCTCCACGGGTTGCAGCGCAGCACCCGCCACACGGTCATGCCGCCGCCTTTGACCGCTCCGTGCACCTTCACGGCCTCGTAGCCGTAGTGCGAACAGGAGGGTTCGTACTTGCAGACCGGTCCCCGCCAGTTCACCACCGGGCTCAGGACGATCTGGTAGAGCCGGATCAGGCCCATCAGGAGGTACTTCATCGCAATAACTTCCGCAGGGCGGAGTCCAGGTCGGCGCCGAGCGCCGCGGAATCCGCGGTGGCGGCCGGCGGCAGGGCGCGGACCACCAGGAGCGACCCCGGAGGCAGCCGGTCGAGCCGGGCGCGGACCAGGTGGCGCAGCCGCCGCTTGACGGCGGTCCGCACCACGGCCGGGCCGACGGCCTTGCTCACCACGAAGCCCGCCAGCGCGGGGGCGTCAGCGGGAGTCGACGGGTCGGACACGACTGCCAGGTGCGCGACGAGGGTGGACCGGCCGGCCCGCCGACCGCCGCGCACCGCCGCACCGAAGTCCGTCGACCTCCGCATCCGATGGGCGGAGGACAGCACGGCGCGGCCCTATCTGGTCGCGGCGGCTCAGGCCGACAGCTCGCTGCGGCCCTTGGCGCGGCGGTTCGCGAGGATCGCGCGGCCGGCGCGGGTCCGCATGCGCAGCCGGAAGCCGTGGGTCTTGGCGCGGCGGCGGTTGTTCGGCTGGAAGGTGCGCTTGCTCACTGGGGGCTCCGCTGTGTCGTTGGCGCCCTTCAGGGCGGCTCACTGCTGGTGTCTGTGGAGTGGGTCGGGCGCCATATGGGTGACGCGCGCACAGACGTGCGGCATCGGCAATCGACTTCTCGACCTGCTTACGGTACGTGGCACCACCCGGAAGGGTCAAACCCGAGGTCGACCCGCCCGCCGGGGCACCGGTACCGGCTATTATCCACAGGGCCATCGTACTTGTGGATAACCGGGGGTACCGGCTACGGTCGGCGGACCGCCGCGAGGACGCGGCGCACCGCATTTTGTGAGGCCCGCAGCCTTCGACAAGCGCGGGACCAGTGAAAACGACAGATACGATGACCGACGCGGCTACGCCCCGCGCTGCCCCGGACCGTGCACATCCGCTGTGCACGACCTGTGGAAAGCCTGTGGAAACGTGAGGCCGAGGCGGCCCCGATCCACCCGCCGCCGTCACCGAAGGAGCCGCAGGCCGTGTCCGACCCGCAAGGCTACACCCCGGTCCCGCCGCCGCCCGCCGCCCCCGGTGATCCGAAGGCCCTGTGGCCGGAGTTCGTGGCCCGCGTCGAGGCGGACGAGTCGCTGACCAAGAGCGAACAGGCCTTCCTGATGATCCCGCAGGTCGTGGCGGTGATCGGGGACACCGTGGTGCTCGCCGTCCCGGACGAGTTCTCCAAGAACTACCTGGAACAGCGGCTTGAGCCGATGCTCATGGCGCATCTCACAGCGGTGCTCGGCGGCGACATCAAGAAGTTCAGCCTCTTCGTCGACAAGACGCTGGAGAACCAGCCGGCCCCGGCCAGCGCACCGGCCGCCGCTCCGGCGCCCAGCCCGGTGCCGCAGCACGCCGCGCCCCCGGCGAACCACTGGACGCCCCCGCCGGTGGCCGCCACCGCCGCCGAGGCGCACCGCCTGCCGACGTATCACAGTGAGCCCCCGGCCTTCTCCCCCGAGGCCTCCCGGCCCATGGCCGGCGGCGTCGCGCTGCCGCCCCCGCGCCTCTCCGAACCGCCGGCCGAGCCGAGCGACCCGATAGCGGCCACCCTCGCGCTGTCCACCGGCAGCCCCGGGGCCCGGTCCTCGGTCGACGAGGCCGGCGGCGCCAAGGCGCAGCACGCCAAGCTCAACGAGAAGTACGTCTTCGAGACCTTCGTCATCGGCTCCAGCAACCGGTTCGCGCACGCCGCCGCGGTCGCGGTCGCCGAGGCCCCGGCCAAGGCCTACAACCCGTTGTTCATCTACGGCGACTCCGGCCTGGGCAAGACCCACCTGCTCCACGCGATCGGCCACTACGCCCGCAACCTGTACCCGCAGACCCGCGTGCGCTACGTGTCCACCGAGGAGTTCACCAACGACTTCATCAACGCGATCCGCGATGGCAAGGGCGACCTGCTGCGCCGCCGCTACCGCGACGTCGACATCCTCATGGTCGACGACATCCAGTTCCTGGAGAACAAGGAGGGGACGCAGGAGGAGTTCTTCCACACCTTCAACACCCTCCACAACGCCTCCAAGCAGATCGTCATCTCCAGCGACCGGCCGCCCAAGCAGCTGAACACCCTGGAGGACCGGCTCCGCTCACGCTTCGAGTGGGGTCTGATCACGGACATCCAGCCGCCCGAACTGGAGACCCGGATCGCGATCCTGCGCAAAAAGGCGCAGCAAGAAGGCCTGAACGCGCCGCCGGAGGTCCTGGAGTTCATCGCCTCCAAGATCTCCACCAACATCCGCGAGCTCGAGGGCGCCCTGATCCGGGTCACCGCGTTCGCCTCGCTCAACCGGGCGCCCGTCGACTTGTCGCTGGCCGAGATCGTGCTGAAGGACCTCGTCCCGGACGCGGCCGGCCCGGAGATCACGGTCTCCACGATCATGGCGCAGACCGCCATGTATTTCGGCATCACCATGGAGGACCTCTGCGGCACCTCCCGCAGCCGGATCCTGGTGACCGCCCGGCAGATCGCCATGTATCTGTGCCGCGAACTCACCGACCTCTCGCTGCCCAAGATCGGTCAGGCCTTCGGCGGCCGCGACCACACCACCGTGATGCACGCCGACCGCAAGATCCGCTCGCTGCTCCCCGAGCGCCGCGCCATCTACAACCAGGTCACCGAGCTCACGAACCGCATCAAGCAATCGGGCTGACCAGCGCTTCTCCCGGGTCCCCGGCCGTCCGACCGACGGCCGGGGACCCTTTTCGTCACGTCCGCCGGACCGGGACGCGACACGCCGAAGATCGCCGGGCCCCGACCTCCCACCTTTCATAGCTCCTTGTCGACTAATGTCCTGCATGTCCGCTTCGAAGCTCTATGTCGCTAAGGAGACGCCCAAAGGACCGACGTTCGACAGGTTCGACATGTCCCTCACACGGCCGCCCCGGGGATCGACCCCGCCTGGGGAAAAGGTGGGGGAAAACTGGGGATAACCTGTGGACAACGCTGTGTGTAAGTGAATGGACGTGTGGATACCGGGTGGTTATCCCCAGAGATGATTTGTTTTCCACAGTTTCATACACAAGCAATGTGGACTAACAAAATAGCTCTGAGCTGCCCGAAGACTGGTTATCCACAGTATCCACAGCCCCTACTACTACGACCACTACAGATAGCTTCGTCGGCCGATTTGAATCGCCTCGGCCCACATCTGTGGAAAACTTGCGGTCCACTTGTCGGACGTCCGAAGGCCACCGGCCCGGATTCACTCTTCCAGGTGGCACTGACAACCCTTCCCGCTCCGTCGCGGTTTCAACCCGCCGACGGGCCTGCTTGGGGCACACTGGAACCTCCCGACATGCCGACACGATTCACAGCCTGTGGGTCGGCCACGGCATGATGGGACGCTGGTTCCGACGAGCAGCAAGCAAGCAGGAGGCGGTGTCCGGTGAAGTTCCGGGTCGAGCGCGACGTCCTTTCCGAGGCCGTGGCATGGACCGCGCGGTCCCTGCCCAGCCGCCCGGCCGCCCCGGTGCTGGCGGGTCTGGTCTTCGAAGCCGTGGAAGGCGACGGCGGCGAGGGCTCCGTCACCCTGTCCGGCTTCGACTACGAGGTCTCCTCGCGCGCCGAGATCACCGCCGACGTCACCGAGCCCGGCCGGATCCTGATCCACGGCAAGCTGCTCGCGGACATCGCCAAGTCGCTGCCGAACCGCCCGGTGGAGTTCGCCACCGAGGGCTCTAAGGTGCTGCTCTCCTGCGGCTCCTCCCGCTTCACCCTGCAGACGCTGCCGGTGGAGGACTACCCGGCGCTGCCCACCATGCCCACCGCCACCGGCGCCGTCACGGCCTCCGGGCTGGCCGGAGCGGTCTCCCAGGTGGCCATCGCGGCCGGCCGCGACGACACCATCCCGATGCTCACCGGCATCCGCGTGGAGATCGAGGGCGAGAAGATCACCCTGGTCGCCACCGACCGGTTCCGGCTGGCGGTGCGCGAGCTCCAGTGGAAGCCGGAGCAGCAGGAGATGTCGGCGACCGCGCTGATCCCCTCCAAGATCCTGGCCGACACCGCGAAAGCGCTCACCGGCGGCGACTGGGTCACCCTGGCGCTGTCCTCCGGCGACGCCGGTGAGGGCCTGATCGGCTTCGAGTCCGGTGAGGGCGCGAGCAGCGGCGGCAAGGGGGCGCGCCGGATGACCTCGCGGCTGCTGTCCGGCGAGTTCGTGAAGTACCGCTCGCTGTTCCCGAACGAGTACAACATCACCGCGACCGTGGAGACCGCGCCGTTCCTGGAGGCCGCCAAGCGCGTCTCCCTGGTGGCCGACCGCACCTCCCCGATCAAGCTGGCCTTCACCCAGGGCGAGGTGACCCTGGAGGCCGGGGCCGGCGACGAGGCGCAGGCCTCCGAGGCCATGGACGCGGTGCTGGACGGCGACGACATCACCGTCTCCTTCAACCCCGCCTTCCTGCTCGACGGCCTGCAGGTGATCGACACCCCGTACGCCCAGCTGTCGTTCACCGTGGCCAGCAAGCCCGCGGTGCTCATGGGCCGCCCGGCCCTCGACGCCGCGCCGCTGGACGAGTTCCGTTACCTGATGATGCCGCTGCGTGTGCCCGGTCAGTCCGCGGGCTGACCCGGAAAGCACGCGCCACACAGCCGCCGTAGTGTCATAGCTGACACGATCAGGTGACAGAGGAAGAGGAAAGACCATGGAGATCGGTCTTGTCGGCTTGGGCAAGATGGGCGGGAACATGCGCGAGCGCATCCGCCGCGCCGGGCACACCGTCGTCGGCTACGACCGCGACCCCAAGCTGGCCGACGTCGGGTCCCTGAAGGAGCTCGTCCAGACCCTCCAGGCCCCCCGGGCGGTGTGGGTCATGGTCCCGGCCGGCGAGCCCACCGACGCCACGATCCGGGAGCTGGCCGATCTGCTGTCCGTCGGCGACCTGGTGATCGACGGCGGGAACTCGCGCTGGACCGAGGACGTCAAGCACGCCGAGCTGCTGAAGGAGAAGGGCGTCGGATTCGTCGACGCCGGTGTCTCCGGCGGCGTGTGGGGCCTGGAGAACGGCTACGCCCTGATGGTCGGCGGCGCCGAGGACGCGATCGGCCGGGTCATGCCGATCTTCGAGGCGCTCAAGCCCGAGGGCGACAGCGGCTTCGTGCACGCCGGCGCGGTCGGCGCGGGCCACTTCTCGAAGATGGTCCACAACGGCATCGAGTACGGCATGATGCAGTCCTTCGCCGAGGGCTGGGAACTGCTGGAGGCCGCACCGCAGGTGACCAACGTGCGCGAGGTCTTCCGGTCCTGGACCGAGGGCACCGTCATCCGCTCGTGGCTGCTGGACCTGCTGGTGCGCGCGCTGGACGACGACGAGCACCTGTCCGCCATCCGCGGCTACGCCGACGACTCCGGTGAGGGCCGCTGGACCGTGGAGGCCGGTATCGACATGGCCGTGCCGACCCCGGCGATCACCGCCTCGCTGTACGCCCGCTTCACCTCGCGGCAGGAGGACTCGCCGCAGATGAAGGCGATCGCGGCGCTGCGCAACCAGTTCGGCGGCCACGCCGTCCACAAGGACTAGCACTCCGGTCTGAGCGAAGGACTCACCTTGCGGGTCACGCATCTGTCGCTGGCGGACTTCCGCTCCTACGCCTCCCTCGAGCTCCCGCTCGGGGGAGGCGTCACCGCGTTCGTCGGCCCCAACGGTCAGGGGAAGACCAACCTGGTCGAGGCGATCGGCTACGTCGCCACCCTGGACAGCCACCGGGTCGCCACCGACCAGCCGCTGGTGCGGTTCGGGGCGCCGCGGGCCATAGTGCGCGCGAACGTCGAGCGCGAGGGTCGGACCCAGCTGGTGGAGATCGAGCTGAACCCCGGCGGCTCCAACCGCGCGCGGCTGAACCGCAACCCGGTGCCGCGGCCGCGCGAGGTGCTGGGCGTGCTGAGGACCGTGCTGTTCGCGCCGGAGGACCTGGCGCTGGTGAAGGGTGATCCGGGCGAGCGGCGCCGGTTCCTGGACGACCTGCTGGTCGCGCGCTGGCCGCGGTTCGCGGGCGTGCGCGCCGACTACGACCGGGTCCTGAAACAGCGGAACACCTTGCTGCGCACGGCCGCGATGGCCCGGCGTAACAAGACCTCCGGTCCCAACATGTCGACACTCGACGCCTGGGACCACCACCTGGCGCTGGCCGGTTCCGAGCTGGTGGCCGCGCGGCTGGCGCTCATCACAGCGCTGTCCCCGCTTGTGGACAAGTGTTATGCCGAGATCGCCGAGGGCGGTGCGACCCGCATCGGCTACCGCTCGACGATCGCCCCGGAGCCGGACACCGTGGTCGGGGCCCTGACGGAACAGTTCCTGGCCACCCTGGGCGAGGCCCGCGCTAACGAATTGGAGCGCGGCATCACCCTGGTCGGGCCGCACCGTGACGAAATGCTCCTGGAACTGACCTCCGGCTCCGGCGAGAACATGCCCGCCCGCGGCTACGCCAGCCACGGCGAGTCCTGGTCGTACGCGCTGGCCCTGCGCCTGGCCTCCTACGACCTGCTGCGCTCGGACGGGTCCGACGGCGGCGAGCCGGTCCTGATCCTCGACGACGTCTTCGCCGAGCTCGACGCCAAGCGCCGGCGCCGGCTGGCCGAGCGGGTCTCGGGTGCCGACCAGGTGCTCATCACCGCGGCGGTGGACGCCGACGTCCCGCCGCAGCTGGCCGGGCAGAAGTACGCGGTCGCCGCGGGGCAGGTGACCGCCGCGTGAATCCACAGCCTGTGGACGACGGGGACGCGGCCGGGTCCGGCATGGACCTGGCCCGCGCCGCCCTGGCCGCGGCCCGGGCCCGCGGACGCGACGGCGGGGCCGGCTGGAACGGCGGCCGCCGCCGGACCGCGACCCCCGGCCAGCGCTCGGGGTCCGGGCCCGACGAACGCGACCCCCAGCTGCTCTCGTCGGCGATCCCGCGGCTGATCGAAGACCGCGGCTGGACGGTCCCGGCCGCCGTCGGCGGGGTGATGGGCCGCTGGTCGGAGATCGTCGGCGGCCACATCGCGGCGCACTGCACCCCGGTGGAGTTCCACGACGGCGTGCTCACCGTCCGCACCGACTCCGCGGCCTGGGCCACCGAGCTGCGGATGCTGGCGCCACAGCTGCTGGCGAAGCTGAACGCGGAGCTGGGCACGTCGCGCTCGGCGCACGGCGGCCGGGACACCGCCGGTGCGATCGCGACCCTGAAGGTGGTCGGTCCCGGCGGCCGGTGAGCGTGGGACACCGCCCCGGAGACGCCGACCGGGCGCTGTCATTTCGTTTCCGCCGCCCGGAGCTCCGCATCAGTTCTGCTACAACCTGTGTCCGCGAGGACCGCGGTGGGTGGCCACAGCCGGCGCTGGCACCCCATCCGTCCCACGCTCCAGCGGTCCCGAGCGACGTCCGGCGGGCGCGGGCCGGAGTCCCGAGCCGCTGCGATACCGGTCTATACCTGTGACAATCACCCTCTCGCATCCTCAGACCGTGCCGGACGGTCCCGTAAGCGTCTCGTAGGCGTCCTCGCATAGGGGGTCTTCAAAGACGGGCAAAAAATGTCTCCTAGGGCCCTGCAGAGCCCTAGGAGGGCCTCTTTCGTCAGTCGGGCAGGGTAGACTAGAGCCCGTAAGTCTTCCCCTTCGCGGCTCGCGTCGGGCCGCGACTGTCAGGTTGGGCTTCCACCCCTGCGCCGCGCTCCGAGCACCGGGCCGTGCTTTGAGAAAGGGCCAGCGCGCCGTGGCGGACGTAGAACCGACCGGGGGTGGCACCCCAAGCTCCGATGGCACCTACAACGCCGACTCCATCAGTGTCCTGGAAGGGCTGGAGGCGGTCCGTAAGCGGCCCGGCATGTACATCGGCTCAACCGGGGAACGTGGACTGCACCACCTGGTGTACGAGATCGTCGACAACTCCGTCGACGAGGCGATGGCCGGGTTCGCGGACACCATCGAGGTGACCCTGCTGGCCGACGGCGGCGTGAAGGTCGTCGACAACGGCCGCGGCATCCCGGTCGGCATCAACAGCAAGACCGGCAAGTCGGCGCTGGAGGTCGTGATGACCATCCTGCACGCCGGCGGCAAGTTCGGCGACGGCGGCTACAAGGTCTCCGGCGGTCTGCACGGCGTCGGCGTGTCGGTGGTCAACGCGCTGTCCACCCGGGTCGACGTCGAGGTCCACACAGACGGCCACGTGTGGAATCAGAGCTACAAGCACGGCGTGCCCGAGTCCGAGGTGCGCAAGGGCGGCACCGCCGAGGACACCGGCACCACCACGGTCTTCTGGGCCGACGGCGACATCTTCGAGACCACCGTCTACTCCTTCGAGACGCTCTCGCGGCGCTTCCAGGAGATGGCGTTCCTCAACCGGGGCCTGACGATCTCGCTCACCGACGAGCGCCCGGAGTTCCGGGACGAGAACGGCGAGCAGCGCTCGGTGAAGTACCACGCCGAGGGCGGCATCGCCGACTTCGTGCGGCACATCAATGCCCGCAAGGGCGAGCCTGTGCACCCGAACGTCATCGAGGTCTCCGGCGAGGACAAGGACAAGACCCTCGCCGCCGAGGTCGCGCTGCAGTGGAACAGCCAGTACGCGGAGTCCATCTACACCTTCGCCAACAACATCAACACGCACGGCGGCGGCACCCACGAAGAGGGCTTCCGCGCGGCGATGACGACGCTCATCAACAAGTACGCGCGCGACCAGAAGCTGTTGAAGGACAAGGACGACAACCTCGCCGGCGAGGACATCCGCGAGGGCCTGACCGCGATCATCTCGGTGAAGCTGGCCGAGCCGCAGTTCGAGGGCCAGACCAAGGACAAGCTGGGCAACCCCGAGGCTAAGGCGTTCGTGCAGCGCCTGACCTACGAGAAGCTCGGCGAGTGGCTGGAGGAGAACCCGAACGAGGCCCGCGAGGTGGTCCGCAAGGCGGTCCAGGCCTCCACCGCGCGGATGGCCGCGCGCAAGGCCCGCGAGCTCACCCGCCGCAAGGGTCTGCTGGAGTCCACCTCGCTGCCCGGCAAGCTGTCCGACTGCCAGTCCAACGACCCGACGAAGACTGAGATCTTCATCGTCGAGGGCGACTCGGCCGGCGGCTCCGCGCGCTCCGGCCGCGACCCGATGACCCAGGCCATCCTGCCGATCCGCGGCAAGATCCTGAACGTCGAGAAGGCGCGCATCGACAAGGTGCTGCAGAACACCGAGGTGCAGGCGCTGATCTCGGCGCTGGGCACCGGCGTGCACGACGACTTCGACATCAGCCGGCTGCGGTACCACAAGATCATCCTGATGGCGGACGCCGACGTCGACGGCGCGCACATCAACACCCTGCTGCTGACGCTGCTGTTCCGGTTCATGAAGCCGCTGGTCGAGGCGGGCCACGTCTACCTGGCCGCACCGCCGCTGTACAAGGTGAAGTGGACGAACAACGACTTCCACTACGCCTACTCCGACCGGGAGCGCGACCAGCTCATCGAGGCCGGTGTGGCGGCCGGCAAGCGCATGAAGGACGAGACCGTGCAGCGCTTCAAGGGCCTCGGCGAGATGAACGCCGAGGAGCTGCGGGTCACCACCATGGACCGCGAGCACCGGATCCTGCGGCAGGTCACCCTCGATGACGCGGCCCAGGCCGACGACCTGTTCTCGGTCCTGATGGGCGAGGACGTCGAGGCCCGGCGCACCTTCATCCAGCGCAACGCGAAGGACGTCAGGTTCCTGGACATCTAGGCGCCGCCGGCCGGCGCCCGCCCCGCCCGAGACCTGACGAGAGCACCACCTCTCCTTGACTGCGAAGGATCGAGATTTGAGCACGGAAACTGTGGACGAGACGCCGCACGACCGGATCGATCCGGTCGACCTCCAGACCGAGATGCAGCGCTCGTACCTCGACTACGCGATGAGCGTGATCGTCGGCCGCGCGCTGCCGGACGTCCGGGACGGCCTCAAGCCCGTGCACCGCCGCGTGCTGTACGCGATGTACGACGGCGGCTACCGCCCCGACCGCGGGTACTACAAGTGCGCGCGCGTCGTCGGCGAGGTCATGGGTATCTACCACCCGCACGGCGACTCCCCGATCTACGACACCCTGGTGCGCCTGGCCCAGCCCTGGTCGCTGCGGATGCCGCTGGTCGACGGCAACGGCAACTTCGGCTCCCCGGGCAACGACCCGGCCGCGGCCATGCGCTACACCGAGTGCAAGATGGCGCCGCTGGCCATGGAGATGGTGCGGGACATCGACGAGGAGACCGTCGACTTCCGCCCCAACTACGACGGCCGCTCCACCGAGCCGGTGGTGCTGCCCGCGCGGTTCCCCAACCTGCTGGTGAACGGCTCCACCGGGATCGCGGTCGGCATGGCCACCAACATCCCGAGCCACAACCTGCGCGAGGTCAACGACGGCGTCCAGTGGTTCCTGGCGAACCCGGAGGCCACCAACGAGGAGCTGCTGGAAGCGCTCATCGAGCGGATCAAGGGCCCGGACTTCCCGACCGGCGCGCTGATCGTCGGCCGCCGGGGCATCGAGGAGGCCTACCGCACCGGCCGCGGCTCGATCACCATGCGCGCGGTGGTGAACACCGAGGAGATCAACGGGCGGATGTGCCTGGTGGTCACCGAGCTGCCGTACCAGGTGAACCCGGACAACCTGGCGCTGAAGATCGCCGAGCTGGTGAAGGACGGCAAGATCGCCGGCATCGCCGACGTGCGCGACGAGTCCTCCTCGCGCACCGGCCAGCGTCTGGTGATCGTGCTGAAGCGGGACGCGGTCGCCAAGGTCGTGCTGAACAACCTGTACAAGCACACCCAGCTGCAGGACTCGTTCGGGGCCAACATGCTGGCGCTGGTCGACGACGTGCCGCGCACGCTGTCGCTGGACGCGTTCATCCGGAACTGGGTCACGCACCAGATCGACGTGATCGTGCGCCGCACCCGGTTCCGGCTGCGCAAGGCCCAGGAGCGCGCCCACATCCTGCAGGGCCTGCTCAAGGCGCTGGACGCGATCGACGAGGTGGTGGCGCTGATCCGGCGCTCGCCCACCGTCGAGGACGCCCGCACCGGCCTGATCTCGCTGCTCACCATCGACGAGGTCCAGGCCAACGCGATCCTGGAGATGCAGCTGCGCCGGCTGGCCGCCCTGGAGCGGCAGAAGATCGAGGCCGAGCACAACGAGCTGATGGCGAAGATCGCGGACTACAACGCGATCCTGGAGTCCCCGGCCCGGCAGCGGCAGATCGTCTCCGAGGAGCTGCAGGCGATCGCCGACAAGTACGGCGACGACCGGCGCTCGCAGCTGGTGCCGTACGAGGGCGACATGTCCATCGAGGACCTGATCCCCGAGGAGGACGTGGTCGTCACGATCACCCGCGGCGGCTACACCCGGCGGACCAGGACCGACCTGTACCGCTCGCAGAAGCGCGGCGGCAAGGGCGTCAAGGGCGCGCAGCTGAAGCAGGACGACATCGTCGACCACTTCTTCGTCACCACCACCCACCACTGGCTGCTGTTCTTCACGAACAAGGGCCGGGTGTACCGGGCCAAGGCGCACGAGCTGCCGGACACGGCCCGCGACGCGCGCGGGCAGCACGTGGCGAACCTGCTGGCGTTCCTGCCCGAGGAGAAGATCGCGCAGGTCCTGGACCTGCGGGACTACGAGCAGGCGCCGTACCTGGTGCTGGCCACCAAGAGGGGCCTGATCAAGAAGACGCCGCTGAAGGACTACGACTCGCCGCGCTCGGCCGGCGTCATCGCGATCAACCTGCGCGAGGACGACGAGCTGATCGCCGCCGAGCTGGTCTCCCCCGAGGACGACCTGCTGCTGGTCTCCAAGGGCGCGCAGGGGCTGCGGTTCACCGCCACCGACGAGGCGCTGCGGCCGATGGGCCGCGCCACCTCCGGCGTGATCGGGATGCGCTTCCGCGAGGACGACGAGCTGCTGTCGATGTCGGTGGTGCGGCCGGAGACGTTCCTGTTCACCGCGACCTCCGGCGGCTACGGCAAGCGGACGCCGGTGGACATGTTCCCGCTGCGCGGCCGCGGCGGCCTGGGCGTCATCGCCGCCAAGACCGTCGACGAGCGCGGCGGCCTGGTGGGCGCGACGATCGTCGACGAGGGCGACGAGGTCATGGCCATCACGCTCAGCGGCGGGGTGATCCGGACCCGGGTCGCCGAGGTGCGGCCGACGTCCCGGGACACCATGGGCGTGCGGGTGATAAACCTCAGCAAGGGGGACACGGTGCTCGCGATCGCGCGCAACGCCGACCCGGGCGAGGTCGAGGACGAGCTCGGCGAGGACGGCGAGGCGCTGACGGTGGAGGCGAAGGCCCTGGCGGCGGCCGTGGAGGCGGCCGGCTCCGGTGACGCGGAGATCGCGGCTGAGGCCGAGGACAGCGCTGTCGAGGACTCCGACGAGGAGTAGCTCCACGGCGAAACGCGACGGCGGCATCGATGCGAGGCATCGGTGCCGCCGTTTCGCGTGCGGAGGTTTCCCGATCTGGCGCCGGCACGGCAGATGGGTGACCCCCGTTCGGCCACCCGCCCGGCCGCGGTCATCAGGGCCGTCGTTCCGTTACGTGTCCGTCCACGTGCGCAGCGCATCCGACGCGTCCATCGAACATATGGACCCGACTACGAAAAATAGCGGGGCTGGGGAGACCTCAGAGGAGTAGGACGGTAGCTTGGCCGAGTGAGTAGCGAGACGACGACCGATCCCGGCCTCGGAACCGACCCCGACGGCGCCGGCGGCGGGCCCCGCACTTACGGGCCGGGCTCCGACGCCGCGCCCCCCGGTGCGCACCGTCAGCCTGCGCCGTATCAGCAGAGTCCCCAAGGCCCTCAGGGCGCGCCGCGCCCGCAGCAGGCGCACGGCCCGCAGGGTGGACGCGGTCCGGGCGGCTATGGCCAGGGCCCCGCCGGCGCGCCCGGAGCCCCGGGCGGACCCGGCACCCCGGGAGCCGGCGGCACCCGCGGCGCGGCCCCGGCCGCCTCCACGGCCGGCGCCATGGCGTCCAACGCCGCCGCCTCGATCACCGCCGGCCTCTCCGGCCTGGCCGGCCGCATCTCCAGCGGCGGCGGCCGTCGCGGCGGGGGCAAGCGCAAGGGAGCGCCTACCATGGGCACCGTGGCGTATCAGCAACCGGACTCCGCGCCCGGCCAGACCGGCCCCCGTCCGCAACCCGCGGGCGGCGGCTGGTCCCCCCGCCCGTCTGGCCCCGGCGGCGCCCCGGCCGGCGCCCCCCGCTACCAGCAGGCCCCCGGCGCCGCCCCCCGCGGCCGCAAGGCCCGCCTCCGCGTGGCCAAGATCGACCCCTGGTCGGTGATGAAGACCACCTTCGTCCTGTCGATCGCCTTCGCCGTCGTCTCCGTGGTGGCCGCCGCCCTCCTCTGGTCGGCCCTGAACGCCCTGGGCGTCTTCGACTCGATCAACCGGACCCTCGCCTCGGTCGCCCCCTCCAACCAGCCCAACAGTCTCACCCTCACCTCCGTCCTGTCCTTCGGCAAGGTGATCAGCTTCACGGCCCTGGTCAGCGTGGTCAACATCGTCCTGTTCACCGCCCTGGCCACCCTCGGCGCCTACCTGTACAACATGTGCTCCGCCCTGGTCGGCGGCGTCGAGGTCACCCTGGCCGACGACACCGCCTCCTGACCCACCGCCACCGCCCACCGGGCCGGTCACCAGGCCCGGAAAGCGGTTTTGGGGCACCGCCCCGCGTGGGGTAAGCTTCTCGACGTTACCAACCGGGGCCTATGGCACAGTTGGTTAGCGCGCCGCCCTGATAAGGCGGAGGTCGGTGGTTCAAGTCCACCTAGGCCCACCCCGGTGAGCAGCCCCGGAGCTATCAAGCTCCGGGGCTGTTTCGTGTTTTCTAGGGGCGCGGCCCTAGACGTTGTAGGGATGGCGCGTCGTTTCTTGATAACCGTCAAAGGTGGCAAGGCGCGGTTGCGTCCCGGCAAGTGACCCAAGGCGGGTCACGTTCGCTGGAGTGGTGTACTGACCTTGAGCTGGGCTTTTGTGTTGAGGAAGCCATCGCCGGACGGTCAAAGGGAAGGTTTGACGTTCCCTGTGAAAGGACACGCCGGCGATGGCTCTCTCCCAGTCTGAACTACTGGACCTGCTGGCGTCACTACGTTCGTCCAACAATGTGGACATGGTTCGACCGTGTTGGAGCGGATCTTGCAGGAACTCATCGAGGCTGAAGCCACCGTCGCGATCGGCGAGGCGCCCTACCAGCACAGCGAGCAGCGCACGAACCTGCGCGACGGACACCGCGACCGTGGCTTGACCACCGCGGCCGGGGACGTGGAGCTGCACATCCCCAAGTGGCGCAGTGGCTCGTTCTTCCCGAGTCTGTTGGAGCGTCCCGCCGAACAGGCCGGAGCTGACGAGTTGAAACGCATCGTCGGCGCACGTCCGCGAGCAGGCGGGGCACGCAGTCTCTCGCCGTCGTAGGTCCCGACGCCTCAATATTTCTTCCGCGACAGCGATGACTTCAGAACTCGGCGCCAGTACGTAGTGGTGAGTTCGCCGGACAGCCCGGGCGAGCCGATCACAAGGGAGATTCTGATGTCGGAGAACCGTGTGGCAGACGAGGCCGCGATCCAGGACGTGCTGATCGCCTCGTACAAGGCGTGGGCGGCAGGGGACGCGGCCGGGATGGTCGCGGACTACACCGCGGACGCCACCGCGATCATGACGGGGTCGCTGCGGGACAGCCGGGACGTCATCCGGGACAGCATGGCGGCGGCCTTCGAGGGGCCGCTCAAGGGGACGTCGACCTACAACAAGCAGCTCAGTATCCGCTTCATCGGTCGGGACGCCGCGATCGTCGTCAGTGAGTCGGGGATCCTGTTCGGCGGGGCCACCGAGGTGCCGGAGGAGGCCAAGGTGAACGCGACGTGGGTGCTCGAGAAGCGGGAGGGGCGGTGGTTGATCGCCGCGTATCACAACAGCCCGGTGCTGGCGCCTGGGAAGTGAGTCGTTGCCGGTAGCCTGTGCGTTTTCTGCGTGGCTTGTCGCAGGACCGTTAGTCTCCCCATATGTCGATGCGGGAAGGCACATGCAGTAGCTGCGGTGCTACCGAGGTCTATTACGCCTTGGATGGTTTGAAGCCTGGGCGCGGTGTGTTCGGTGGGGTCAGCCTTCGGGGGACCGTGATGAATACCCCGACCGACGTCTACATCTGCGTGGCTTGTGGCTACATCGCGCAGTACGTCCAGCGGGGAGACTCGTCGCTCAAGACCGTGGCGAAGAAGTGGCGGCGGGTCTCCGGTCCGAAGGATGGGGCGTAGTGAGGACGTGGCATCGTGGCTGACGACTTCGTGAACGAACGCCTGCAAAGCGGCCTGCGGTGGACGCGTGAGGTGTTGATCTGGAAGCTCGACGGGCTCTCCGAGTACGACGTCCGTCGGCCTCTGACCGCGACCGGTGTCAACCTCCCCCTACCCCGGGCCGTTGCAGGGGTGGCAGGACTACGACGGCAGCGACCACTGGGTGACTCCGGACGAGACGCGGGAGGACATATCGATGCCGTCGGGCACGTGCCGTGGTGGCCGCGTCCTGAGACGAAGCTGTTCGACGTCTTGATCCACGTGCTCAGCGAGACCACCCGGCATGCCGGGCACGCCGACGTGCTGCGGGAAGGGCTCGACGGGCGGACCGGGATGGCGGCGGCGTATGAGGAGCCGATCGACGAGGACGCGCGCGCGGCCTACTTCGCGAAGGTCGAGCAGGCCGCGCGGGCAGCTGAGGCTCGCGCTGCGGCCCGCGCTGAGGCCGGCGCCTGAGTCGGCTCCACCGCCGGCCACCAGAGCCCGGACAAGGCGAAACGCCCCGGAGGCTCCCTTCCGGGGCGTTCGCAGAGGAGGCGACGGTCAGCTGCTTTGACCGCCCTCCAGCTTGCCCAGCAGGGCCTTGACCTGGTTCACCGGGATGGAGAAGCCGAGGCCGACGCTGCCGCCCTGGCCGCCGAAGGCGCTGGTCGGGGAGTAGATGGCGGAGTTGACGCCGATCACCTGGCCCTGGGCGTTGAGCAGGGGGCCGCCGGAGTTGCCGGGGTTCAGGCTGGCGTCGGTCTGGATGGCCTTGTAGGTGACCTGGCTGCCGTTGGAGTAGCGGCTCTGGCCGCTGCTGACGGTCACCTGGCGGTTCAGGGCGCTGACGATGCCGGAGGTGACGGTGCTCTGCAGGCCGTCGGGGGAGCCGATGGCGATCACGGTGTCGCCGACCTGGACCTTGTCGCTGTCGCCGAGGGTGGCGGTGGGCAGGCCGCTGACGCTCTGGGCCTGGATCACCGCCAGGTCGCTGCCGCTGTCGGTGCCGACGATCGAGGCCTGGGCGGTCCTGCCGTCGTTGAAGGTGACGGAGATCTGGCCGTTGCCGCCCGCCGCCTCGGCGACCACGTGGTTGTTGGTGAGGATCTTGCCGTCGGCGGAGAGGATGACGCCGGAGCCGACCGACTTGCCCTGGTAGGAGTTCACCGTCACCTGGACCACGGTCGGCAGGGCCGCCTTGGCGACCTGGCCGATGGCGGTCGTCGGCTGGCCGGTCTGGTTGCTGATCGGGGTGTTGACCGCCGAGTCGGACGTCGGCGCGCCGGTGCTCGCCGACGCCGACGAGTTCTGGTGGGACGCGACCGTCCCGGCCACGCCGCCCGCGACTCCCGACGCGGCGATCGTGCCCGCCACCAGCAAGGCGACGCCCATGCGGCTCTTGCGGCGGGGGCGCTCCGGCGGCGTCGGTGCCATCGGGCTGCCGAACGACCAAGGACCCGACGGCGGCCCGGACGGGCCCGGGCCACCCGCGTGGGGCGGGTTCGGCGGTGCGGACGCCGTCGTCCCCTCGGAAGTCCGGGCCGGATCGAACGCCGGCCCGGAAGTCGGGTGTCCGCCCCACGGCTGCGGGTTTCCAGAGGTGGGCCGCTGCGGCTGGTACGGGTCGTGCTCGAATCCGGTCATGGCTCCACCGTGCTCCCCCACGATGAGAGGGCCTTGCCGACAGCATGAGAATCGGGCAAGAAAGCCATGAAGCCCGACGCCGGATTCCTAAGGAAAGCGGTTGTCCGCCTCGCCGCCCCGGTGGATGATCCCGGGATGGACCGCGATCCGATCCCCGATGCCCGAGCTCTGGTCCGTGAACGGTATCCGCAGGCCTTGTGGGCCGTGCTGGCCGGCAGTGTGCTGACCGCGCACCGCACGCCGGGTTCCGACCTGGACCTGGTCGTCGTGCTCCCCTCGGGGGACCCGCTGGCCCCGCGCCGCGAGTCGCTGGTCTTCCGCGCCTGGCCGGCCGAGATGTTCGTGCACGACGAGCAGACCCTGCAACACTGGCTCGGCAAGGAGTACGCGGCCCGCAAACCCACGCTGCACCGCATGGTCGGCGCCGGCGTGGCCCTGGTCGGCAACCCGGCCGACTGGCAGGAGCGCTGCCGCACGATCCTGGAGACCGGTCCCGAACCGCTGCACCCCGCTCAGCGGGACCTGGCCCGCTACGGCCTCACCGACCTGCTCGACGACCTGACCCACGCCACCGATCCCGGTGAGCGGCGGGTCATCGCGGCCACTCTGTGGACCGACGCGGCGCAGCAGGCCCTGGCGGTCGCGAACTGCTGGAACGGCAACGGCAAATGGCTGCTGCGCGAGCTGCGGGCCCTGGACGCGGACCTGGCCGAGCGCTGGCTGCGGGCGCGGGACGACGAGGCCGCCACCGCCGCCGTCGCCCGCGAGGTCCTGGACCGGCTCGGCGGCCCGCTCTTCGACGGTTTCCACGCGGTGGCGCCCCGGCCGCCGGAGTCCGTCACACGGTCCGGCTGACCGTCACCGGGAACGCCGTGAGCGTGAACGACGGCGCGGACGGGTCCGTCACGTCCACCAGCTCCACCGGATCCGTCAGCAGGTACACCGCGTTCCGCGGCGGGAACGCCGTCAGATCCGTGTTCAGCAACGGGAACGCGGTCTTGCTCGCGTACGCCGCGGGCCGCCCGCCGCGGCACGGGCTGTGCTCCATCGCGACGGTCAGATCCTGGGCGAACGACTCCGCCGCCGGGTACGGCCGGCCCTCCGCCGGCGCCACGATCTCCCCCAGCACCGGCGCCTTCTCGGTCACGGTCACCGTCCCCAGATCGGCGTCGTAGCCGGTCAGCTGCTCGGCGTCGGTGCTCACCACGGCGGTCGGCGTGGCTCCGGCGATCCGGTTCCCGACTCGCAACCGCCCGGCGCCCCGCACCTCGAAGCGGTGCACGACGCCGTCGCACTCCATCACCATGTCGCCGTCCTCGACCACCGAGAAGGCGGTTCCGGATGCCGGCAGCGCGGCGCCGACCGTGCCGACACCGCCGAGTCGGCCGAGCCCGCCGCCACCGCCGTCCCCGGCATGGGCGACGGTGCCGCCGCAGGCGAATAAGAGGGCTGAGCCACTGGCGGCCAGGATGGGACGAGTACGCATCGCGGGGGGACCTTTCGCGGAGATTTGTCGCTTTAGGGAGCTCATTATCGTCGCGTCCGGGCTCGACAGTCCCGGCCCCACGCCGCGCGCTACCCCGCTTCTTGCCCCTCCAGCTCGCGGGTCCGGTGACCCGCC
This sequence comes from Catenulispora subtropica, assembly GCF_039531675.1. Lineage (NCBI taxonomy): Bacteria > Bacillati > Actinomycetota > Actinomycetes > Catenulisporales > Catenulisporaceae > Catenulispora > Catenulispora subtropica. The sequence goes on from NZ_BAAAQM010000005.1 coordinate 172,292, forward strand.
CGGGCCGCCTGCGCCCCGGGCAGCGCATGCGGATTCGGGAACGGAGGCCAGTACGGCAGCGGCCGTGGCCCGATGGTCTCGACGTACGCGTTCCCGATCAGGGCCCGCATGAACACCGCGCGGTGGGTCGCCTGCCGATGGCGTTCGGCGATCTTCGGATCGCTCACCCGGCCCGGCCAGCGCGCGGCCGGGATCCGCGGGGGCGTGGTCGCCAGGTCGGTCGGCGTGGCGGAGCTCCCCGGATCGCCGACCGCGTCGCCGGAGTCGGCGACGCTCGCCGCCGCCGGCAGTCCGGCGGCCTCGCGCTCGGCGTCGGCGCCCCGCGGACCGCCGTCGTCCTGCGCGTCAAAGCCCTGATCCGGGTCGTCCTCGGCGTCCAGAGCGTCAGCCGCGGCCTCCAGCGCGTCGAGCATGTCCCCCGACATCACGCACTCGGCGGCCGTGCCGTTCAGCACGGGGTACGGGATCTCGGCCCATACGGCGCGCGCCCGGCTGTCGCCGAGCACGCCCCACTTCTCGGAGATCGCCGCGACCATCGCCAGTCCGCGGCCGGCCTCGGCGTCCCAGCTCGCCACGCCGTCCTCGTCGAGGCCGGCGACCACGATCCGGGGGTCGCTCGGCGCGCCCTCGTCGTCGACCCGGACCTGCCAGCGGTCGGCGAAGGCGGCCAGGTGCACGACGAACTGCCCGCCGGGTTCGCCGCTGGCGGTGTGGACGATGGCGTTCCCGGCCAGTTCGGAGATGGCCAGGACCACGAGATCGGCGCCCGGCGCGTTGCCGAGCACCATCTGGGTGAAGTGGCGGACCTCGGCGAGACACTCGGCCGCCCCGGGGAACGAACGGGACCAATACGACACCTGGGGCCTCCTGGGCAGTGCGGAGGGGGCGGTTCCGCCCTCCCACCAGTCAGGCTAGCCCCACAAGGCATCGATTCTATGGCATTTCAAGGAAGTTCCCTTATTTGGATGATGATTCGTCATCCAGGTTTAGCTGCGGCAGCCGCGCCAGGTCCATCTCGACCCGGTTGATGAGCTCGATCGCCTTCTCACCGTACACAGCCGACTCCTCGAACCGGCGGAACTGCGCGACGTGTGTCGAGACCTTGTCAGGCTGCGCCATCAGCAGCTCGCCGGTGAACATCTCGACGGCCACCTCGCGGTCGTCGTAGACGGTGAAGCTGACCATGGGCAGCCCGCGCATCGCCGAGGTCCAGGGCAGGATGCCGAGCCGCACCCCGGGGTGCACCGCCATCTGCCGCAGGCGGTCGAACTGCGCGGCCATCACCGTCAGCTCGCCGGGCCAGGTGCGCAGCACCCCCTCGGTGATCAGGAAGGTGAACTCGCGGCCGTCCTCGAACAGCACTGACTGCCGCTCGGTGTGGGTCAGCGCCGCCTTCCCGACCTCGCGCTCGGACAGCCACGGCGTGAGCCGGTTGGCGTCCCGGGCGTACTCGGCGGTCTGCAGCAGACGCGGGATGATCGAGTTGGAGAACGTGGAGACCGCCGAGCAGACCCGCTCCCGGTCGGCGATCTGGTTCAGCAGTGTCAGACCCTTGCCGTAGCCGCGGTTGCTGGCCGCGTCCGCGGCCGCCTGACCCAGCAGGTCGAACAGGCTCTCCTGCTCCTCGGCCGGCAGGTTCAGGGCGGTGACGATCCGGGCCAGCACGTCCCGGCTCGGGACCATCTTGCCGTGCTCGACTTTGGACACCGCCGAGGAGGTGACGGCCGCCGCGGACGCGAGTTCGCCGCTGGACAGCGCCCGCTCCATCCGGAACTGCCGGATCCGGCCGCCCAGCTTGGCAGCGTAAGGACTTCGCACCGCACTCATACCCATTGGTTCTACACCACTTGTGAGGAATCGGTGACCCATCCGCATGGATCAATGGTCTGCGGTCACCTGTATGGATTGTGTTGGACTGGGCCGACCACTCGACCTGGCCGCCGGGCGCCGGGGCCCGACGCCCGGCTCCCCGGCTCGGCTCCGGGGCCCGGCCCCGTGTGCGGACATCGTCAGCCGGTTCCTGCCCCGGCCGGCGCCGGGATAGACGCCGTCGGCCGCCTGTCACCCGTAAGGAGACCGGTGACCGTCTCCAGCTCATAGGCCGCGACCGCCGCGTAGGCGTCCAGCACGGCGGCGTGCGCCGCGATCTCGTCGGCCCGGGAGAGCAGCAGTTCGCCGGTGTAGGTCTCGACCGCCACCGCGGCGTCGTCGTGCAGGGTGAACCCGTACAGCGGGAACACCTCGGTCACCGCCGCGCCGTCCGGGACGATGCCGATCCGGACCCCGGGCAGCGCCGAGAGCACCCGCAGCCGGTCGGCCTGGGTGGCGGCCAGCGTCGGCGGCCCCGGGCACAGCCGCAGCGCGCTCTCTGTGAGCAGGAACTCGAAGCTGCGGCCCTGTTCGAACAGCACCCCCTGGCGCTCCAGGTGCAGTGCCGAGGCCCGGCCGAGTTCGCGTTCGGACATCCACGGCGTCAGGCGCGCGGCGTAGCGCGCGTAGTCGGCGGTCTGCAGCAAGGGCGGGATCATCGAGGTGGAGAAGGAGCGAAGCGCGGTGGTGTTGCGCTCGCGCTCGGCGATCGCGTCCAGAAGGGCCAGGCCCCGGCCGTGGCGGCGGCGGTCGGCGGCGTCGTCGACGGCGCGCGAGAGCAGGTCACGCAGGTCCGTGCGGTGGTCGTCGCCCAGGGCCAGGACGCCGAGTACCCGCTCCAGCACCTCCGCCGAGGGCAGCATCATGCCCCGCTCGATCTTCGACACCGAGGGCTGGGTGACGCCGGCGCGGGCCGCGACCTCCAGGCCGGACAAGCCGAGGTCCAGTCGGTGCCGGCGCAGACGCCGACCGAGTTCTTCAGCTAATACGCTGCGTGCTGGGCTCATTCCCACAGTGTGGCCGCCCGCGTGCCCCTTGGGTGGGGGTTTCCGAGACTAATGCCGTTTGTATCACCCGGTCGAGCTACCATCATTCGATGCGATCTTGGATATCCGCCCTGGGGACCGCGGCGGACCTGGATCGGACCCGGCGCCCGTACGGGCTCGCGGCAGGTGGGAGCGGGCGGTAGTTTGACGCCGTGAGCGCCTCGTGAACGTCGCCGCCCTCTTCACCACCTTCGGGGTGGTGTTCCTGGCCGAACTGCCGGACAAGACCGCCATCGCCTCCCTGGTCCTGGGTACCAAGTACCGCCCGATGTGGGTGTTCAGCGGGGTCGCGGCGGCGTTCACCGTGCACGTGGTGCTGGCCGTGGCGGCCGGCTCGGTGCTCTCCCTGATCCCCGAACGGCCGCTGCAGGCCATCGTGGCCGGGTTGTTCCTGCTGGGCGCGGTGCTCATGCTGCGCAGCCACGGCAAGGAAGAGGGCGAAGAAGAGGTCGAGGAGGCGCCGGAGTTGGGCACCGGGGCCGGATTCGGCAAAGTGGCGGGCACCGCGTTCGGCGTGATCATGGTCGCCGAGTTCGGGGACCTGACGCAGATCGTCACCGCGAACCTGGCCGCCAAGTACGGGGACCCGCTCGCCGTCGGCATCGGCGCCGTGCTCGGGCTGTGGGCGGTCGGCGGCATCGCGATCATCGGGGGCCGCGGGCTGCTGAAGGTGCTCCCGCTGCACCTGATCGTCCGGGTGGCCGCGGCCGTCATGGTGGTGCTGGCCGCTGTCAGCCTGGGTCAGGCGATCGCCGGCTGATCCCGGTCGGCGTCCTGACCTACCTCAAATCCGCTGAGGTTCCCCGCCGCGAGCCGCCGGAGCCGCCGGAGCCGCCGGAGCCACCGGAACCGCCGGAACCGCCGGAGCCACCGGAACCGCCTGACGCGCCGGTCAGGAGCCGGCGGACTCCGGCTTCCCGTCCAGCGCGTCGGCCAGCCGCCGCAGCCCGGCGGCCAGATCCGCGCCGGTGGGCGTGCGGGTGGCGTCGGCGAAGCGCTGGATCAGCAGGCCGGCCATCAGCGAGTAGAGCACGGCGCCCATCGACATCTCGGTGTCCCGGTCGACCTCGGCCTCGGGAACCCCGACGATCATGGCCACCATCCCGGCCCGGGCGGCGGGCAACGCCTCGAGGAACAGATCCCGGGCCCCCGGGATGCGGTCCAGCTGCATGATGATCTCGAAGCTGGCCATCCACAGTGCCCGGTTCTCGTCGAACGTCGCGACGATCTCGTCGTAGACGCGCACCAAGCGGTCCTCGACCGTCATGTCACCGCCGGCCTTGGTGAAGGCCTCCTCCAGCCGCTCCCCCCACTCCCCGATGGCCTGGAACATCGCCTGGTTCATCAGCGCGTCCTTGGACCCGAAGTGGTAGCCGATCGCGGCCAGGCTGACGTCCGCGGCGGTGGCGATGTCGCGTGCGGTGGTGCGGGCGTAGCCCTTCTCCAGGAGGCACTTCTTGGCGCCGGCCAGGAGGGCGTCACGGTTGTTCATGCGTCGAGCCTACCCGAGTCTCAGACGGATGTCTCGCACGCGTGTATTGAACGATGGTCTCGCACAAAAGTCTTGTACAAACGTCCAAGACGGATGTACGTTCCTCTCATGACGACGAACCAGAGCACTGAAGACGCCGCCCCGGCCGCACGGGCCGGACGCAAGGAGTGGATCGGCCTCGCGGTCCTCGTCCTGCCCTGCCTGCTGATCTCGATGGACATGTCGGTGCTGTTGTTCGGCCTGCCGTTCATCAGCGCGGACCTGAAGCCGAGCGCCACCCAGCAGCTGTGGATCATGGACGCCTACGGCTTCGCCCTGGCCGGTCTGCTGATCACGATGGGCGCGATCGGCGACCGGATAGGACGCCGCCGGCTGCTGCTGATCGGCGCCACGGCGTTCGGAGCGGCCTCGGTCGTCGCCGCCTACTCCGGCAGCGCCGAGCTGCTGATCGGCACCCGGGCCCTGCTGGGCGTGGCCGGCGCGACGCTGATGCCGTCGACGATGGCCTTGATCCGCAACATGTTCCCCGACCCCAAGCAGCGGCAGACCGCCATCTCGATCTGGACCGGCGGCCTGATCGGCGGCGTCTCGCTCGGCCCGATCGTCGGCGGCGCGCTGCTGGACCACTTCTGGTGGGGCTCGGTCTTCCTGATCAACCTGCCCGCGATGGCCCTGCTGCTGATGATCGGCCCGTTCCTGCTGCCGGAGTACAAGGCCACGAAGAGCGGGCACCGCTTCGACGTCGCCGGCTCCGTCCTGTCGATGGCCGCCATCTTCCCGGCCGTGTACGGCGTCAAGCAGCTCGCGGTCGACGGCTTCAGCGTCACGGCCTTGGGCGCCCTCGCCTTCGGCGTGGCCCTGGCGATCGCCTTCGTCGTCCGGCAGCACACCGCCCGCAACCCGCTGATCGACATGGAGCTGTTCCGCAAGCCGAACTTCCGGGCGCCGATGCTGGTCAACCTGTGCGGCAACTTCGTCCTGATGGGCTTCAGCCTGTTCAACACGCAGTACATGCAGTCCGTGATCGGGATGCGGCCCTTCACCGCCGCGCTGTGGTCGCTGGCCGCGATGCCGTTCATCAGCGTCGGGATGGGCGTCACCGGCGCGCTGACCGCCAAGGTGAAGCCGGCGAAGATCATCGGTTTCGGTTTCCTGGTCTCCGCGGCCGGCGCGCTGATCCTGACCACGGTGCACCCGGGCAACCCGGTGGTCGTGGTGCTGATCGGAGCGGGCGTCGCCGCCGGTGGCGTGGTCTCGGCGCAGAGCATCGTCGGCAACATGGTGCTGGCGGCGGCCCCGGCCGAGCGCGCCGGTTCGGCCTCGGCGCTGAACGAGACCGGTGCCGAGCTCGGCAGCTCGCTGGGCATGGCACTGCTGGGCAGCGTCGGCGCGGCGATCTACCACCACAAGATGGCGAACGCGGGTGCCGCGGGCGTCCCCGACGCCGCGGTGGCCACCACCCACGAGACCATCGGCGGTGCGGCCGCCGTCGCCGAGCAGTTCCCCGACGCCGCGACCCACACCCTGCTGACCACGGCGCGCGACGCCTACTCCTCGGGGCTGCACTCCGCGGCGCTGGCCGGTGCGGTGGTGCTGGTGCTCACCGGACTGTTCGCCCTGCGAGCGCTGCGCAACGAGCCGGTGCTGCCGGCCGCGCCCAAGAAGGAGAAGGCGCCGAAGAAGGGAAAGAAGTCAGTCCCGGCGCCGACCGACTCGGTGGGCGAGCAGGCCGCAACCGTATAGGGCGGCCGCGCCGAGAATGGCGAAGCCGACGTACGGCACAGCGTCGGTAAGAGTGAGAGCGGTACGAGCAGCGCTTCCGCTGGTCATCCTCTGCAACATCGGGGAGACCGGCGGAAGCGCTTTGACGAGCAGGACCACCAGAACCATGGCGATCCCGGCCAGGGTCGAGACGCCGGTGCGCACGATGACCGGACGCGCGCACAGCAACCCGACGCCCGTCCCGACAAGCGCACAGGTGAGTTCCGCGATGGCCCCGATCGCCAGACCCGAGACCGTGACCGTGTGGTGGCCCGTAGCCAGCGGATACACAAGCCCGATCCCGATGAGCGCGACCTCATAGAGAAGCGCTGATGCGGCGATCGCTATGACGATGTCCGATGTGCGACGCGCATTGGCGAGAAGCACCCACCGCCCGACGGGATCCTCGGCGTTGGCCACCGCGACGGTGATCCAGACGCTCGCCGCCAGAAGGGAACCGCCGGCAGCCGCGTACACAGTGACCAGGGGCCCTGGATCACTGCTGGTGAGGACCGCCAGGAGCACCATGTAGAGGAACGTCGGTGGGACGAAGCGCTGAGAGACGAACAGGTTCGCCAACGTATAGCGGATCAGGGCCCTCATCGGTGACCCTGACGGCGTCGCAGCGACTTCCGGACTCGGCCGCCTTCGATCTCGTAGCGCTGGAAGACCTCCATGCGGGCCACGGACTCCCGGTGATCAGTGAAGACGACGGCGGCCCCGGCTGCCGCGGTCTCAGTGATGAGGGCGGACAGCGTTCCGTGCGCTGACGTGTCGAGGCCGGACCATGGTTCGTCGAGGATCAGGAGGTCCGGGCGTGTCATCAGAGACTGCGCTACAGCGACCTTCTGTGCGTTGCCTTTAGAGAGGTCTCGTATGGAGAACTCGGGACCGGGCTCCAACTTGAGGCGCTCTAAGAGTTCGTCCGCACGCTCACTGGCACGTCGTGTTGGCAGACCGCGGATCCGTCCCATGTGGCAGAGGTAGGAGTGCGCCGCCATCCGCGTGTTGGCGGAGAAGCGTTCTGGTACGTAGCCGACGCTATAGGGGACGTCGGTCAGCGTTCCCGTAGTGGGCAACGTGATTCCGGCCAGGATGCGAAGCAGTGTCGATTTCCCCGAACCGTTGCCCCCTACCACCGAGACGACGTCGCCTGCGCGCACCGTCATGTCGACGTCCGCCAGGACCGGGCGTCCGCGACCGTACTGCTTCCCCACTCCGGCCAGTGTCACCACGGGCCGAGTATGCAAAAGCGGTGCGCGCGGACCCAGGGATCCGCGCGCACCACCGTCGCTTCCTTATTCAGTTCTTAAGCGCCTCGGCGACGGCGTCGGCGACCGGCGTGGTCGGGCGGCCGATCAGCGTCCGCAGGGTGTCGGTCACCTGCTCCAGCGCGCCGTGCGAGATCTGGACGTCGGCGTCGGCCAGGCCCTCGGCGAGGAAAGCCGGCAGGCCGAAGCCCTCCAGGGTGGTGCGGTACTCCTCCGGGTCCAGGTTCACCGCCGCGACGTCCTTGCCCGCCTGCCGCGAGACCTCCGCGGCGATCTCGGCGTAGCTGTAGGCGCGGTCGCCGGTGAGCTCGTAGGCCTTGCCCTCGTGGCCCTCGCCGGTCGCGACGGCGGCGGCCGCGGCGGCGTAGTCGGCGCGGGTGGCGTAGGCGATCCGGCCGTCGCCGACCGAGCCGATGATGGCGCCGTGCTCGACGAAGGCCGGGAGGCTGCCGGTGAGGTTCTCCCAGTACCAGTTGTTCCGCAGGAACGTGTAGGGCAGGCCGGTCTCCTTGATGGCCGCCTCGGTCGCCTTGTGCACGGCGGCGAAGCCGATCGGGTTGGTCTCGGCGTTCGGGATCGACGTGTAGATCACGTGGCCGACTCCGGCCTCCCGCCCCGCCTCGACCGCGGTCAGGTGCTGGGCCAGCCGCTCCTCGTTGGAGCCGGAGGTGGAGACGAAGATCCACTTGTCGGCGCCGCGCAGCGCCTCGGCCAGGCCGGCGGTGTCGGCGTAGTCGCCCCGCACCACCTGCACGCCGCGGTCGGCGAAGTCCTGGACCTTCTCGGGCGTGCGCACGACGGCGCGGATCTGCTCGGCCGGGACGCCGCGGCCCAGCAGGTCCTCGACGATGAGCCGGCCGAGGTGGCCGCTGGCGGCGGTGATGGCGATGGTCATGGCTGCTCCTAGACACTTTCGATTGGTTAGCGCGGGTCCTACGATGGCACTAACTTTTGGAAAGCGCAACCTGGAGGGTAGTGCTTTCTTCAGGAAAGCTTCTGAGGTACCGTGGACGCCATGAGCACGCGCGCCGAACCGGAAGCCGTCGAACCGGTGCAGACCGAGGAGCGCGCCCTCGACCTGGCCTACGACGTCCTGCAGGCGCGCTGTCCGTCGCGCTACGCGCTGGAGCACGTGACCGGCCGCTGGGGCACGCTGATCATGCTTTCGCTGCGGGACGGCCCGGTCCGCTTCAACGAGCTGCGCCGCCGGGTCGACGGCATCAGCGAGAAGATGCTGTCCCAGGGTCTGCAAGCACTGGAGCGGGACGGATTCGTGGCCCGCGACGTGTTGTCGACCATGCCGCCGCGGGTCGAGTACCAGCTGACCGAGCTCGGGCGGGGTACGTCCGACCAGCTGAAGGCCCTGGCGGTGTTCCTGGAGACCCGGATGCCGGAGGTGAAGGCCGCGCAGGCGGAATACGACCGGGGCGAGGACGGCGCCGCGTAGCCCTTCCCGGTGATCCAGACTGGGGCTCATGACCAGACACGTGGATTTCCAGCGCCTACACAACTTCCGCGACCTCGGCGGCTACCCGACCGCCGACGGGAACGCGACGAAGTGGGGCGTGCTCTACCGGTCGGACAACCTCGGAAAGCTCCGGGAGCCGGCCGACGTCGAGCGGTTCGCGGCGCTCGGCGTGCACACGGTCATCGACCTGCGCTACCCGTGGGAGATCGAGAAGGCCGGCCGGGCGCCGGATCTCCCCGGCCTGCGCTACTTCAACCTGAGCATCGAGCACCGGCCCTATGACCAGGGCTCGCTGGGAAGCGACTTCGACCCGTGGCGCTTCCTCGCCGACCGCTATATGGAAGTCGCGCAGGACGGCGTCAAAGAGATCCGCGAAGTGCTCACGGTGATCGCCGACCCGGAGTCCGAGACCACGGTCTTCCACTGCGCCTCGGGGAAGGACCGGACCGGCGTCATCGGTCTGCTCGTGCTCACGCTGATCGGTGTGTCCGAGGAGACGGTGGTCGACGACTTCACGTTGACGGAGTTGGCCTCCGAGCGCTTGATCGCCGACTGGAAGGCCTTCTACCCGGGCCGGGAACTCACGTGGCCGGCCTACGCCCGCGCTCCCAAAGAGCCCATGGAGCTGTTCATCGCCGACCTGAAGTCCCGGTACGGATCCGTGCGCGGCTACGCGGAACAGGAGCTCGGCGTCGACGACGGGCTCGTGGCCGCCCTCAGGACGCGGCTAGTCGACTTCGAGGGCTAGGTCGATCGACAGCGGGACGAAGCCGTAGCGCTGGTAGAAGCGGATCGCGGCGCTGTTCGCCGCGTACGCCGAGACGTGCAGGCGGGCCGCACCCCGGTCGCGGCCCCAGGCGATGAAGTCCTCGACCATGCGGCCGCCGATCCCCTGCCCGCGATGCGAGGCCACGACGTGCGTGCTCACCAGCTCGGCGCGCGCGGCCGTCCACATCGAGGAGGCCGGGCTGAAGGTGCCGACCAGGTGCCCGACCACGACGCGGTCCTCGACGGCCACCAGCACCAGGGCGTCGGGAGCTGCGACCAGCCCGGCCAGCCGGGCGCGGTCGTTGTCGCGCGGCCACTCGGGATCGCGCAGACGGTCCCGGGCGACGCCGTCCTCCGCGAACAGCTCGGCGCTGTCGTGGGCCAGGCCGTCCAGATCGTCCAGGGTGGCCGGGCGGATCTCGATGTCGGTCATGCCCGGGTGATACCCGTCAGCTGTTCTCCACGACCATCCGCGCGGCCAGGCCGAGCATCACGGTTCCGGAGATCTGCTCCATGCGCCGGCGGACCTTGCGGCGGCTGAAGAACGCGCGCATCCGCTGCACCGACCACACATAGAGCGAGTAATAGAAGACCTCGTAGCCGGCCCACAACGCGGCCAGCAGGACCATCGCCGCGAGCTTCGGGGCGTGGGCCGGGACGAACTGCGGCAGGAACGACATGGCGAAGACCGCGGCCTTCGGGTTGGCCAGGTTCGTCAGCAAGCCGGCGCGGTAGGACCACCACGCGCCCTTGGTGCGGGCGTCGCCGTCGAGCTCGTCCGGCTTCTGGGCGGTCTCGTCCTGCTTCATCTTGCGGGCGGTACGGAAGGACTGGATCCCGAACCACAGCAGCACGCACGCGCCGACGATGCGCATGCCGTCGTAGGCGATCTGCGACGCGGCCAGCAGCGCGGTGAAGCCGAAGGCGGCCGCGCAACCCCAGACGAACACGCCGGTCTCGTTGCCGAGGACCGTGGCCACGCCGGCGCGCTTTCCGCCGCGGATCGACTGGCGGATGATCAGCGCCGTGCTTTGTCCGGGCACGGCGGCGACCGCGGTGCACGCGAGAAGGAAGGGCAGCAGGGAGGCCAGCATGCGTTCATCGTGTTGTGCGCACCGCGGTCGCGGCAATGGGATATCGCCTTATTCGGCGCTGTGGAACGATTCGATCACGCGCTGTACCCGGAGGCCCGCGGCGAAGTCGGCCAGCGTCGACGGACGTCCGCGGACCGCGCCGACGAACTCCGCGAGGCGGGTGTCCTCGCCGCCGCGCGGACCGGACAAGGTGACCGGCTTCCAGCCGTCGGCGTCACCCACGGACAGGTCGCCCCACTCGGTGATGCGGTAGGAACGCTGGGAACCGTGGAGAGTCCAGCTGTAGGTCTCGGGGCCGGCCGCGACGTTCCCTAGGAGGCGGACCGGGATTCCGTTCGCGGAGAACAAGCCTGTAGCGGAGCTCTCCCCTTCTTCCCCGTAAGAGACCTCTGTGTGTACAGGAGTCAGCGGCCCTAGGACACGGTCGGTGAGGAACACATAGTGAGAGCCGACCTCACGGAGGAAGCCACCCTGTTCGCGGCCGGCGACCCAGCGCGCGTCCTTCTGGAACTCTCGTGGCCACTCAGGGAAGAGCAGCTCGATGTCCACACCGAGGACGTCTCCGGCTTCGCCTGCGCGGACAGCGCGGAGAACCTCGACCGCGGCGCTGCGGTCGGACAGTGTGTAGTTGAGCGCGTTGACCAGACCGGTCGCGTCGGCGAGGGCAACCATCTCTTCGCCTTCGGCGAGGTCGATTGCCAGGGGCTTCTCACAGAAGACCGCCTTACCGGACTTCATAGCGGCGATCGCATAGCCGGCGTGGGTTACGGGAGGCGCCGCGATGTAGACGGCGTCGATGCCGGTGTGGGATACGACTTCCGTCGGATCGGCGGTCACCGTCAGGTCCGGGTGCGCGATACGGGCGCGTTCCAAAGCGGACCCACCGGGGTCGGCGGCGAGGACCACGGTGACATCGGGATGGGCCGCGGCGATGGCGAGCATCTCGGCGCCCATGGCCCCGAGGCCGATGACACCGAGGCGGAGCGGGAGGTCGGTCATGATCGCAGGCAACAGCTCCGGCTCGTCGGCTTGTTCCCGGGACTCCAGATCTTTACGCGAACGTAGCCAGCCCGGCTTCCCAGGTGGCGGGGAGATCGGCGTCCGGAGGGAACCGGCCGTCGATCTCCAGACTCACCATGCCGTGCGCGAAGGCCCACAGCGCGCGGGCTTTGTCACTGTCGCCGCCGACCGCCTTGAGGAGCGGCAGGGCGGCCCGCTCCTCCAGTCCTTCCGGGAGCAGGTCCCTGCGAAGCGGCCGGTAGTTCATGAGTCGGTAGAGATGTGGGTGCGCGACCGCATAGTCGCGGTAGGCCTTCGCCAGTGCGGGCAAAGGATTCTCGGCGTTCTCGGTGGCCGTTTCCAGCGCGTCGGCGACCTCGGCGAACCCGTCGGCGACGACCAGGAGTTCCAGCGCGGTCTTGTCGGGGACGTGCTTGTAGAGGGACGGCGCCTTGATGCCGAGCGCGTCGGCCACGCGGCGCATCGTGAGGCCGTCGGGGCCCTCGGCGTCCAGCAGCGCGCGAGCGGCCGCGGCGATCTGCCGTTGCCGCTCGGTGAGCGCCTCAGTGAAGTGGTCAGCCACGGATGAAGCCTTCCTTGGTCCGCAGGTTGTAACCCGCGACGCGGTCGATCGCGATGTGCAGCATCCAGGCCAGCAAGAAAGTGAACAGCATCGGCGACGAGACCGGCGACACCGTGTACGCCACCGCGAGGCCGAACGGGATCCACGTGCGGTGCGCGGTGTTGTAGAAGGGGACCGCCTTGCGCGGCAGCTGGCCCTGGCGCACCGGCTCGTGGGCGCCGGCGGCCGCGAAGAACGTCAGGTCCGGGCCGATCAGTCCGGCGACCAGCGCGAGCCAGCTGCCGGCGCCGTGGTTGACGCCCTCGAGGACCGCGAAGGCGGCGAGAAGGGCGGCCCACCCCGCCCAGCCGCCGCGCCGCAGCGCCGACGAGAGGTGGTGGCCGGTGGTGCCGGTCGCCCCGGTGGTGGTGAGGGTGCTCATGGTGGTCCCCAGTCTGCCGCGCCGCGTCCGCCGGAGTGGCTAACGCTGTTAGCTCCACCGTAAGCTAACGACGTTAGCCTGTCAATCGCGGGGTGCGCCGCGCAGGTCGCGCAGCCCGCGCTCGACCAACTCCGGGGTCATGTCGGCCAGCAGCCGGTGGCCCAGCAGGAAGCCCGGCACCATCGTGAACAGGACCGAACCGACCGCCGTGGGATCGGCGTCCGGCGCGAGCCGGCCGGCCTTCCGCTCCCGGCTCGCCAGCTCGATCCAGAACTCGCGCATCCGCTGCATGTTGGAGGCGACCGCCGGAGTGAGCCCCGGGTCGTAGGTGGCTGCCGCCCAGACCTGCGGCGCCACGGACATCGGGCCCTCGGACAGCTCCTGAAGCAACTGGGCGAACCGGCGCACCACCTCCGTGAGCGGCGGGGTCGGCTCCTCGGCGAGGACGGCGTCGAAGAACGGCTGGACCAGGCCCACCGCGCGGTCCGCCATCCCCGCGATGATCTCGTCCTTGCTCTTGAAGTAGCTGTAGACGGCTCCCGCGGACAGGCCGGCCTCGGCGAAGACGTCGTTCATCGAGCTGGCGTGGAAGCCCTTGCGGGCGAAGCACTTCTGGGCTGCGGTGAGGATCTGTTCGCGGCGGGCGGCGGCGTGCTCTGGGGAGACCTTGGGCATGACTCCAAAATAAAACGAACGCTCGTTCTTGACAACCGACGGCGGCGGCGCCACGATGAGGAACGTAAACAAAACGAGCGTTCTTTTTAAGGGGTCCCGCCATGAAGCTCCTCGACCGCACCGCCGGCGTCGCTCTCGCGGCCGTCGGGATCCAGGCCCTGATGGTGTTCGCCTTCACCGCGCCCGCCGCCCACAGCGCCCCGCACAAGGTGCCGCTGGCCGTCTCCGCTCCCGCTCCGCTGCGCACCGCTATCGAGCAACGGCTGGAGCAGGCGGCGCCGGGCGCGTTCAAGGTCCGCGAGGTGGCCGACGACGCGGCGGCGCGCGCCGCCCTGACCGACCGCACCGCGTACGGCGCCATCGTCGCCGACACGCAGGGCCCGCGCATGCTGGTCGCCTCGGCCGCCGGCCCGACGGTGGCGGCGATGCTGACCGAGGTCGGATCGCACCTCGCACCCAGCACCGCGGGCTCCCCGGCCCCCGCGGTCACGGACGTTGTCCCGGCGGCGGCCAAGGACCCTCATGGCGGTGCCTTCACGTCGATGGTCCTCCCGGTGGTCATGTCCTCTCTGATCGGCGGCGTCCTGATCACCCTCAAGCTGCGCCGCCTGCGGGACCGGGCCCTGGCCGCCCTGCTGTTCGGCATCGGCGGCGGTCTGGCCCTGGCCTTGCTCGCCGGCCACACGCTGGCCTTCCTGCCCGGCTCCTACCTCGCCCTCACAGCGGCCGTCGCCGCCCCGGTCCTCGCCGTCGCGGGCTTCACCACCGCCGCCGCGTCCCTCCTCGGCCGTCGCGGCTTCCCCCTGGCCGGCCTCACCATGATGTTGCTGGCGAACCCGCTCTCCGCCGCCGCGAGCGCCCCGGAACTGCTTCCCACTCCCTGGGGCGCGATGGGCCAGGACCTTCCCGCCGGTGCCGCCGCCACCCTGATCCGCTCGACGGCCTTCTTCCACGGCGAGGGCGCCACGCACGCCACGGTTGTCCTCAGCCTGTGGATCGCTCTGTCCGCCGCCATGCTGGCCGCGGCCGGGCTCCGGGCGCGCCGCGCTCCGGTGGTGATGCCGGAGGACGTGATGGTCACCACTCGCACTGCGGAGCCTGCTGCGATCTGATCCCCAAAGCTCACAAGGCGCGCCGGTCTCCTCGGGAGGCCGGCGCCTTGGCGTTCGCTCGAAAATCGGGGTGGTCGGCGCAGACGCCGGACGAGATCTTCCTCCTGGGGTAGTACGCCTCAGGGGCTAAGCGCCGACGTCAGGCGCGGCCCTCTGGGACGATGTCCTCCCGGAGTACCGCTGGGATCGTCAGGACCATGAGATGGAAGACGAGACCTGTCATCGTCAGCGCGTTGTGCACGGCTCTGGTGGCCGTGGCGGCGCCCTGGGCGTCGGCGGTCGGCGACCAGCATCAAGGCGCGTCAGGAGTCCAGATACGCCGCACCGAGTACGGCGTTCCCCACATCCTCGCGCAGAACTACTCCGACTTGGGATACGGCTACGGATACGCGTTCGCCCAGGACAACGCCTGCGAGATGGCGGACCGCGTACTGACGTTGCGCGGTGAGCGTTCGCGGTACTTCGGCGCTACGGCCAGGACCAACGATTCGCTGAACGGTACTGACACGAACCTGGACAGTGACACCTACTTCCAGGCTCTGCTGCGTGCGGGCACCGTACGCGAACTGCTTTCCCGGCCTGCGCCCTTGGGACCGACTCCGGAGATGCGGCGACTCATGGAGGGGTACGCGGCCGGGTTCGACCGATATCTGAAGGACGTCGGCGTGGCGCATCTGCCGGATCCGACGTGTCAGGGACAGCCGTGGGTCCAGCCGATCACCGCCGAGGACCTGTGGACGAACATCCTCGACATCGATCAGTTGGGCGGTGCCGCCGGGCTCCGTCAGGAGATCGCGAACGCCACGCCTCCCGCACCGAACACCTCCCCGACCACGACGACCACAGCGCTGGCGGGCTCGCTGTCAGCGGCGAAACCCACCGGCCGTGGCAGCAACGGCTGGGCGCTCGGTGCCGACGCGACCGCTGACGGTACCGGCATGTTGTTGGCCAACCCGCACCTGCCCTGGAACGGCGACGCACGTTTCTACCAGGTCCAGCTCACGATCCCCGGCGTGCTCGACGTCACCGGGGGCGCGCTGTACGGAACGCCTGTCGTGCAGATCGGCCACACCGCGGGCGTCGCCTGGACTCACACTTCCACCGACTCCGATCACCTGAGCCTTTACCAGCTCCAACTGGTGCCCGGTGATCCCACCAGCTACCTGGTCGACGGTCGCCCGGAGCGGATGCAGCAGCGACAGGTACCGGTCACGGTCCGCGGTGCGGACGGTCGGCAGACCACGGTTGTGCGGACCCTCTACACCTCCCGCTACGGTCCTGTGCTGGCCGACGGCTGGACCGCGACCTCAGCGCTGACGATGCGCGACGCCAACGCCGACAACATCCGCTCGATGGACCAGTGGCTGGCGATGGACCGGGCGCAGAGCGTCGACCAGCTGCGGGCTGCCCAGCGCAGATATCAGGGTTCGCCGTGGACCTACACCATCGCCACCGACACCACCGGCGCCGCCTACTTCACCGACAACTCGGCCACGCCTCATCTGACCGACGCGCAGCTGGCCTCCTGCCGGGTGGCCCCGCTCCCCGGCATCGGCGTGCCGCTGCTCAACGGGGCGACGACGGCGTGCGACTGGGGTTCGGATCCGGACGCCGTGGAACCGGGCCTGTACGGGCCGGCGGCCCAGCCGGCGCTGCTGCGCCGCGACTACGTCGCCAACTCCAACAACACCCCCGCGCTCACGAACCCGGCCGCGCCGCTGACCGGGTACCCGCAGGTCTTCGGCGCCTCGCCACAGTTGGCCCTGCGGCCGCAGAACGGCCTGGGCATGATCGCCGCGCGGATCGCCGGCACCGACGGCCTCGGACCCGCCGGCTTCACCCTGCCGACGCTGCGTGAGCTGATGTTCGACGACACCGACCGCAGCGCTCAGGTCGGGCTGGCCGACGTCCTCGCGATGTGCCGGGCCCACCCCACGCTGACCGCCGGCGACGGCGCGGTCGTCGACGTGCGCGCCGCATGCACCGCACTCGGGAACTGGGACGGGCACGGCACTGTGAACAGCCACGGCGAGGTTCTCTGGGCCAGCTTCTTCGGTGATCTGGCCAAGGGCCCTGCCACCTGGTGGCGCGTCCCCTACGACCCGAAGCAGCCGCTGACCACGCCGCGCGGCATCGACGGCGAGGCCCCCGTGGTCCAGCATGCCTTCGCCGACGCGGTGCAGGACGCTGTGAAGAAGGGAGTGGCGCTTGACGCCGCACCGGGTGACGTCAAGCGATGGGACAACGTTCCCCTCCACGGCTGTGGTGACTGGGAAGGCTGTTTCAACGTGTTGTACGCCTACCCGACGTCCGGCCAGGGCGGGGGCACCAGCGCGTCGCGCACGAGCTGGGCCATGGGCAGCAGCTTCATGATGACGGTGGAGATGTCGCCTACCGGCCCGAAGGCCAGCACCTTGCTCACGTACTCGGAATCGGCGAACCCCGCCTCGCCGCACTACACCGACCAGACGACCCTCTACTCCCACAGCCAGTGGGTCACCGAGCGGTTCACCGCCGCAGACATCGCCGCCTCGCCGGCGTTGCAGGTCACCACGCTGCGGCGCTGACCGCCCGGGAGCCGGACCGGATGTGTGAGAGATCTCTCTGAGCCGGGCTCCGTTCCCGGCGGCGCTGCCGCTGGAATGGAGCCCGGTCTCGCTCTCTTCCCCGGGCCACGATCGGTGAGAAGAATCAGAAGTATGACGATGGGGGAGAAGAAGCGATTCTCACGGTTCCTGTTGGGCGGGGCCAAGTCCTTGGCGGACAGCACCGACCCGAACGCCGGCAGCCCGCGATCCTGGCTCGCAGGAGCAGAGCGTCTGCGTAAGCACGGTGATGTGGAGCGGGCGACGGTGCTCTACCGAAAGGTCGTCGACTCCGGCCACGACCACCTGGCGCCGGTCGCGGCCTATCACCTCGGTTTCCTCCTGGCCGAGCACGGGGACGACGAGGAAGCGATCGATGCTCTCCGGACGGCCATCGACTCCGACAAGCCTGAGATCAGGGCTTCCGCCGCCTTGAAGCTGGGGCTCCTTCTCCAGGCCACCGGAGACGACACCGATGGCATCCGCGACGCCTTCAAGATGGCTGTAGGGCTGGGCGACAAGAACGACGCGCCCCAAGCCGCGTACCTTCTCGGCGGCGTGTATCTCGACGAGAACGACACGCGGACGGCACAGCACTATCTCCAAAGCGCCATCGACTCCGGCCATCCCGTATGGGCGGCGCGTTCGGCGCTCCGTCTCGGTCTGATCCTGGAGGAGGCCGGCGACCTCCAAGCCGCGCAGGCTGCCTGGTCCGTTGCGGCCGACTCATCAGAACCCGACAGCAAAGTCCAGGCCTTGATCAAACTGAGCTTGGCCGCGCACGAAGTCGACAAGGCGATCGCCGAGGCGGCGCTCCGGGAGGCCGCGGCGGTCGACACGTCCCAGTGGGTCGCGATGACGCACTATCTGCTCGGCAAGCTCCTGTACGAGCGCGACGCGAACGACGAGGCCTGGGACATCTTCACGACGAGCGTCGAGGCCGACGACCCGCAGTGGTCGCCCAGCGCCATGGTCGGCCTGGGTCTCATCAGCGCGGAGCGAGGCGATCCCGCCGAGGCGCGCCGCTGGTACGAGCTCGCCGCCGACAGTGAGGACAGGGAAGCGGTCGAAGCAGCCACGAAGCATCTGGCGGAACTGTCCGGCTGAGGCCGGGAAAAGCGAACAAGCTCGGTTCCTTGCGAATTGCGCCGGGGGAACCGATTTCCGCTCTTGCCAGAACCGAGCTCTCTCGCGTTTCGATTGGAGGAGTGATGCTGGTGTCCACGGTCCTGATCGCCCACGGCTACGGCATGTCCCCGGAACAGCATTGGTACCCCTCGCTCGCCGAATCGCTGGCCGCCTACGGCTACACCGTTGTCGCGCCGCGCCTGCCCGATCCCGCGGACCCCGACCCGGATGTCGAAGTCAACCACTCGTCGAGGGTGATGTCTGTCGGCACAGTCGGCAAGGGGCCCAGCCGATGCCTGCAGCTCTGAATGTCAAACTTCTGTCGCGACAACACGCTGTGGTCGCTCCGTTTTTGGGTGGCCGGCTAGCCTTGCCGCCCATCTCACTTCTGAATGCCAAGGGGATAAATGCAACGATCGTCCTTGTCGCGGGGTGCCCGCATAACGGGTGTCGCCCTGTCCACGCTCGCTACGGGTGCCGGCCTTGCCTGGGCGGCAGCTGCGCCCGCAGACGCTGCCACGGCTTTGAGCCCGGCGATCGATCTGTCGGTTTCGATCGACAGCGCCAATCCCGGGCTCGTTCACCTGTCCTACACGCCGCCCGCCGGAACGCACGCCATCTTCGATTGTGGCCAGCAGGTCGCGGCTGATCCCCGCGTGCTGCCGACCCCGACAGCGGTCGGTGCCGACTGCCTGTTCACCAACTACCTTTACGAGGGCTTTGCGGTCCCGCGCGTCGAGCTCATCGACGACGTCACCGGTTACGGCGTCGGCTCGACGCAGACGCATGTCTGGCTCGGCACGGTGCCGGTCGGGACCCAGATCGTGACTCCCGGCCCGGCGCTGACGTTCAGCGGCACCGCCCGGTACGCCTATGGCAGCGTGGTCATCGACATCGACGCCACCGGCTCGACCCCGGGTGCCAAGCTGACCGCGGGGCTCAACGAGGTGCTCACCCTCGACCCGCAGAACCCGCTGAAGGGGACGCTCACCTCGCCGGGCTGGTCCGGAACCGCCACCGGCGCCGAGGTCATGATCTACGCGTCGCTCGACGGTCTCACGACCATGCGAACCGCCATCGTCGACTACCCGACCGGCAACCCCACACCAACCCCCACCCCGACGCCGAACCCGCCGGGCCAGGCAGCGGTGCATCGCATCGGCGGTGGGGACCGCTATGAGACGGCGCGGATGGTGTCGCAGGCGCAGTGGAAGGCCGGCACCGCGAACGCAGTGGTCCTGGCCCGCGGCGACGCTGCACCGGATGCGTTGGCAGGGGTGCCGCTGGCGGCGCACGTGCACGGCCCGCTGCTGTTGACCGATCCAAAGGGTATGGACGCGGCGACCAGCGCCGAGATCGCCCGGGTGACCGGTGGCCCGTCGCCGGACAAGACGGTCTACATCTTGGGCGGGGACGCGGCGGTGTCCCCGTCGATCGAGTCCGGGCTACGCGCCGCGGGCTACCACGTGGTCCGCTACAAAGGCGGCGACCGGTACGGCACGGCGCTGGCGGTGGCCGGCGCGTTCGGGAACACCTCGCACGTGATCGTGGCCACGGGGCAGAACTTCCCGGACGCGCTGGCGGCAGGCCCGCTCGGCGCGGTCGAGAACGCGCCGATCGTGCTGTCCGACGACAACACCTTCGACGCGGCGACTGCGGCCTTCGTTCAATCGCACGCGGCGATCGACCCGGTCGGGGGCTTCGCGCAGCGCGCCGTCGCCACTTTGAACACGGCAGGCAAGACGGTCGACAAGGCGCTGTCGGGCCCGACCCGCTACGACACAGCCGTGGCGGTCGGCCGGGTGATCGCTCAGGTGACCGGCCATGCGCCGACAGGTGTCGGGGTCGCCTCCAGCGTGACCTTCCCGGATGCACTGACGGGCGGTGCCTACGCGGCCAATGCCGGGATGCCGTTGCTGATCACCGAGCCCGGGGCGCTGTCGGATTCGACCCGGTTCCAGTTGTCGGGCTGGGCGAACTCGCTGGTGGCCGTCGAAGTCTTCGGCGGCAGGGTGGCCGTGAGCGACGGCGTCATGAATGACGTCGCGCGCACAGTGCACGGAAGAATCCAGTAGCCGGTCGCCCGTCCCGCTTCCATAGAAGTGGAACACCACCGCGTCCTGCGGCTCCCCGAAGCGGAGCCGCAGGACGTCGCGTTTCACAAGTAGTTCCACAACAGGTGATCCAGAACCCTGTCTTGTCGGCGACTTCCGGTACAGCCAAGCCGTGACACAGCTTCCATCGACACCGACCAGCCCGGGCTTGCGGCCTTGCTGACCTACGCGCGGCCGGTCGACGTCGTGGTTGTGCGCACTCCGGGCCGGCTGGGCGGAAGACGAAGACCTGCCCGAAGCCGCCTGGACGAGGCCGAAAATCATCTGAACCAAGGCTGCGTGAGCGAGTTCCGCCCCTCACCGCGGCCTCGCCGGTGGCCGCTACGCCGACGAACGGTCCAAGGAGCCCCGACTCGGCCCGGAAAAGCGATCAGGCCCGGTTCCTGACGGCTTCCGCCGTGGGAACCGAGCCTGGACTCGACCTTCACAAGTGCGCGAGGGGGGAGTTGAACCCCCACGCCCTTTCGGGCACACGGACCTGAACCGTGCGCGTCTGCCTATTCCGCCACTCGCGCTCGCTCTTGCTGCACAAACATTAGCACGCGGCGAACGCCCCTCTTGCCAATATCGCCGCCGCCCCCGGAGTAGCGCGCGTCACATCCCGGTACGTCCGGGAAAGCCCTTTAATCTCGAACCTCTGTGTGTGGAACCAGGCGGGGGTGTCGCACGTCCTTGTGACGAGAGGACGTTCGCCTCCCGCCCGGATACCCGGGTCGCTGAGCTGCGTGGGCGCCGCCGAGCGGCTGATCTCGTGGCGATGTGGGTACGCAGCGGGGGACGGGGTGGTTACGATCTCATCCGTAACAGGCACGCGGGCCGGATGTCGCAGGCGGCGGACGGGACGCGTGGCCGAGGGTCCGACGACGACGGCGCACCGCCCGGTGTGCCGGACGACAGAATGGTCTGCGAGGCCGGTCAACGCTAGGCTGGCGCGCCGGAAGGGGGTGTCCGTGGGAGTCCTACAGCGGTTCGAGCGACGCATCGAAGGGTTGGTCAACGGCGCCTTCGCCAAGGCATTCAAGTCCGAGGTGCAGCCGGTGGAGATCGCCTCCGCGCTGCAGCGGGAGTGCGACGATCGGGCGGCCGTGGTCAGCCAGGGTCGGACCATGGTGCCCAACGACTTCACGGTCGAGCTGGGCGGCGTGGACTACGAGCGGCTGGCGACCTACGCCGGCCCCCTGGGCGCGGAGCTTGCCGAACTCGTGCGCGAGTACGGCGCCGAGCAACGCTATATGTTCGTCGGACCGGTCGAGGTGAAGTTCGCGCGCGCGGCGGATCTCGACACGGGGATGTTCCGGATCCAGAGTCAGGCGTTGGCAGGAGTGGTGCCCGTGTCCTCGATGCAAGGCGAGCCCCAGGGCTACGACCCCTATGGCCAGCCTCCTCCGTACCAGGGCGGCCCCCAGGGCCCCGGTGGCCCGCAGGGCCCGGGCGGTCCGCAGGGTCCCGGCGGCCTGCAGCCCGTGCCGCCGAACCAGGTGCCGCAGCCCACGCCGTGGGGTGCCCCGCAGCAGCCGCCGCAGGCCCAGGGCGGCCAGCCCGGCTGGGGCGCGCCTCAGGGCCAGGGCGGGTACGACCCCTACGGCCAGCCGCCTCCGCCGCAGCCCGGCTGGGGCGGACCGCAACAGCCCGGATACGCCCCGCAGCAGCCGCCGCAGCCCGCGCCCCAGACCCAGTGCTGGGTGGAGATCAACGGAGCCCGCCACATGCTGACCCGCCCGGTCACCACCATGGGCCGCGGGACGGACGTGGACCTGCGGGTCGACGACCCGTCGGTGTCCCGGCGGCACGCCGAGATCCGCATCGGCACCCCGTCCTACGTCTCGGACCTGGGCTCCACCAACGGCATCGTGGTGGACAACCAGCACGTGACGCAGGCTCCGCTGCGCGACGGCTCGGTCATCCACCTGGGCACCACGACCATCATCTTCCGGCAGCAGGGCTGAGGCCGACAGGACCGATACAGGACCGACTGACGATGTCCCAGCTGACCCTCACGGTGATCCGGCTCGCCTTCCTGGTGTTGCTGTGGCTGTTCGTGTTCTCGGCGGTCGGGGTCATGCGCTCCGACCTGTACGGGTCGCGGCCCAGCAAGCGCCGGCAGGCCAAGGCGGCGAAGGCCGCGGCCGCCACGACCCGGCCGGTGGCCGTCCCGGGCGCGGTCCGCGGCCAGGCCGGCGCGGCCGGCCCCGGCGACGGCCCCGGCGGCCCCGGCGGCCCCGGTCAACGGCGCGGCGGCCCCCCGCTCCCGACCCGGCTGGTGGTGGTCGGCGGCTCGCTGGCCGGCACCACGGTGAACATCACCAGCGGCCAACAGGTCACCATGGGCCGGGCCCACGACTCGACCATCGTGCTGGACGACGACTACGCCTCCAGCCGCCACGCCCGGCTTTACCCCGACGCCTCAGGGCAGTGGATCGTCGAAGACCTGGGCTCCACCAACGGCACCTTCCTGGGGCAGACCAAGCTGAACGCGCCCACCGTGGCGCAGATCGGCGTCCCGATCCGCATCGGCAAGACCGTGCTCGAGTTGCGCGCATAGGGATAAGGAGAGGTGCCAGATGGCTCTAGTGCTCAGGTACGCGATCCGCTCCCATGTCGGGCTGATCCGGGAGGGCAACGAGGACTCCGGTTACGCGGGCCCGCGCCTGCTGGCGATCGCCGACGGCATGGGCGGCGCCGCGGCCGGTGAGCTGGCCAGCGCCGTGGTGATGGCGACGGTGGCGCGGCTGGACTCGGCGTCGCCGGGCGACCAGTCCGGGGCCGGGGACCTGTCCGCCACCGGCGAGCAGCAGGTGCTCGGGCCCGGCGGCCAACCGGGTCCGAACGGCCCCGGCGGCCCGAACGGTCCGGGCGGCCCCAACGCCTCCGCGGCCGAGGAGACCCTGCACATCTCCACGCACGACATCGCCGCGCACGAGACCGGTCCGCACTCCGCGCCCGACCCGGCCTTCGGCGAGCCGGACCTGGCGCTGCTCGGCGGCGCCGTGGTGGCCGCCAACGAACGGCTGCGCGCGATCGTGGCCGAGCGCCCCGAGCTGGAGGGCATGGGCACCACGCTGACCGCGATGCTGTGGTCCGGCGGCCGGTTCGGCATGGTGCACGTCGGCGACTCCCGGGCCTACCGGCTGCGCGACGGCCTGCTGGAGCAGATGACCGCGGACCACACCTGGGTGCAGCGCCTGATCGACGAGGGCCGGATCACCGAGGAGGAGGCCGGGCACCACCCGCAGCGCTCCCTGCTGATGCGCGTCCTGGACGGCCGCACGCAGGTCGAGGCGGACATCGGCACCTTCGACGCCTACGCCGGCGACCGCTACCTGCTGTGCTCCGACGGGCTGTCGGGTTTCGTCTCCCAGGAGACGCTGGCCGAGACCCTGGCCGCGTACCAGGACCCGCAGCAGGCCGTGGACGCGCTGATCGAGCTGGCGCTGCGGGCCGGCGGCCCGGACAACATCACCTGCATCGTCGCCGACACCCTGGACGACGGCGTGATCCCGGGCGCCAGCCCGAACGAGTCCACGCAGATGCTGGGCTCGCTGACGCCGGTGGTGGTGGGCGCGGCCAGCGAGGGTGTGGAGCGGCTGCCGCGCTTCCAGTCCCCGAACCAGGGCGCGGCCGGCGGGCCCGGCGGCCAGGGCGGATCCGGCCCGCAGGACGAGTTCCCGCAGAACCACCCGGCCGGCCGTGCCGCCCGCCTGCGGTCCCGCCGCGGCAACCAGCAACAGCAGGCCGCCGGAGCTCCGGAGCCGCATCCCGGCGCGCCGCTGGCCACCATGCCGCCGCAGTTCGACCCCTCGGCTCAGACCACTGAGCTGGACTCGGTCCCCGGCCAGCGCGGCGAGGCGAACAGCCGCCGCCGCTCCGGCGACAACGGCGTGGGCCCGGACGGCCAGCCGCTCCCCGGTCCCGGCGGTCCCCCCAGGACCAAGCGCGGCAAGAAGGGCATGATCATCGGTGGTGCCGTGGTCGTGGTCCTGGCCGGCGTCGCGACCGGCGGCTACGTCTACAGCCAGGGTCAGTACTACGTGAAGCCCTCGGCGGACGGCAACTGGGTGCTGCTGTACCAGGGCACGACACAGCTGCCCTTCCTGGCCTCGGAGGTGAGGCAGCCCGCGGGTCCGCTGTGGCTGAAGTCCGTGCCCGCCGAGAAGCGCGGCGATCTGAACAAGACCGTCACCTTCAGCTCCAAGGACGCGGCGCTGAAATACCTGGAGCAGTACCGCTCGGCCGCGAAGGCCTGCGCGGACTTCCACCACGGCCCGGGGGCGACCCAGATCCAGACCCAGTCCCAGGCGCAGACGCAGGCGCAGGGCCAGCCGCAGAAGGCGGCCCAGCTCCCCTCCCCGTCCGCGCCCGTCTCGACGGAGTCCAAGGGCGGAGCGCCGATCGTCGGCGACCCGGCCCAGAGCTCCACGCTGAACGGCGGCGCGCCCACGGGCCAGCCGACCGGCAGCGCCACCGCCCCGCCGACCGGCGGCGACAGCGGATCGGCCGCCCCTCAGAGCCCGAACCCCCCGTCGTCGTCGGCTTCGAACACGCAGCCGCCGACCGGCGGTGAGTCGCAGATGCAGGCGTATTGCGCCGGAACAACGGACGGTCCTCAGTAGTGTCGACGTCAGCCGCCCCGCCCCGGCCGGAAGAACCCTCGATCCCGAAGCGCCGCAACACCGAGCTCGGGCTGAGCCTGTTCGCGGTCGGGATCGTCATGTTCGCGTACGCCAATGTGGGCCTGGCCGACAACGGCAACGTGCCAGCCGGCATGTGGGGCTACGGCGCGGGCCTGGCGGCCGTGGTGCTGGTGGCCAACGGGCTCATCCGGTACGCCGCACCGTACGCCGACCCGCTGTTCCTGCCGTTGGCCATCTTCCTCAACGGCATGGGCCTGGTCCTGATCTACCGCCTGGACGTCTACGACAAGGAACACTTCCAGGCGCTGCACGCGGCCAACCCGGTGAAGTTCCACACGCCGCCGCACGGGTCGACGACGAACCAGCTGATGTTCACCGCGCTGAGCATCATCGCCTTCGCGGGCTTCCTGTTGTTCATCAAGGACCACAAGGTCCTGCAGCGCTACGCCTACATCTCCATGGTCGGCGGGCTGTTCCTGGTGGCGATCCCGGCCATGCTGCCGGAGTCGATCTCGGGCGCGAACGGCGCCAAGAGCTGGGTCCGCTTCCCCGGAGGCGTCTCGATCCAGCCGGCCGAGTTCGGCAAGCTGCTGCTGGTCTCGTTCTTCGCCGCGTTCCTGATGGCCAAGCGCGACGCGCTGCGGGTGGCCTCGCGCAAGGTGCTGGGGCTGAACATCCCGCGCGGCCGCGACCTCGGCCCGATCGCGGTCTGCTGGGTCCTGGCGATGCTCATCCTGATCTTCGAGACCGACCTCGGCGTCTCGCTGATGTTCTTCGGCGCGTTCGTGGTGCTGCTGTACATCGCCACCGAGCGGACCAGCTGGCTGGCGATCGGCGTCACCGCGTTCCTCGTCGGCGCGTTCGTCATCGGCACCACGGTCCCGCACGTCGTGGCCCGCGTGAACAACTGGCTGCACCCCTTCGACGCCGAGCAGCCGGGCAGTAAGGCCTCGCCGCAGATCGCGCAGTCCATCTACGGCTTCGCCACCGGTGGGATCTGGGGCAAGGGCCTGGACCAGGGCCGACCTTGGCTGGTCGGGTTCGCCAAGAACGCCGACTTCATCCTGGTCACGGTCGGCGAAGAGCTCGGCATGGTCGGGCTGTTCGCGCTGATGCTGGTCTACATGCTGATCGTGATGCGCGGCTTCAAGACCGCGCTGCTGATCCGCGACAACTACGGCAAGCTGCTGGCCGCGGGCCT
The DNA here is from genome assembly GCF_039531675.1 of Catenulispora subtropica. Classification (NCBI taxonomy): domain Bacteria; kingdom Bacillati; phylum Actinomycetota; class Actinomycetes; order Catenulisporales; family Catenulisporaceae; genus Catenulispora; species Catenulispora subtropica. The sequence continues at coordinate 198,510 of NZ_BAAAQM010000005.1, forward strand.
GGCCACCACCTTCGCGCTCCAGGTGTTCATCACGGCCGGCGGCGTCATGCGGGTCATCCCGCTGACCGGTCTGCCGATGCCGTTCCTGGCCGCCGGCGGTTCGGCGCTGGTCGCGAACTGGGTCGTGATCGCGCTGCTGATCCGGCTCTCGGACGCCGCCCGGCGTCCGCTGCCGCCGGCCATCCCGTTGACCGAGGAGGAGCTGCGCTCGATGCGGCTGGCGGCCGCCTCGCGGATGCCGGCGACCACGGGCGGCGGCGGCCGGCGCGGGGTCCCCGCCGCGGGTCTGGCCGGCGCGGGCGGTCCGGGTGGTCCGGGTGGTCCGGGTGGTCCGGTCGGCGCGGGCAAGCCGGGCCAGAGCGGCCTCGGCGCCACCGGGCTGGGGCAGGGCATCCTGAGCCGGGCCGGCCTGGACCCGAACAACCCCGGCTCCCCGAACAGCCCGAGCCATCAGAGCCACCCGGGTCACGCTGGACAGAACGGCTTGAACGGCCCGGTGCCGCCCGGCGCGGCCGACCCCACGCAGGCGATGCCCACCCGCCCGGCGGGCGCCGCCGGCACCGCCGGCGCCTCGGACCCCACCCAGGCGGTCCCGGCCCAGCCGCGTGGTTACGGCGAGCAGACGACGCAGCGCGCCGCGGAGGCGACCCAGGCGATCCAGGCCACATCCGGCCGGAACGTGGAACCGGAGAAGGGGTCGGCGGAGTCCTACCCCCCGGCGTTCGATGACGACGAAGACGACGAGCTGACGCGGCCGACCCCGGCGCCCGGTGCCACGCCGGGCGAGGTGCCGGACCGGCCGGGTCCGGCGGAGCGGAGGTACGGCCCGTGAACCAGCCGATCAGGCGGGTGGCGCTGTTCTGCTTCCTGCTCATCACCGCGTTGCTGGTCAGCTCGAACTACCTCCAGGTGGTGAACGCCGACAGCTACAAGGCCCGCCCGGGCAACATGCGCACCGTCTACGACGCGTTCGCTTACCCCCGCGGCCAGATCACCACCGCCGACGGCACCGTGATCGCCGGCTCCAAGCTCTCCGGTGGCATCACGCTGAAGTACCAGCGCACGTACCCGCTCGGCGGCGCCTACGGCAACATCACCGGCTACAAGTCGCCCAGCTACGGGTCCACGGACCTCGAGTTCATCCTCAACAAGTACCTGCAGGGCACGGACAGCTCGGAGTCGGTGGCCAACTTCATGGACACGCTGACCGGCAAGTCCAAGAAGGGCGGCGACGTCCAGCTCACGCTGCAGAACTCGGTGCAGCAGGCCGCGATCACCGCGATGAAGGGCCGTGAGGGCTCGGTGGTGGCGCTGGACCCGACCACCGGCGCGATCCTGGCGATGTACTCCAATCCGACCTTCGACCCCAACGGCATCTCCTCCAACGACGGCGACGCCGCGTCGGCGGCGGGCAAGGCGCTGGAGGCCGACAAGACCAAGCCGAACCTGAACCACGCGACCCAGGAGCTCTACCCGCCCGGGTCGGTGTTCAAGGTGATCACCGCGGCGGCGGCTCTGGACACCGGCAAGTTCACCGAGACTGACCCGACCGGGGCGAACGCGCACCAGTACCCGGCGAACAGCACCGGCTACACCCTGGTCAACGAGAACAAGGACGACTGTCCCGGCACCGACCTGAAGGCGGCGCTGGCCGCCTCGTGCAACTCGGTCTACGGTTACGTCGGCGCCCAGCTCGGCGCCCAGACGATAGCCGACTACGCCGGACGGTTCGGCTTCAACAACCCCGGTCTGAAGATCCCGCTGCCCGTGGTCTCCTCCACCTTCCCGGCCGACAAGCTCGGGAACGACCAGCTGGGCCTGGCCCAGGCCTCGGTCGGCCAGGGCGACACCTCGCTCACCCCGCTGCAGGCGGCGATGATAGCGGCCGCGGTGGCCAACGACGGCAAGATCATGCAGCCCTACCTGGTGGACAAGGAGACCGCACCGAACGGTCACGTCACCTATCAGGGCAAGGACCACCAGCACCTGCTCAGCCAGGCGGTCAGCCCGCAGACCGCGGCCATGCTGGACGACATGATGCAGAACGTGGTGACCAACGGGACCGGCTCCGGCCTGGGCATCGAGGGCGCCAAGGTGGGGGCCAAGACCGGTACCGCGCAGCGCGGCACCGGCCAGAACCCGCTGGCCTGGTACGTCTCCTACGCCACCATGAACGGGAAGAGCGTCGCGGTCGCGGTGATGATCAAGACCGACAACCCGAACCTCCGGGACAGCATCAGCGGCCACGACTACGCCGGACCGGTCGCGAAGGCGGTCGAGGAGGCGGCGCTGGGGGTGGGCAAGCACTGACGCCGCACCCGCTGCGGCACGCGTCGTGGCCGACCGCGCACGGCGCGTAGCGCCAGGTACCGTGCTGGGAGCGGTTTCCGGTGACGGGTCTGGCGCCGGAGCGGGTTCGGGGGATACTGCCGGAAGCAAGTTTTCGACTGGGACCGATTTCAGACCGTCTCCCGCCTGGGCGGCGTTCGATGAGCTGGAGCGATGAGATGTCCGGAACCTACCCCGGCGCGGAACAGCCGCGACGGCTCGGGGGCAGGTACGAGCTCGGCGCCGTACTGGGCCGCGGCGGGATGGCCGAGGTCTTCATGGCCCGGGACACCCGCCTGGGCCGCACGGTCGCCGTCAAGACCCTGCGCGCCGACCTGTCCCGGGATCCCACGTTCCAGGCGCGGTTCCGGCGCGAGGCGCAGTCCGCCGCCTCGCTCAACCACCCGGCGATCGTGGCCATCTACGACACCGGCGAGGACTTCGAGAACGGCGTCTCAGTCCCGTACATCGTGATGGAGTACGCCGACGGCTCCACGCTGCGCGACCTGCTGCACTCCGGCCGCCGGCTGCTGCCCGAGCGCGCGCTGGAGATCACCGCCGGCGTGCTGCAGGCCCTGGACTACTCGCACCGCAACGGCATCATCCACCGCGACATCAAGCCCGCGAACATCATGCTGACCCGGTCCGGCACCGTGAAGGTGATGGACTTCGGCATCGCCCGGGCCATGGCCGACAACGGCATGACGATGACGCAGACCGCCGCGGTCATCGGCACCGCGCAGTACCTGTCGCCGGAGCAGGCCAAGGGCGAGACCGTGGACGCCCGCAGCGACCTGTACTCCACCGGCTGCCTGATGTACGAGCTGCTCACCGGGCGTCCGCCGTTCGTCGGCGACTCCCCGGTCGCGGTGGCCTACCAGCACGTGCGCGAGGAGCCGCTGCCGCCGTCGTCCTACGACCCGGAGGTCACCCCGGCGATCGACGCCGTGGTGCTGAAGTCGCTCGCCAAGAGCGCCGACCAGCGCTACCAGTCGGCCACCGAGATGCGCGCCGACATCGAGCGGGTCCTGGACGGCCGGCCGACCGAGGCGCAGACCACGGTGCTGGGCGCGGCCAACATGCCGACCCAGCGGCTGGACCCGCGCCAGGTCGGCGCGGCGGCCGCGGTCGGCCAGACCCGGGCCATGCCCGCGGTCGAGAACCCGACGGCCGCCTACCAGCAGCCCGGCGCCGCGCCCTCCCGCTACGACGACGACTACAACGACGGCGGGCGTCCGCCGGCCGGGCCGCCGCGCCGTACCGAGCCGCGCCGCCCCCCGGAACCGGAGAAGAGCGGCAAGACCGGGTACATCGTGCTGGCGGTGGCCGGGGTCGCGGCCGTGATCGCGGCGATCCTGCTGGCCAAGTCGCTGCTGAAGTCCGGCGGGAACAACGGCTCCAAGCAGGTGCCGGACTTCGGGGTCGGGATCAAGAACTTCCAGCAGGCGCAGGCGATGCTGGCCCAGCCGGAGAACCAGGGCTGGTCCCTGACCGGCAACGGCACGGACTGCACCGGCGTGAGCGACAGCGACAAGCACGCGAACGCGAAGGACACGATCATCGCGCAGTCCCCCGCGCCGAGCGACTTCAAGAAGCCGGGTCCGATCACCTACTGCCTGTCCCTCGGCCCGCTGTACGGCGCCGTGCCGGACAAGCCGCAGCTGAACAAGATGGACGAGAACGCCCTGAAGGCGACGTTGGGCGGGGCGAAGTTCGACCTGTCGCAGCCGATCATCATCCCGCAGGCCGACGACAAGGTCCCGGCCGGGAAGATCATCGACGTGTTCGACGGCTCCAACGGCGGCCAGGTGTCACTGGCGGGCCAGAAGAACATCCAGGTCGACAAGGTGCACATCGGCTGGATCGTCTCCACCGGCAAGAACAAGGCCACGCTGTCCGGCACCGCGAACTTCATCGGCCAGCCGGGCGACGCGGTCGTCACCCAGATCAAGGGGATGGGCTTCACCAACGTCCAGACGAAGACGGAGTCCACGAACCCCAACAACCTGGCGGCCGGCACGGTGACCCGGATCAGCCAGCCGGACGGGCAGTACAACACCGACCAGGTGATCTTCGTGTACGTGGCGCCGGCCCCGGCGCCGCCGCCGACCACGCCGTCGAGCCAGCAGTGCGACCCGCAGCAGCAGGACTGCTCGACGCCGGGCACGCCGACGTCGCCGACCTCGACGCCGAACAACACCAACCCCACCTGCCAGATCGGCAACATCTTCGGGTGCCCGAGCAGCCCGACCACCACCAAGAAGGGTGGCGGGTGATCAGCCGGGAGGGATCGCTATAGCGAAGCCCCGCGTGGAGACTTCCACGCGGGGCTTCTGCTTTGTCCTCTTATTTGTTCTCTTATGCGTTCCGCTCCTGGAGCGGCTGCTGGAGGCTGCTCACTCAGTTCGCCGCGGCGATGACCACCGGCGCCAGTCCGGCCGACCGCTCGACGGCGCCGGCGTCCCCACACACCGCGAGCCAGTTCGCGAGCATCCGGTGTCCGCCCTCGGTCAGCACCGACTCGGGGTGGAACTGCACCGCCTCGATCGGCAGCTCGCGGTGCCGGATGCCCATGATGACCCCGGTCTCGGTCCGCGCGGTGACCGTCAGCTCGGCGGGCAGCGTGTCCGGCTCGATGGCCAGCGAGTGGTAGCGGGTGGCGGTGAACGGGTCGGGCACGCCGGCGAAGACGCCCAGGCCGTCGTGGGTCACCAGGCTGGTCTTGCCGTGCAGCAGCTCCGGGGCGCGGCCGACCACCGCGCCGTACGCGACGGCGATCGACTGCAGGCCGAGGCAGACGCCGAAGACCGGGATCCGGTGCTCGGCGGCGTAGCCGACCATCTTCACGCAGACGCCGGCCTCCTCGGGGGTGCCCGGGCCGGGCGACAGCAGGACGCCGTCGTAGTCGTGCGCGGCCTCGACGCCGATCGCGTCGTTGCGCACCACCTCGCACTCCGCACCGAGCTGGTACAGGTACTGCACGAGGTTGTAGACGAAGCTGTCGTAGTTGTCGACGACCAGGATCCGCGCTGCCATGCCGTGAGCCTACCCGCAGGCGGCGGACTCCTACTGCGAGACCGTGTTCCCGCTGAACGGCATCAGCGGCTCGATCCACGGGAAGATCCAGCCGAACAGGAGCACCACGACGAGGGCCAGCGCGGCGGCGGCGATGAGCACCTTCACGTAGACGGGCCCTGGAAGGTGCCGCCACAGAAACGCGTACATCGCCTACTCCCTTCACTCCAGATCTCTCCAGAGTCCTCTATAGAGGTTCCTATGAGGTTCTACCAGAGTCTTATTGGAACCTGGGGGCGTTCACGGTCAGCGCCGGCGGCGCGCCTTCGGCCCGCGGCTGCCGGGAGACCAGGGTGCCCGTGACGATCATCCGCTGCGTGGACGCCCACCAGGGGTTGCAGGTGGTCAGCGTGATCAGCGCCTGTGTCGGTTTGCGGCCCGGCTGGTCCGGGACCGGCCCGACCACCGCGAGGTCGGTCGGATCGACGATGAACGGATCGCGGTCGGCCCGGTACGTGAACCAGGTGTCGGCGGTCTCCACCACGATGAGGTCGCCGGACCGCATCTGGTCGAGGTAGCGGAACGGCTCGCCGTGCGTCTTGCGGTGTCCGGCGATCGCGAAGTTGCCCACCTGTCCCGGCATGACCGAGTCCTTGTAGTGCCCCACGCCGCGGGACAGCAGGTCCAGGCCGGTGCCCTGGAGCACCGGGATCGATCTGTCGCCCAGACGCGGGATGTGCAGGATCGCGAACGCCGCGCCGGGATGGCCCTCGCTGTCCGCGCTGTCGAACGGCCCCGGCGTCCTCGGCGCCGCGCTCCGGGGCGCCGGGGACTGCGCGGCCCACTGTTCGTGCAGGTCGGAGACCTCGGTGCGCATGGCGTCGTCGGCGACCACGTTGGTGTAGAAGAGCTGGTAGGCGCAGAACAGGAACAGCACGACCCCGAGCGTGATCAGGAACTCCCCGACGGTCCGTGACGTCAGCCGTGCTCGTTCAGCCCACATTCCGCCATTTTGTCGGAATCAGGGCACCACGGTGGCGTGCGACACGTCGAGCGGCCCGGTGTAGCCCGGCAGCGTCACCCGATCGCGGGCCCGGACGTCCCAGCCGAGGCCGTAGGCGGTGACGTACTCCAGATACGTCTGCACGGCGGGGGCCGCCATCAGCGCGGTGCGCAGCTTGGCGGGGTCGCCGACCGCGGTGATGACGTACGGCGGGGAGTAGACCCGGCCCTGCAGCAGCAGCGTGTTGCCGACACAGCGCACCGCCGAGGTGTTGATCATCCGCTGGTCCATCAGCTGGATCCCGGTGGCGCCGCCCGCCCACAGCGCGTTGACCACGGCCTGGACGTCCTGCTGGTGGATGATCAGCCAGTCCGGCTGCGGCGCGGCGGCGCCGGCGGCGGGCTGGGCGTTGGGCGGCGCGTCGTTCAGGGTCACGGTCAGCCCGGAGCCGGAGACCGGCGTCAGCGCGGCCGCGCCGGACAGCGCGTCGACCTGGGCCTGGGCGGCCTTCACCCGGGAGTCCGCGGCCTGACCCCGGGTCAGCGCGTCCAGGTCCGCGCGCTGCGCCGCCACCTGGTCGGTGAGCTGCCGGTTGTGGGTGTTCTGGGTCCGGATGACGTCGGAGAGCTGGGAGAGCCGGTCGGGACGGATGTCGCCCTGCCCGTTGGCGGTGTCCCGGGCCGTCATGAACAGCCCGCCGGCCAGGGCGAAGACCAGGACCACCCCGGTGTGCCAGGCCACCCGGGAGCGCCGCCCGGGGGTGGGGCCGGCGTCCGCCGGCCCCGCGGGTTCGTCCAGCTGATCGCGCCCTGACGCCATGGCGGATACGCTATCGGACACGCACCGTCGCATGCCCGAGCGAGGGGTGCGGCAGCCGACGAATCCAGGAGTGGAACCGTGCCCGAGTCGAAGGTCCGCAAGAAGGCCGCGTACACCCCGCCGCCGGACAAGAAGCAGCCCATCAAGCTCGACACCGGCAACCGCGTGGTGCTGCCGCTGATGATCGGCTGCTTCGTGCTCGGCCTGCTGTGGATAGTGGTCTACTACCTGTCGGACATGAAGTACCCGGTGCCGCAGCTGCACGGCTGGAACATGGCCGTCGGCTTCGGGCTGATCATCACCGGGTTCATCACGTCGATGAAGTGGAAGTAGCCGGTTTCTGAACGCCGGCTTTCCGTCCGGCGGTCACCCAGGGTGAGTGCCCGGCCCCTAACACAACATCCACAGGCTTATCCCCAGTGTGGATAAGTGCCCACAGCCTGTGGATAACTCGGCGGGGGGTCGGTGACGACCCTGGTCACCGCTGGTGTGCGCGCCGCGTCGTCAAGAGTGCGCGTACGGTTGGCGGGGTCGTTCAGGTGCGAGGTGTGCACGGCCGCGGCCGCCACGGACAGCACCAGCACCAGGGCCATGGTGCCGAAGCCGAGGACGTTCAGCAGCCGGGTCTGCTGTTCGCGTGGCGCCGTGGCCTTCCCGAACGCCCGGATCAGCTCCGGGGCGAAGGCGTAGACGGCCCCGATCACCGCGCCGGCCACCGCGCCCCCGACGTGGTCCCGCCAGTCGATGCTGGTGTTCTGGATCGGGATGACGATGTTGATGATCAGCACCACCATGATCATCCCCGGGTCCAGGATCCGGCGCCGCAGCCCGATCACCACCAGGCAGCCGAACACCGCGGAGATGGCGCCCGAGGCGCCCAGGCTGGGCGGGCTCTGCGGGGTCATGAACAGGTACGAGGTGACCGCGCCGGCCAGGCCGCCGACCAGGTAGACCAGGAGGAAGCGGAGCCGGCCCAGCAGCGTCTCGAGCAGCGGGCCGATGAAGAACAGCGAGATCATGTTGGACGCGATGTGCACCACGTTCGCGTGCAGGAACATGGACGTGACCAGCCGGTACCACTCGCCGTTCGCCACGCCTATCGGCTCGCCGTCCACCCAGTGCGCCTTGGCGATCAGCTCCAGCCGCATGTCCAGGGTGTTGACCTCGACCACACCGCCGCCCAGCACGCCGACCTGCGAGGTGCCGACGATGTGCTGGAGCCCGAACATCACGAAGTTCAGGGCGATCAGGCTGTAGGTGACCACCGGGACCACCCGGGGCCGCAGCACCGCGCCGAACGGCGTCCGGGCCTGGCGCACCTGCTGGTTGCCGCCGCGCACGCAGTCGGGGCACTGGAACCCGACCGACGCCGGGACCATGCACTCCGGGCAGATGCGGCGGTTGCAGCGGTTGCACCGGATGTGGGCCTCGCGCCCCGGGTGCCGGTAGCAGACGGGGAGGTCGGTCACGGGCGCGGACTGGCTGCCGGAGCTGCTTGGCGGCATCGTCACGGTGATCCTTCGGTTGATACTGCGACGCGAAGCGTCCCCTCAACGGGCGGCGGCGGGAGACGGGTGGGCAGGTTCCGGGTTCGATCCGCCGATTGTCGAATGTAGGGGAAACGAACGCGCGGGGTGCGGAGTTTCCTCCGCACCCCGCGCTCCGGCTCAGCCCTCGCGGCGCTCGATCGTGATCGAGTCGATGACGACCGGCTGCACCGGCCGGTCCTGCGCACCGGTGGGAACGGTGGAGATGGCGTCCACGACCTTGCGGCTGGCGTCGTCCGCGACCTCGCCGAAGATCGTGTGCTTGCCGTTCAGGTGGGTCGGACGGCGCGGCGTCGGCACGGTGATGAAGAACTGCGAGCCGTTGGTGCCGCGCCCGCCCCGGATCCCCGCGTTGGCCATGGCCAGCAGGTAGTCCCGGTCGTTGAAGGTCTGGTCCGGGTGCGGCTCGTCGTCGAAGACGTAGCCGGGGCCGCCGAAGCCCTGGCCGAGCGGGTCGCCGCCCTGGATCATGAAGCCCGGGATCACCCGGTGGAAGATCGTGCCGTTGTACAGCGGGGTGGTGGACTTCACCTGGGTCTCGGGGTGCGTCCACTCCTTGGAGCCCTCCGCCAGCCCCACGAAGTTCGCGACGGTCTTCGGCGCGTAGTCCGGGAACAGACGCACGGTGATGTCACCGAGGTTGGTCTTGATGGTGGCGAACAGGTTCTCGGCCACAGTCGGTTGCCTTTCGGTTTCTGGCGTATGGACGCTCTCCATCCTTGCATGGCGGTCGCCTCACGCTCCGGGTAGCCCCAATGGCCCTCCGTGAGGTTGTCCGGTCGCCGGGCCGGGCAGGCACGATCTCGAGCCGCTTGCCAGGTCGACCCTGCTTCCGGCGGCGCTGCCCGACGGGGCCGCCGGGCAGCGGTGAACAGGCGATACGAGGGAGCCCGACGATGAGGATGCCGTTCCGCCACCAGGAGCCGAGCCGCGCGGAGCGCGTGCGCTGTGCTGTCCAGGGCCGCACCGCGGACGCCGCGACCACGCTGTCCGGCGCCGCCACCACGGCGGCCGCGTCGGCGCGGGGAGCGGCCCTGACCGCCGCCGGCGCGACCCAGGACGCCGCCCACGTTGTGGCGGACCGTGCCGCCCTGGCCGCCCACGAGGCCGCCGACCGCGCCTCGGCCGCCGCCTCCACCGTGGCCGACCGGGCCCGCCCCTTCGCCGCCGAGGCCGCGCAGCGCACCGCCGCGGCCTGGCAGATCCTCCGCCACGGCGTCCCCCGCCGCGGCCCCATGGCCCGCGTCGCCTCGGTGGTGCCCATGGCGACCGTGACCACCGCCGCCCGCCGCGGACGGGCCCCGATGGGCCTGATGGTCCTGGGCGCCGCCGGTGCGGTCGGCGTCCTGCTCTGGCGCCGCGCCCGCATGGACCGCGACACCGTCTGGATCCTCGACGACGACAGCGACAACGAACCGGTGGGCCGCTGGCACGAGGGCGACAGCCGCGCCGGCGCCCACGACGACCTCGACAGCCGCGCGCACCGCGCCCGCGACGGCCGCGACCTCGACTCGCCCTCCCACCGCCGGGACAGCCCCGCCAACCGCTGGCCCTGATCGCCGCCGGGCACGACCCCCACCCCGAAAGGCGCCCCGCGATGATCGCCGTAGCGCTGGGCCTGATCAGCCTGGTCGTGATGATCGCCACCGGCGTCGTCGCCTCCAGCGGCGGCGAGGACCACCTGACCTTCCTCGGCATAGCCGTCCAGACCACCACGGCCCAGGTCTTCGTCACCGGCGCGATATTCGGCTGGCTCTTCCTGGTCGCGATCTGGCTCCTGCGCATAGGCATCCACCGCTCCGGCGAACGCTGCGCCGAACTGGCATCCCGCCGCCGACGCCCCAGCGTGTGGCTCGGCTTCGCCGAGGAAGCGGATACCGAGGAGGAGAACGAGTGGGGCGGATGGGACGGGTGGGGTAGAGCCTCGACACAGCGCAGCCGCTGGGTCGAGGCGGACGCGGTTCGGTTCCGGACGCGGGGCGAGACCGGTGGCGCGCACGAATCGGGCAGCGGGGGCGGCAGGAGCGGTGGGAGCGTCTCCTCCCACGGAATCCTCGACGGGACCGGCACGGCTCGTCACGGCGGTGGAGCCCCATGGCGTCCCGACGGCCGCCCGGACAACACAAACCGCGCCGTCGCAGGCACAGCTGACCAGGCCGGCGTGCTGGGCGGCGACGACGCGCCGGGCCCAGTCACAGGCCGCTTCCCCGGCGTCGGCGTGGACCGCGGCGCTCAACGCCGCCAGATCGGCGGCGGCCCCGGCCCGATGGCGGGCGAGGACCGCCGAGCCGAGGGCGAGCATCCCCGCGGTGACAGCGGTCAGTAGACCGGCCAGGAGCGCGGCGTAGATCGTCGCCGAGCCGCGATCGCTGCGGGACGACGGTTCGGCCGGCCCGCCGGTGGTCGCCGACCCGCAGTCGTGAGCGGCTGTCATGGGATGTCGGGTGCGGCGTCGGCGGTAGTGGCTTCGTCTGCTTCCACGGCTTCGGCGTGCACCGTGAAGGCGTGCAGGATCGCCAGGGGCGCGACCGGGGTGCTGACCGCGACGTGGATCAGGCCGGCGGTGGTCGTGATACGGGTCGTGCTGCCGGGCGAGGCTTGGCTGATGGCGGTCTGGACGGCGTCGGGGGGTTCGCCGCGGGCGACGGCGCGGGCGCCGAGGCGGGCGGCGTCGAGGCAGCGGATCTGGGCGGCCATGCCGGCGAGGAGACCGGCCAGGGCGAGCGTCAGGAGGAGCAGGCTGGGGATGGCCAGGGCGGCTTCGACGGTGGCGTAGCCGGCGTCGCGGGGCGGGCGCATCAGAAGGTCGTGTCCAGGGCTTTGCGGATCACTGCTGACAGGCCGTTCTGGACGGTGGGGCTGGTGATCACCTTGTAGAGGATCACCGCGAAGGCGCAGGCTGCCAGGGTGCCGAGGGTGTATTCGACGGTTATCGCGGCTTACTCCTCATGTCTCATAACTCTTCAACGGGGCAGTCTCCGACTACAGCCTGTCGTTGTTATCGCTTGCACTCTAATGTGTCTCATTAATAGCATCCCATGCCGTGCGACTGACTTACTTCGACTCCTCCGAGTGGAAGTCCTGGGACGTAGAGCGGCGGCCTCTGATCACCGAGGGCATGCCGGTGTTGATCGACGACGACCTGTTGTTCGAGGACGAGGGCGTGGCGCGTCCGACAGTGGCGGCGAATCGGTGGCTACAGGAGCTGCCGATCTCCGGCGTGCCGTCGCCGAAATCGTGGAAGTCGTACGCGCAGGCCGTGCGGCACTGGTTCGAGTTCCTGGACGAGCGACAGGTGCCGGTGTTCGGCGAGCGGGCCGAGTTGCGGGCGGTGCTGGCGGCGTTCGCCGAGTACCGGCTGGCCGGGCCGCTGGCCGCCCGGTGGGACGGCTCGACATGGAACCACAACATCAAGCTGGTGGCCAGGTTCTACAACTGGGCGGTCGATGAAGGGCTCTGCCAGGCGGTGCCGTTCACCTACGTAATGGGACGTCGGTACTCGGAGGCAGGGATGATGCCGACGGTCCGCAACGCCGCGACGGTTCGCCGGGCCAAGGCGCACGTGACGGTGAAGTATCTGGAGGATGACTACCTGCGGCTGTTTGTACGCGGACTGGCTGGCTTGGATCCCGACGGCGAGCCGGATGAGTTCCGGGGCTGGCACGTGGGCCGCAATGCCGCGATGGGCGAGTTCGTGGCCTCAAGCGGTCTTCGGGCGCAGGAGTTCACCTACCTGCTGACCTACGAGTTGCCGCCGCTGCCGAAGCGCCGGTCGCCGATCCCGGTCACCTTTCCGCTGGCGGCGCAGATCACCAAGGGCAAGAAGCCGAGGGCGACCTGGGTGGATTACGGGCCGCTGGCGGCGATGTGGCAGTACGTCCGGCTGGACCGGGCCTCGATCGCCGAACGCCGTCCATACCGGCCGGACCCTGCTCTGGGCGAGCCGCTGCTGGTCAGCGAGGTGGACTGGGAGGGCGGCCGGGTCAACGGCGCCCGCGTGTCCTGGCGGTCGCTGAACCCGGCCGAGCGGATGCGGCTGGTCGACCCGAACGGATCCAGCCCGATCGTGGCCCTGCAAAGCGACGGGAGCCCGTTCACGGATTGGGGGACGGTGTTCCGGCGCACCTCGCGCCGCATCCGCCAGCACTACGAGCCGGCCTTCCCGGACGTCTCGCCGCACACCTTGCGGCACACCTTCGCGATGGCGAGGCTGGACGGACTGGTCAAGGGCTACTATCAGCAGGCTGCGAAGCTGGTCGCGGACACGGACGCCGATGCCGCGCTGGCGTTGTATCTGACGAAGTCCGATCCGCTGCTGGTGCTGCGTGACCTGCTTGGTCACAGCAGTGTGACCACCACCGAGATCTACATCATGCGCCTGGATGTGCGGCGGATCTACGCCGAAGCCTATGCGGAAGCCGGGGCGTTGTCGGGGCTCGGCGACGCCGAGGCCGAGGCGGCGGCGGAGTTCGCGGGCGGGGGCGAGGACTGATGCCGGCCCGCGTCGAGTTTGACCCGCTGCGGGTGGTGTCGGTCTATCCGAATGGCACAAGCTGGACGGCTGACCTGTCCGGGACCGGCAACGACCTACTGGCCGCCGATCTGGCCGAAGCCTTGGTGCAGCGCACGCACCCGCTGGGGAGTGTGGGGGCGAAGCGCACGACGGTGGTCTACGCCAGCTGCATACGCGTGATGATCGCCTGGCTGAACGGGCAGGGCTTCACCGGCGGAGCGGCCGACCTTCCCAAGGGCCTGATGTTGTCCTACTGGATGAGCACCTCTGCGCACCACGTGTTCTATACCCGGCTGCTCCTACAGGAGGTTCCCGGCCTGCGGGAGGACCTGCGGACCTACGTCGTCGGCCGCGCCTTCAAGCTCAAGGAGCCGGCCCGGCCTTACCAGCCGTATTCGGAGACTGAGTTCGCCCGGCTGGAGGCCGCGCTGGTGAAGGCGGTCGAGGACGCCCGCCGCCGCCACGGCGAGGTCGCCGCGCTGGCGGCCCTGGGCCCGATCCCGGACGCCCCCGCCTACCTGATGTCCCGGAGCGACCAGCACGTGGCGTGGCTGATGTCGCAGCACGGCCCGATGTCCTACAGCGACCTGCCGAAGTACATCCCCGGTCAGCGCGAGGGCGTCGGCTACGGGAACACCAACGCTACGGCGCTGCGCGATGCGCTGTTCCCGCAGATGGGCACGGTCTGGGCGTTCCGGATGCTGTTCGGGATCTACAGCGGGATCGTGCCGGACGGGATCCGGGACATGCGCCTGGAGGACATCACCAAGACCGGGGCGCGCACCACGCTGGTGAGCTACATGAAGAACCGGACCGGACCGGAGTCGGTGGCGATATCCGGCAAGGCGGTGCGGCTGCTGGAGCGCTGGCTGGAGCTGTCGGCGCCGATGCGACGCTTCGCCGAGCCGCAGGCGGCCGGCGCGGTCTGGATTTTCACGGTCCGCCGGCAGCCCGGGGACGCGGGCGAGAACCGGTACGTCGTGGTGTCCCCGGCCGACCGGCCCGAGTCGAACAAGCCCGCCCGCAAGGCGGCGGCCGCGCTGGGCGTGCTCGGTGACGACGGGCAGCCGCTGGAGGTGAACGCGGCCCGCATCCGCACCACCTATCACAACCTGCTGTCACGCAAAGGCTGGACCGGCCGCATCACCATTGACCCGAACCACAGCGCGCAGGTGGAGGGCGACCACTACCTGACGGCCACCACCCCGGCGCAGCGCGACGCGGTCGAGGCGATCATCGAGGACGGGCAGGCCGACATCCTGCGCCGGGCCCGGCCGGCGGTGGTGCTGAACGACGAACAGCTCGCCGAGCTGGCCGAGAAGCACCCGCAGACGGTGGCCGCGCTGGGGCTGTCCGACGACACGATCACCGAGCTGTTGTCCGGGGACTCGGACGTGTTCACCGCCTCCTGCTCGGACCTGCTGTCCGGGCTGCACGGCCCGGCGGGCAAGCCGTGCCCGGCCCGGCCCTGGGTCTGCCTGCTGTGTCCGCTGGCGCTGTTCCTGCCCCGCCACGCGGCCAACCTGCTGCGCCTGAAGGCGTTCTTCGCCCGCCAGTCCCGGCAGATGACCGTCGAGCAGTTCCTGGCGGTGTTCGGCCCCTACGCCGACCGCCTGGACAACGACATCCTGCCGCGCTTCGACCCGGCGGTCCTGACCGCGGCCGCCAGCGCGGTCGCCGACGACGACACTGGGCTGCCACTTCGCCCCGAGGAAGGTACATCGTGACCGCACCACTGATCTACGTCCCGGCTTCGGAGCTCGCCGGCTACCAGCAGATCCCCAGCCACCTGGCGGCTCGCTCGCCGTTCTCCGGCGCCGACGTGTGCGCCCTGGCTGGCCTGGCGGTGGCCCCGGGCGGCCACCGCTCCCGGTTCGACGACGACCTGTGGGACTTCGTGGACCTGGCGGATGCTCCCCGGATGATGCGGCCCAGCGAGAAGCGCTGGGATTTCGGGCACATCCCGAATCCTCGCTGGCGGCTGACCGCCAAGGAGTTCCTGATGGCGCTGCTCGCCCCCGAGCACGAGGCCGTGGTGGCGCTCCCGCACGCATTGCGCACGCCGATGAACCCCACCACACTGCGGATCGTGCTGCGGGAGCTGGGGCACTGGCTGTCGTTCCTGGGCTCGGCGGGCGTGGAGTCGCTTGCCGAAGTGATGCAGGAACACTGCGACGCCTACCGGCAGTTCCGCACAGAAGTCGGTTTGAAGACGGCAAGACGGCCTCGCACGGCTCCCGTCACGCCGGGCGGCCTGATCGTGACGCTCAAGCCGGTGAAGTACCTGTCGTTCTACACCGAGCTGTTCACCGCTGGCGGCTACGCGGCGGGGTTCGAGCCGTGGAAGGGCAAGACGGTCAGCCAGGTCGTGGGGTGGAAGCCGCCAGCGTCCAACACGACGCCGGCCGTTCCCGACGAGCTGTTCCAGCCCCTCATGGCCGCCGCGCTCTACCTGATGGACACCCTTGGAGAACCGGTCGCGCAGGAGTTCTCGCAGGTCAAGTACTGGCTTGCCCACCCCGGCACGGGTCCGAGCACTGTGTCGGCACAGAAGCTGGGTCTGATCCGTGCCGAGATTGACCGCTACGCCGCCGAGGGCATCCCGTTGGCGCGGTCCTCGGCGCAGCAGGTTAAGAACCGGCTCACTCAGGGCTGGAGCCCGGACGACCCGTTGCTGAAAGTCAACTACGGCCGCCTGATGCGCGGGGTGACCAACTTCTCGTTCCTTCAGCCTAAGGACATGGCCAAGGTCCGTCCGGCGCTTCAGGCAGCGGTCGAGGCGGTCGGCCTGGCCGAGCCCTACGGCCGTGATCCCGCGCTGATCCCCACCTATGACACCGGCGACCTGGTGCCGTGGACGGCGCAGCCGCTGTCCTCGGCCGACGTTCGGCAGCTGGCCTACATGGTTAACGCGGCCTGCCGGATCGTGGTCTCGGCGATCAGCGGCATGCGGTCTTCGGAGATGGACGAGCTGACCGACACCTCACCCCTGCCGCCGGTCGACGTTCCCGGCGGCACCCAGCGCTACCGTCTGGCCAGCAAACTCATCAAGCACAAGGCGTTCGGTGGCATCCGGGAGGAGTGGGTGGTGCTGGAGCCGGCCTGGAAGGCGGTGAAGATGGCCTCGCGACTGGCCAGGGACGACTACGGCGCCCACGCCTTCTCGCCGGGAGACATGAGCGGGGCGATCGAGGCTGTTCGCCGGTTCGTTAACTCCGAGGCCGGGGCACGCCTGGGTCTTGCACCGATCCCGGACGGGCCAATTACCACGCAAATGCTGCGGCAGACGCTAGCGATGGAGATGTCCCAGCGCCCCGGCGGCCTGCTGGCCGCCAAGATCCACCTGAAGCATCTCCGCGTGGCCACGACCGAGGGCTACAGCAACCGGCCCGGCGGGTCGCAGGCGGCGCTGCTGGCCGAGGTCCGCAAGGCCGAGCAGAAGCACCACCTGGAACTCACCGCGCAGGCGTTCCGGGACTTCCAGGCCGGGCAGCTGCCCGCCGGGCCTGGGGCCCGCGACCTGATCGCCGCCTTCGAGCACATCGACGAGCAACTGAAGGACTTCGCCGCCGGGGAGCCCTCGGTGCTGGAGTCGGAGCGGCGGCTGGAGAACCTGCTGCGCCAGCAGTCCAAGCACCTTCATGTCCAGGCCGCGAACTACTGCTGGTTCCGGGACCCGGGCAAGGCGCTGTGTCTGAAGCTGGCCGGCCGCACCGGCGAGAGTCGTCCGCTGGCCGGGATGTGTGACTCGGCCCGCTGCCCGCAGGCTACCCACCACCCCTGCCACAAGCCGGTCTGGCTCTCGGCGGCCGGCAACACTCAGTCTCTGATCGACAATCCGCGCATCGGTAAGGCCGAAAGGCTCAGACTGGTGCCGGAACGCGATCGGGCGCTGGCCGTGGTCGCCGACATCGACTCGGCCCACCCAGGCCCGTGAGAAAGGGAAGTTGTCGATGCCCCGGATCAGCGGCGAGGCCCGCGTCCGCAACGAGCAGGCAGTCCGCGCCGCGATGGAGGCGCTGCTGGCCGGGCAGATCCCACCCGGCGGCAAGGCCGATCTGAAGACTCTCGCCGAGCTGGCCGGGGTCACCCGCACCGGCTTCTACTCCAAGAAGAACCGGGACGGCACTGAGCGGCCCGGCCCCTACCAGCACCTTGCCGAGGAGTTCGAGCGGCGGCTGAAAGCCTTGCAGGCCGCAGGAGAGGTGGTGGACGCCCGCGCCGGGCAGATTGAGCGGCTGAAGGCGGAGAACGCCGGGCTGCGGGAGCGGATCGCGGAGCGGGACGCCCGCATCGCCGAGCTGACCGCGTTCAAGCAGACCGCGATCTCGCGGCTGGCGGCCCAGCACACCGAGATCGAGCGGCTGCGGGCCGCCTCGGATCAGCTCGGCAAGGTCCGGTCGTTGCGCGGTGGGAAGAGCGGGAACAGATAGAAGTAGAAGCAGCGGCAACGGCCGACGCGGCATTGTGCGCGTTGCCGCGGGCGCGACTGGGCTGTCGGCGAGTACGCGCACCCGTCGCCTGCGGCATCATGGCCAGCGTGGACATCGCTGCCGAAGACGCCATCGAGTTCGCCGAGATGCTGGAATTCCTGCGCGACTGGCTCGGCGGCCAGGACTCCGAGCTCCTGGCCGCTTCGCTGCGGCGGTTCGTTGGCACGGACGGCTACGACCTGGCCGAACTGCGGGACGGCCTCGCCTGCTTCACGCTCCTGCTCGACGGCAGCGACGGCGCGGAGCTGTTCGATCCCGAACACCGTTGATGATGGACGGAACGTCCAGCTCAGAGTTCCTCTCCATAGGTAAGCTTCGGCAAAAGTAGGTTGCGCCGAGTAGTCTCAAGGGCGACGACAGCGCAGATTGATGGCTTGCTGACCGTTGGAATGTCTAGCGCTAGGCAGCAGAGCAGCCTTGTGACACTGCAGACGTCTTCAGGCTGCCCTGCTGGTCCTACCTCTGAAAGCCCGGCCCGGACGGCAATTCCGGGTCGGGCGTCAGTGGCCGTTCCACAGCTGGACGAGCGCGGCGGCTGTCTGGATAGCTGCGGGCAAACCCGCCAGCACCATGAACCACCGCGATCTACGCCAGCGGCGTGGATCGAACCTCCGACGCTCTTTAAGGCCTTCAGCCTTGCTTCCGTGTCCCGAGTCCGGCTGGTCCACGGGCGCCTCCTCCCAGGTCGTTGGAGCGGCCCTCTAGCACATCCAGGGGGCCCAGGCGCCTCTGGATCTCAGAGCATTGCTCCACCGGGCGGAAACGTGAGGCCAGCCTAGCGCGGACGCGCAGGAGCACGAGGCAGATCGGCCCAGGCATTTCCTGAAACTGGAGTCAATGGATCGATGTGCTGGTCAATGACATATCAACCTGGACTACACAGGACTGCTATGGTCTCATCAGGACTCTAAGAGACTCCTTCAGGCTCAGCGAGACACACTGAGGCGGCGAGATGGCGACGAGTACATCGGGCACATCATCTGCCGATTCCTTGGAGGCGTTCGCCGCTGACCTACGTGAACTGCGGATGGCTCACGCCGCGCAACAAACCGGCGGATACGGACTTTTCCAAAGCGGATGGCGAGCTGAAGGCACAGAGCCCCAACGCCACCACCCCAGCCGCTCAGCGATTTACGCTGCACTGAGCGGCAAGACCTTGCCGCAGGCGCCCACACTGCTCGCGCTGCTGAAGGAGTGGGGCCAAGGAGCTGAGTCTCGCCTGCATTGGCTCAAGCGCCGTGATGAGCTTCAGCGACAGCTTGCTGCATCCCAGCGAGGTCGCGGCGGCCGACCGATGCCGCCGCAGCCTTCCAGCCACGCTGCACGCGAACTCCGGAACTACATGCACGAGCTTCGCAAGCAGCGAAGAGACTGGGCGAGCATCAAGGAGATCGCCGACTATGGAGAGGCGCACCCGGTAACACTTGCCGCAGCGCTACGCGGACCACGCCTTCCCAGCTGGAACACCCTTGCGAGTTTCCTGAAAGGCATAGGTTTCGAGGAAGACGACGTCGACAGGCTCACGTGGGAAGACGATCCTCGCTTTGATGACCCCGCCTTCTTGCTGACGCAGACGGACGAGGTCCTGCGGATGAGAGGCCTATGGCTGGCGGCTCGAGCTGTTGCGAAAGGCGAAGCCGATCAAACCTTGAAGAGGGCAGGCCGCTAGTCGTCCGGGGCACTCTTCCGGGCGGCTCCGCTAGTTCGTGAAGATCTCGATGAGAAACTTCACGATCAGCGTTGCCAGCCCGATCCACGGGGTGTTCCCTTGAACCTGCTGCCGCTTGTTTCGGGTGTTTGCCACGTTTCCCTCCTTTCCCGGTGTCGGTGACCTGCCTCCTAATGGCAGGACCGGGAGTGCCACGGGCCGCCTGAAGGGGCCCAACACCGGGTGGTCGAGGACTGACATTCACCGCCTCCGAGGCTAGTAGAACCAGAGACTCGGAGGGGTCACAACAGCCGGAATTGCACTCCGCCGCGCGATTGGGAAAGCCCGGCGTGGGTCACGGACCACCTGCCACGTCCGAGAAATTGGGGGAACGGGGGCGGCCCTGCCGGAGAGGATGTCTCCGGCAGGGCCGCCAAGGTGGTTCACCCACTCCCTTGTCATCGTCCACGATCCTGCGGAGCAACAACTCGATGTGCTCGACGCTCATGCAGATCCGTGGGCGCAGCGTTGATCTATTCGGTCCGTGTGCGTCCCGTCGCATCCGCACTAGTACGGCAGCCGGACGTTGTGACCCGTGAGGCGGGAGTGGCTGTCGGGATGCGGTCAGCCGCCGTGGATGATCAAGTGTGTGAAGACTGATTCGCCCACGACGGCCGCGGCCGCAAGCATAGACCTGGACGCTTGCCGGGACCGATTCTCCGAGGTCACTGCGGCCATTGCCGGGAGGTTCCCGCGTGTGGAGCCGCGACGGCATGCCACGGCGTTCCTTCGTGCCTTGATGGCCGGGCCGTCGCGGGCCAACTGTTGGACCCTGGCCGAGCATGCCGGGTATCGCAGCCCGGATGCGTTCCAGTACCTGCTGGCGCAGTCAGTGTGGGACCACGACGGCCTCCGCGACGACCTGCGCACGTTCGTGGTCGACCATCTGGGGCGCGATAGGGCGGTGCTGGTGCTGGATGAGACCGGCGATGTGAAGAAGGGCGTGCATACCGTCGGTGTCCAACGGCAATACACCGGAACTGCCGGCCGGATCGAGAACGCACAGGTCGCCGTCTACGCGGTCTGGGCCGGTCGGCGCAGTGCGGCGTTCATCGACCGGGAGTTGTACGTCCCGAGATCGTGGACGGCCGATCCGGCCCGGTGTGCGGCTGCCGGGCTGCCGGAGGACCTGGTGTTTGCTACCAAACCGGCGCTGGCGCTGCGGATCGTGCAACGCACCGTGGCCGCCGACGCGGTGCCGGGCTTCGTCACTGGTGATGAGGTCTACGGCAATGACCCTCGTCTTCGGGCGGGGCTGGAGCAGCTCGGCATCGGCTACGTGCTGGCCGTGGCCAGCACCGCGACCGTCGCTTTGGCCACCGGCCCGGTCGGCGCCGCCGTGCTGGCCGCCGGTCTGCCCGAGGAATCCTGGCAGCTGCGCTCGGCCGGGCAGGGCTCGAAAGGACAACGCTGGTATCAGTGGGCATATCTGAGTCTGGAGGAGAGGCCGCCGGCCGGCGGGGGGCGCTATCTGCTCATCCGGCGTAACCGGACTACCGGCGAGCTGGCGTTCTACCGCTGCTGGACTCCGGCTCGGGCCACGCTGGCCGAACTGGTACGGGTGGCCGGGACGAGGTGGCGAGTGGAAGAAGCCTTCCAAACCGGAAAGGTACTCACCGCGCTGGACGAGCATCAGGTCCGCCGCTACACCTCCTGGGCCCGCTGGACCGTGCTGGCCATGCTCGCCCACGCCTTCCTGACAGTACTTGCCGCCGAGCAGCCCGCCCCGGAGGAAGACACCGGGATGATCGCGCTCACACGCAACGAGACCGCGCACCTGCTTGCGGCGCTGCTGTTCACTCACCACCACCCCGAGCAGCACCGCTGGGCCTGGTCGGCGTGGCGACGTCGACACCAACTGCGGGCCCGCCACTGCCACTACCAGCGGCAGCAGACCCGGATGCAACATCCGGCACCGCTACAACACCGGCGCCCTTCCCAGAACACATCAGCGAAGGGACGATAGCCCCGTGGACGACGAACTACGGCAGTCCTGGGAATGGCAGTTGCAAGCCGCGCAAGACTTCGACGACAGCTGCGACAACGACCGCACCTGGCCGCCACCGATCCTGACCGCCCTGGTCACTGCGGTCCACGCCACCACGCTGCGACGGCTGCACCCGTTCACCAGCCACGCCCGGCTGTGTCTGAGTACCGGGCCGCGCTGCTGGGAAGCTGGAGTCACAGACGCGCCGGCCTTCGTCTCCCTCGACCTCGAAGGCCACTACAACGTGTGGTCCGGAGATCCCTATACCAACTCGCCGACCCTGGTCCTGGAAGCCGTCGACGCCGACCAAGCCGCCGCCGAGCTTGAACGGCTCCTCATTGCATGGGCCTGAGCTACGGACAAGATCTCAACGTCCGGCTGCCGTACTAGGCACAACCGGCAGCGCGGCCTCGGCCGCCGGCGGCTCCTGATCGCTAGGTCTGGCTGCACTTCATCACCGACTCAGCCGCCTTACCATCGCGCACCAGTGTTTGCCTCGGGCGCTGCATGCCGACCCATTCGAAGCCTGTTTAACGGTACTTACTGGCGGCGAATCGCCTCCACCCGCTACGCTAACTTTTGGTCCCTCATTCGAGGGACCAAAAGTTGCAGTGTCAGTGGAGTGAGCATGGTCAACGTGTCCTTGGCTTGGCCCGAAGGCAACCCCGACGAGCAGCTCTTCGCGCTTGGACTGGGCAAGGAGGACCTCCTTAAGGCCATCTCGGCTGGCGAGGACGCGCGGGCACGCGCGACCCCGAACCACCCGATCACAACCGCCGGCCAGCTGGACTACCAGGAGCGGGTCTTCACGCTGCGCGAGGTCTTGTTCAAGCGTGGCTGGAAGCGCTTGGACCACCGGGGCTCACCACTGGTGGTCAACCCCGATAGGACCATCGCGATCGGCGTCCTTCTTGGCGATCACCGCACCGGCCTACCCGGCCGGCCGGATCCGCGCCCCGTCCGGCCGCAGGGCGCAGCGAAGGCGGAGTTGATCGACCGGAACAACATGTCGCCGCTCTTCCCCCTGTCGGTCGTCATGCCGGATTCCGACCAGGCGCACCTGGAGGACGACGAGCTCGCTGGGCTGCAGACGTGGTACTTGCTGACCCACCGCTACACGGGCAAGAAGAACGGTGTGATTGGAGTGCGCAGCGAACTGTCGCTCCCCGTGAACATCGGCCCTCAGGAAAAGATCGACACCTGGCTTCGCCGGATCCTGCTCCCGACGATGGAGTGGGAGATCGTCGTGGACTACCCTGGCGAGCAGCCCCCGGGCTACGACGTTCGGTTGGAAGAGCGATAACAACGTCCTGCCAAGCCACTGAGAGGAGGACGAGGAGCCATGATCACGCCCTCGCGGATCGCCATGGCTCGCAAACGTCGCTTTCTGACCCTCGCGGAGCTGTCGGAGAAGACGAAGATCGCCGTACCGAACCTCAGTAAATACGAGAACGGCAAACAGGAGCCGTCAGAGGAGACGCTGAGGCGTCTAGCGGCGGCTCTGAACTTTCCGTTGTCCTTCTTTCATCAGCCGGACCTGGACCCCATCGGCCAGGACGCGGTTTCATTCCGAGCCCGGAGCAAGCTGGCGGCCGGGGCACGGGACGCTGCGCTGACCGCCAGCCGATTTGCGGTGGAGCTGCATCGCTGGATCGATGAGCGCTACCGGCTGCCGCCCAACGACCTGCCGACTTTGGGAAAGCCCGACCCGGAGACTGCGGCCGAGATGGTCCGGGCCCGGTGGGGACTCGGTAACGCCCCAATCTCTAATATGGTCCACCTGCTGGAGGCCCACGGGGTCCGGGTCTTCTCCCTGCCGCCCGAGTTCGCCGATATCAACGCGTTCGCGCACTGGCGGGACGGGACGCCGTTCGTCTTCCTGAATACCATGACCACCCCCGAGCGCGGCCGATTCGACGCCGCCCACGAACTCGGACATTTGGTACTGCACGGCGATGAGCGGTCGTTTATGGGGCCTGAAGCCGAGAAAGAGGCGAACGCGTTCGCCAGCGCGTTCCTCATGCCGCAGTCGGCGGTAATCGCGCATATGCCCGAGAACCCCCTGGTCGAGCAGATCATCGCCGGCAAGGGGAACTGGAACGTTGCCGCAATGGCGCTGACTTACCGCCTGCACGACCTGGGCATGATGACGGACTGGCACTACCGCCGCACCTGCATCGTGTTGGGGGAACGCGGCTACCGCAGGGGCGAGCCCCGAGGCATGGCGTCTCGGGAGACTTCTCAGCTACTCGACAAGGTCATTCGCGGCCAGCGAGCCAAAGGAGTCGGCCTCGCCGACATCGCCCGGGAACTCCACGTCACCACCGAAGAACTCGGCAGCTGGGTATTCGGCCTGGTCATCACCGGACGCACTGGCGACAACTCGGGCGGCCCCCGCCCGGATGGGCGGCCCTCCTTGAGGTTGGTGCCACCCGCGACATCGACGCCTCAACTACGCAAGGTCCGCGTCCGCTGAGCGATGATAGCCACGCCAGATGCCCCTAAATGAGGCATTTCCGTTTTCATTTCAACCTTTGCCAGGGCAGTGACGCGGTATGCGGCGCACGGATTCCGGCCGTCGCATTGCGGCGGCCGTCGTTGTGTGAATTTTCCGATGGCGTGGTCGGATATCGAAGTACGCTGATCCTCTCATACACGTCCCGGGAAGGAGCGCTGATGCTGTCCACGGCCGAGCTGCTACTGGGTTTGTCGCGGCACTTGAGTGCCTACGGGACGAGCCAGCCCAGGGCGGACCTGGGCCAGTTGGAGTTCGCCGGCCAGGTACTGGACACTGCAGTCAGGCTGCGCGGTTCCGGCGTCTGCGCGCCCGAACGCGTCGAGGCTCTGGCGCGCGGGACCGGGATCACCAAGCGGGCCCTGCGCAACGACATCCTCCCGACGTTGGAGATGCTCGGGCTGGTCGACCTGGAGCACAACGCAGAGCGGGCCATCATTGCGGTCTCCGAGAAGGTGCCGCCCGTAGATGAATTGTTCGCCAGCGCCGAAAGGCTGGTCGACATCGCCGCTCCCGAGCCGCTGGAACGCATGGCGCTGGCGGTGCTGCGTGAGACGACGTTGATGCCCATCACTCAGCGCACCGCACTGGAGTTGTGCGCAGGTCTTGGTTCGGAGGAGGACGCCCTCGAGGCGATAGAGGACCTGCAGAGCCTGCACCTGTGTATGAGGCGGCACAGCGCCGACGACAATGTTGTGCTCTTCAACCCGAACGTGTGGGCCGCCGATCACGACTACTCGGCCGCAGCGCTTCGGGCCGAGGACGGAGACGTGCGAGCCGCGCTGACGGGTTTGCTGGAGGAGGTGTCCGCCAGCGCGGGGCTGCCGGAGCTGCGCGTCACCTCGTGCGAGAAGAAGTGGGTCGACTACGCGGTCGCGCAAGGCCTGCTGCAGCGATCGATTGTCACCACCACGGACGGTGTTGAACGAGCGTTCCTTTTCGCGCCCCACATGGGAAAGGCCGCGTTTGAGGCGCCGACCGGCGTCGATCCCAGCGGACACGTCCGTCAGCTGATTGGCTCCATGGTTTTCGCCCGGACCTACGCCACGAACAGGCTGTTCGCGCCGACTAAGTTCCTCAACCGGTTGATCAACGACGGCGAAGCCGGGGACGCGACCAACATCGGCACCGACTACCCGATGTTGGAGACGGCGGGGATCGTACGGGTGGAGAAGGCGCCCCGGTTCTTCAAGTTCGTCCTGCTGCAGGCCGATGTCGCACAGGAGGCCTTGACCTATCTGGACAACGCAGGCTCGTCGAGCCTGACCGCTGGGCTTCGGGGGCAGCGTTCCTATCGCCACCCCGAGCGCGAGCGGGCGGCGGCCCTCGCTGTGGAGACCGAGCCGAGTCCGCGGGCTACGGCGAACATCATCGCGGCCCTGCGTCAAGAGATCGGAGCTCGTCGCTATGCCGGGTAAGGCCGCCAACGAGAAGGGCGCCGACCTGGAACGCCGCTTTGCCCGGGCCGAGTTCGCTGAAGGCTCCCTGGTCCGGCTACGGCATCCGGTCACACACCAGATCAGCAACCGGCGCCGCGTCATCACCGATGTCGATGTCCTCTCCCTCGATTTCGACGCGCGGCTGCGTCCGCAGCTGGGTATTACCGAGTGCAAATCAACCCGTGGACAAGCCGGTGAACAGGACCGACTGCTATGGCTCAAAGGGATGCAATCCCTGGTCGGTGCCGACCGGGCATCATTGGTGCGCGAATCGGTCAGCCCCGCTGGCCGCGACGTCGCACGGCGTATCGGCGTCGACTTGATCGGCGGTGATGAACTCGCCCGCCGCGAAAAGGTCCTAGACCACATGCCCGACCGTTTCGCAACCATTGGCGCCACAGCCTTTACAGACCAAGCCGCGAAGGCAGCGGAGCAGCTCAAGACGATCGGCCTGAGAAGCGGGCTTGTCGCTTTCTTGGAGCAAGATGCACTGCTTGCCGAACCCCATCGCGTCCTGGGCGCGTTGCTCACCCTCGACGAAGCCACCAAGACGGGCGCAGTCGTGCCGATGCCGCTCGCCTCCGTCCTGGCTGGCCACAGCCTACAAGCCCTGCTCGTCGCAGCCCTGCGAGCCGGCGGCCGTATCGATGTGATCGGGGTCGAGGGAGTCAGACGAGAGATCGAACAAGGCCTGGGCACCGGCGATCCCCACGACCAGCAGCTCTTCCGTGTCGCCGAGATGGCGGACACGCTATTGAACCAGGAACTCGCCGACATACATCGCGCCTACCGGGCTCAGGGTGCGACGGTCATCGAACGTCAGGTCCCCTCGCTCCGGCAAGCGATCGCGCAGGCCCCCGCGTGGCTACCCCGGTTCGTCGATCTCGCCGAGCGGCTACGACGTCGGACGCCGGTAGCGCGACAGCTACCGCAGACCGTCGACCTGGTCGTCTTCGACGCCCTCTACGACGGTGACGCCTGGAGCGCCTCATCGTTTGACCACCTATTCGGACGTGAGCACCGCCAACTGCTCACCGTCGCCCTGGAGTGCTTGGCAAGCGCCCTGCCCGCTCTCGCCGGCACCCTCGACCCCGTTACCGAGCTGCCATTCGACAGAGTGCCGACCGCTGCACTACGCGATCGCACGGCCCATGCCGCGGGCTACGGCGTCAGTCGCAGCTAACCCGCGCACCTCCGCTGACGACAAGACACGCCCGCGACCCTCCCTTGCATGGTGACTGCGGGCCGTCAGCCCGCCGCGGCGGCTGACGCGTCTGCTTCGCCTACCAACTCCGCCATCTTGACCCCGAGCGCCACCGCCAGCGCCTGAACTGATTTCAGCGAAGGATTGCGGCGTCCATGCTCTACGCCGATGAGCATCGACCGGCTCAACCCCGATCGATCAGCCAAGACGTCTAGCGACCACCCTCTGGACTCGCGGCGGCGCCGTACGCCGAGACCGAACGCGAGCAGCATCGGGTCAGGGCTGATGTTGTTGTGCATGACCAGCGACGCAACCGGCCGCTAGATCCGTGCACAGTAGACGATAGTGGACTATTTTTCCCACATGGACTTCGTGAGCAAGAATCCGCAGATGGCAGCCTTGCGCCGCCGTCCCGTTGGCCACGCGAGATCTCTTCCGCGGATTTCCGGATGGACGGCGACGTCGACTGGTCGCCGGGGCGGTCGGTCATGAAGGGCAAGCGGCACAAGTGGACGGAAGGCGACGACGGCTGGGACAGCGAAGTCACACGGCGGCAATTCCGAGTGGCGTACGTGCATTCGAAGATGTTCCGGCTACCGACCGACCGACCGGCACTGTTGCAGCTCGCACGACTGGTCCCACATGACTTCACCGGAGCGCGACCAGAGGACAGGGCCTGGCGGCACGTGCTGGCCAACGGTGGAACACCGACTCCGGAGGCAATTGCTAACCGGCTTGCTGCCGTGCAGGCCGTTGAGGACCGCCGACTGCTTCGTGACGATCCGGGTCCAGAAGTGGCGGCATGGATCGACGCCTACATCGCCGAACGTGGAGTGGGGCCATGCTGGAACGAGGTGGGCAAGGCGATGGGCTGGCCGCCGTGGCGAACGGAGCGCATCCTGCCAGCGCTTCAGCGTCAAGGCTGGGTGAGCATGGCCTCTACGCCACGATCGCTGCGCTCTGGTACTGGTCCTTCGTGTTGTCAAGCACCCGCGTCCGTGCCAGAGGAGAGTGCCAGACGTCTGATCTAGCCGTGCCTGAGCTGCGCTTTCATCACGCCTGTCATTGCTGGGCCTGGGTGACGCCAATCAACCATCAGACCCCTTCTTGACGGGGAATGCCGACCCTGCGAGAATCACGCTGGCTCATCAGGGTTGATAGTCTCCGGTAGAACGAGGTCTATAGGTAGGGGCGGGATGATCCAGATCACGCTGGGCAAGCAGAGGTCAGTCGATCCGCTAAGGGACGATCTGAAGCGGTCCCGAGTTGGCTGGGCTGAAGACATGAGCCGCGAGGAACTGTTCAATGTCGCGCGCGGAGTCTGGTCGATGTCGGGACGACGAGTTGAGCGGGAGCGCTATGCGGTAGTCAGTGGCGACACGGTGATCCGGATGGCCATCGAGATCGACGGCATCGTCCCCTGTTCAGGTGGACGGCGAGCCTTCACCGGTCGACCGCTCGAACCGGGGCACCCGGTCTACGACCTCTACGTCGGCAAGCCGGCCCCGAACGGTGCTCAGCAGAACCCGATCACGTACTTCGACTCCGTGCTCGACAACCGAGTGTGCAACTGCGGCTGCGGCCAGGCCATCAACCGCGGAGACTTCCTACCCGGCCATGACCAGCGTGCAATTCATGAGCGGATCAGCAAAGTCGGCTCCGTAAAGGACTTTCTCGCATGGTTCGACGCAACATGGGACACGCGGCTGCCGGTTGAGACGACCGACAAGTGACCTCTTTCAGCTGTCGTGGCGTCACCTGACCCCCGACGACCCCACGGCGCCGTTGAGTTGCCAGCTCCAGAAACCGCATGTTCGGAGCATAAGACCCGAACTCAACACTTCGCCAATACCGGCCGCTGGGTCCGCCGCACGACGCAGCGAGGTGGTGGAGTATCAGGCTCATGATTTGAATAACTCAAACCCAAGATTCGATTTGACAGGGACTCGCGTTTGGAAGGAGTCTGTCTCGCATGCCGAACTCGACCACCGCTCCCACCGGTCATGCCGCGGACGCTGCCACCGGTGTTCCCGCTCCTCACGCTGAGCCTGGCGACCTGCTGCGTGAAGCTCTGCGCTTGCAGGAACTGGCGAAGGCGGCTGTCGAGCAGGCCGCGGTCGCCGAGCGCGTCAGCGGAACCCCTTGGGATGTGATCGGCAAAGTCATGGGCATCACCAAGTCCAGCGCTCACACCCGCTTTGCCGGCGCCGTCGCAGCGCGGAACGAGGCGGCTCACGGCCCTGCCGCTGACTCCACCGTCGCCATGCCTCGTCTCGGTCTGGAACGCACCTGGTCCGCCGTCAAGGAACTCGTGGAGCTGCGGGAGGTGAAGATGGGCCTGCAGACCATGGTGGGCTCACTGTCGCGGCACACCTCCGTATCGCCGACCGACACGGTCGAGACCGAGGCTCCTGCGGACCTGCCGCCCGAGCTCGTCTGGGAGGATGTTGATCAGCCCGAAGGTGCTGGTGGTGACAATACGGTTCCGAAGTCTGGCGATCACCACGACGCCGTCCGGGAGCAGTACAAAGACCCCGAGAACTGGCTCTTCCCGACCTGCTTGGCCTCCTCGGAGTCCGAAAGCTCTTCGGCCCTGCAGAATCAGCTCGTGTCGCTACTGGCCGATAGGACCAAGTTCAACGGCTACCGGACTGCCATCAAGTACCTTACATGTTCTTGCACTGACACCTGGCGCGGATCCTACGCACTCTACGCTGACTGGCTTAGCCGCCTGCACGCCGAACCCTGGACCCAAGAGACACCTCTGCAGGCCGCAGCCCGCAGAAGGCTCTTGAACACCAGCGCCAACCCGCCGGGGCGGGATGGGGCCAGGTGTAGTTGCCGCCGCGACTCGACCTCGGACCAGCCATCCCCAGATGATCGTCTGGCCGCGATCGAGCGGCGGCTGGCGGCACTGGAGGCTCGCGAGCCGCATACGCGCGATTGATCAAGTAAGAGCGCCGGCCCCGCAAGACGCGGTCAGAGGCTACCTGCGGGAACCGGCGGCAATCCACCCATCCCATGGAAAGGCGGCACCACCATCATGTCGAAAATCCTCGCTGAGGGCACCACCGAGGTCGATGACCCGCCGTTTTGGCCTCAGAATTCGCCGGACTGGACGCCTCGCTGCAGCTATCGTGCTGCGACGGTCTGTAGCAACGGGCATCCCCAGGACGCGTTGCGGACCTCTCGGCCGAGCGGGGATCTCGGGCGCTGCGGACAGTGCGGGGAGGACATCCTGGCGAACTGCCAGCAGTGCGGCATTAGAATCCGTGGGATCGGCTGGGGCGCGGCCGTCGCGGGCGAAGTCTACACACCTCCGGAGTTTTGCGATGAATGTGGCGCCCCGCACCCCTGGGCCGGCCGCGAGGCCCTCGTAGGGCGACTGCAGACTCTGCTGAAGAAGCAGTCGGCTACGTCGGAGGAGCTGCGACGGATCAGCGCGGATTTGGACCGGCTGCGGGATCCCGGTGTCGGTGAGCACGACCAGATCAAGATTGTCGAGCGGGTCAGGCGGACCGTCCCTGGCCTGATCCGCACCGGTACTCCGATCCTGCAGGCTGTCCTGACCAGCGAGGCCAAGCGTAAGCTCGGCCTGCCCTAGCACCGGCCGCGTACCCCGGCTGGCACTCAGCAGTCTGCAGCCGGCC
Organism: Catenulispora subtropica; assembly: GCF_039531675.1. Lineage (NCBI taxonomy): Bacteria > Bacillati > Actinomycetota > Actinomycetes > Catenulisporales > Catenulisporaceae > Catenulispora > Catenulispora subtropica. The sequence continues at coordinate 228,731 of NZ_BAAAQM010000005.1, forward strand.
GGGATACGCCGCTCGTCTATTTTAGTTACCGCAGTCCGGCATTCAGCATCCTTCATAGAGACGCCGGCCTGTCTTGCCCGGCAGCAGCTGTGCCCCACGGGCGCGGAGGAACCTTCGTGGCGGCCATCGGCTGGGCCTGTCGTGCCATCGCCGACAGCGGCGCCGAGAACGGCGCGGCCGGATACCCGCTTCCGTCTGGAATGCCGACGGCCGAGGCCTCGCAGATCCGGATTCGGTCGGTCGGACAACAGCGACCTGCTCAGGCAGCGCACCGCGCGGCCCCGGGCGTACCAACCGAAGCGGCATGGGCCACGCGCTTTCGGGGGACCGCCAGGCGCTCGGCGGAGGCCTTCAGCTCCGCGGCCTGTCGGCCGATCGTGAGCGGTCTCGAGACTACGTCCGAATGGCCCGCCGAGCACAAGGCCGGAATCGAGGAGTAGCGTTTGGCAGGGCGAACCGAACCACCACGGTTTCGCCAATCACCTCGAGCAATCCCCACAGGCGCGAATTCAGCCGCCCCGAGCGGGTGGTTAGAAGGGCGGCTCCTCTGAAGGCTGCCACGGGTCAGACGATGTCCAGGGATTAGCCAGCACCGGAGGAAGCGGCTCGGGTCGGTAGTCGATCGCATCGTTCCATGCCTGGTTCAGCCGCTCCCGATAGGTGCCGAACAGCTCGTCATCTCGATCGATGTCCGGGGCCTTCTCGTCAGGGTTGATCTTGGCTATTGATGCCAGGGCCACCAGCATCGCCTCGACGGACGCCCAGCGCGGAATGGTCTTGGCTTGGAGCGTCCGGCGGATCGTCTCGCGGGAGACCGTCAGATCGGTCTCCTCGACCATTTCGAGGACCTTCTCCTCGATCTCGCGCAGTGGCGGCCGACCGGCGAGGCGATAGAGACGGAACAGCTCCAGGATGAAGATGCGGTGGGCTCCACCAGGAAGCGCTTCATAGCTGGGCAACCGCAGGACCGCGGCCATGGTCCCCCCATCCAATCATGGCCAGACTTGGCACACTGCAACACGATACGGCAATCAGGGGCATGCGATGGCAAGGCATGGCAGGGCTCTGGCACACCTAGGCGTGCCAGAGCCCATGGGCGACAAACGCTTCTGCGGGGGTTCCAGACTGGTAGAGAACGAGGCGAGACCGCTTCGTCGACTACAGATTCGCGTCGGCCAGCCCAGCTCAGATGTCCAGTCGTTGATGGACTGGCCGACGCCAAGAAGGGACTCCACTCCATGGCGAAGTCGACCTCCTCCAAGAACCATTCTCCCTCGTCTCGCACCATCGACGTCACGATGGTCTTGATGCTCCTGGCCGGCGTCATCGCACTGGCGGTTTTGGCCGCGGTCGTCTGGGCGCCGATGCCGCGCGCGAAGATGGTCGTGTCCTTGGTCCTTGGCTTCTTCGGCCTGCTGGCGATCTGGCTGAAGCGCGGCCGCCGCTAGCTGCCGGGGCGTGCTTTCGGAGCCGTCCCTCCAGCTCCAGAAGGCGGCAGGCCCGCTGGCTCCTCTAAAACCGAACGACGGACACCGGACGGTCACCTAATGTGACTGCATGGATCGCGCCTGGATGCGGGAGAAGCTCGAGGACTACCTAGAGCTTCTCGTCCGCTACGACAACGAGTACCACTACGAGCATCTCAGTGACACCCCTCACGAGGAGTCCTCCAAGACCGCCGGCGAGATGAGCCGCCGCGAGCCGACGGTCCGCCAGATCATGAAGGCCCTCGATCCCGATCTGAACGCCTACGAGCGCGACTATCAAGGGTCGTGGGGCAGTGACCAGCCGCCGGTCCCTGGTGAGGCCCGCCTCCACCAGGCCAACATCCAGCGAGCGATCGGACTGGTCGAGGACCAGCAGGAGTGGGCCGTCCGCCTCGCTCCCGACACCCCGGTGCTCCGGGCCAACCTGCTCCACCCCTGGGTCTGGGACGCGGCAAAGACCTTCTGGGAGAGCAAGCACTTCCAGAAGGCTGTCGACGTCGCAGCCAACTCCATCAACGCCCACACCCAGACGCTGATCGAGCGTGATGACATCGCTGACGCCGACCTCATGAACCAGGCCTTCACCGAGAAGCCGAAACCTGGGGAGAAACACCTGCGGCTGCCTGGTGACCCGAACAACAAGACGGTCAAGAGCCGCAACAACGCTCTGCGGCCCTATGCCTTCGCCTGCTTCGCTGGGATGCGCAACCCGGCGGTCCACGAGCACGGGGGGTCATGGAGCGAGGAGAAGGCCTTCGAGTATCTTGTCGCGCTCAGCGTCTTGGCCCGCTGGATTGAGGAGTGCGACGTCCTGACAGCCTAGATCCCGCACCTGACGAGCGAGCTGATAGTCAGCGTCCATACGGGCAGACGGGATCCACCATGGGCGACTACTTGATTGCTCTACGCTTCTGGCACGACCGGGTCACATCAGACAACCTCGTACGGCCAGGCGTTGACGACCAGGTCTGTGACGACCGCCGCGACTATCGACAGGAAGACCTTCATGCCGTTCCAAGACATGGGCCTCGAAGCCGACGACGTCGTTTCGTTGCCTTTGGACGACCTTGCGCTACGGGTTCTCAAAAGTGCCCGTGCAGCCGGGGAACGGAACTGGCAGAACTGGCTCTTGGGAGCGCGGAACCGCGGCTACCCCACACGACCCGACGCTGCTCAGGCTCTGTCGGAGGCCTGGGCCTGGTTGCAGAACCGAGGGTTGATCGCCTGGGACGTCGAACAATCATCAACCCCCGGTATGTTCGTGATCAGTCGCCAGGGGGAAGCGGCACTTGACCGTGGACTGCCCTGGATCCGAGCCGTTGAGCGTCTCAATGTCCAGATGGTTGCTGAGCTTGAGGCGAAGGCCCGGCCGCAGTTCCTGCGAGGAGACTTCGAGGCCGCCGCACTCCTTGCTATGAAGGAAGTCGAGGTCGCGGTCCGCACTGCTGCCGGTCTGGAAAACAGCCTTGTTGGCACCGCCCTCATGCAACGAGCGTTCAGGCCCCCGAAGTCCCCGACCGACACCGGCGGTCCGCTTTCGGACCCTGCCGCCGATGGCGGGGAGGCTGTCGCGCTGATGGAGCTCTACAAGGGTGCGATCGGTTTGTTCAAGAACCCGGCGAGTCATCGACGCGTCGACTTTACGGACCCGACGGAGGCTGCCGAGGTTGTCTTGCTCGCGGATCTCCTACTACGTCTCCTCGCCAAGGCCGCGCCACCAGCGTCAAGGTCCTGATGTAGACGTAAGCACGACATGTGATTTGGCTCACACCTGGTATCCTCAATGGGTGTTGTTTAGAGACACAGGAGTCTGTCGCAGGGCAACTCGCCTCAGCCATCTTCTGATGTTTCCAAACCGACACGACCTGCGGGGGACACGCCGAGTGCCGCGATAACGGCGGTTGACATGCCGTCGTCGCGGCGGAGGCGTTTCAGGGTATTGCGCATAGTTTTCCCTTTCCGGGTCAGGGGAGCAGACGGTGGGCCAGTCCGAGGGCGATCGGGATGATCCCGATCAGGACGAAGGCGGGCAGGAAGCAGCCGGCGAGGGGGGCTACGCCGCGGACTCCGGCGCGGCGGGCGGCGGCGGTGCTGGCGGCGTGGCGTTCCCGGCGCAGGTCCTGGGCGCAGGCGCGGATCGCGGTCACCGGTGGGGCGCCGGACAAGCCCGCGCGGCCGATGGCCTCGGCGACGGGGCGCAGCCCGGGTTCGGCGGCGACCGGACGCCAACTGGTGATCGGGTTGCCGCCGAGCCGGAGCAGATGCGCGACCTCCTGGAAGCGGGCGGACAAGTCGAAGGCCGCCTGTTCGGCATACGTGACCAGGCTTCCCGTGGGGCGGATGGCGCTCGCCACCACCTCGGCGGCGCGCAGCGGTTCGGCCCCCGCTGCCAAGCACGCGGCGAGGAGCTCGGCGGCCTCGGGGCAGATGCGGGCCGAGGCTTCGGCCAGCTGACGGGAACGGCGAGCCGTGGTCCACGGGTTGCGTCGCAGACGTCTGATGAGCTCGGCGCGTCCCGTCGCGGTCTCCTCGGCGCGCGGAGTCAACCGCGCCAACCGTTGCCGCGCCTGCCGATGAGGCCGTCGGGGCCAGCAGAGGACAGACAACCCTGCGGACACCCCGGCCGCGACCCCGGTGAACGCGACGCCGAGCGCCGTCATGACAGCGCCTCCGCGGATTGCGCGATCCGGTCCATCCACATCACGCCGCCGAGCACGAACACGATGCCCAGTACCAGGCATCCCTGCCCGATGCCGGTGTGCAGCAGCATGGGTATCGGCGCGAGGCCCATACCGGACCCGATGACGAGGCCCAGCGACGGCAGCAGGGCCAGCAACCGCGCCGACGAGCGCACGCCGGCGAGCTCCGCCTCCAACTCCCGGCGCTGCGTCCGCTCGGCGCGCAGCCCGTCCGCGAGTTCCCCGACCGCGGCCACCATGCCGGCGCCGCCGTCGGCGACCTGCCAGCACGCCGCCACGGCGGCCAGCGCCTCCCGGCCCGGGGTGCCCGCCGCGTCGCGGAGCACCTGGACGACATCGCCCCCGGTGCTCAGCGGTCCGGCGAGATACACGCCCAGATCCGGGCACGCGCTCGCGGCGGCCTCCCGCAACGCCTCCCGGGCCTCGCGACCGGCGCGCAACTCCGAGCACAGTGTGACGCAGAGCTCGATGATCTCCGCACGCCTCCGCTCGACCGCCGATCGCTCATGGCGGGCCGTCCAGGCCCGGTACGCCCGCCAGGCTCCGAACGGCACCAGCACCGCGAGCACCACCGACCGGGCGAGCAGCGAGCTGAGAATCCCGAGGGCGACCGCGGACAACGCGGTCGGCCAGGCTCCGGCCCAGCGCACCCGCCACCGAGGACCGCGCGGCCGGCCCCAGACCGCGGTCTCCAGCCGCCGTCGCGCACCGCGGCCGGGGAAGACCAGCACCGCCGAGGCGGCCAGAATCCCCGCCAGCATGGAGTTCATCTCCGGCCTCCTTCGCGGGCGGCCGGGGGACCGTAGTCGGCGACGAACGGCTCGTCAGCGTCCGGGCGGCCGTCGGGCGGTGCGTCGGCGAGCACCGGAAGCAGCCGGTCGGCGACCGCCAAGGCCTCCTGCCAGCCGTCGAGCTTCTCCAGACCGCCTTCCAGATCGAGCCCCAGGGGCCGCTGCGCGGCGTCCGCCGACTCGCGGACGTCCATGCCCAGCAAGCGATTCAGCCGGTCGGCACCGGGCCCGAAGGCGGTCCGTCCCGCGCTGTCGAAGGTCACGGCGGGCAGCACCGCGGTCTCGTGGAAGGACCGGTCGACGACGCCGATCGACGCCAGGCGCCGCCGTCCTCGGTCCCGCACGAGATGGACGACCACCTGCACCGCCGACGCCAGCTGGGCGTGCAGCGCTCCGCGTTCCAGTCCGGCCGGGGCGGCCAGCGCCTCGATCCGGGCGACCACGTCCTCGACGCCGTTGGCGTGCACCGTGGCCGCGCAGCCGTCGTGGCCGGTGTTCATCGCCGCCAGCAACTCCAGCACTTCCGGGCCGCGCACCTCGCCGACGACGACCCGGTCCGGCCGCATCCGCAGGGCCTGCCGCACCAGCGTCCGCAGGGTCACCGTACCGCGGTTCTCCTGGTTGGCCAGGCGGCATTGCAGCCGCGCCACATGCGGGTGGTCGACCACCACCTCCGCGCACTCCTCGGCCACCACGATCCGCTCACCGGGCGGGACCACGCCCAGGAGCGCTCCCAGCAGGGTGGTCTTGCCGCTTCCGGTGCCTCCGGTGACCAGGTACGACAGCCGTGCGGTCGCGACCGCGCGCAGTACGCGGGCGCCCTGCTCGGTGGTCATGCCGCCCGCCGTCAGGCGTTCGAGGGTGAACGCCCGGCGGGGCGGCACCCGCAGCGAGATGAGCGTGCCGCGTACCGCCACCGGGGGCAGTACCGCGTGCAGGCGCGCCCCGTCGGGGAGGACGCCGTCGACGTAGGGCGCGGCGTCGTCGAGCCGGCGTCCGGCGTGCGCGGCCAGCCGCTGCGCCAGCCGCCGCACGGCGGTCTCGTCCGGGAACCGCACCTCGGCGCGGCTCAACGTCCCGGACCGCTCGACCCAGACCGCGTCCGGACCGTTGACCAGGATGTCGGTGACCTCCGGATCGGCCAGGTAGCGGTCCAGCACGCCGGCCCCGGTGAGTTCGGAGCGGACCTGGTACGCGGCCGCGCGCAGGTCGCGGCCGTCGAGCATGCAGCCCTCGGCCCGCAGCGCGGCGAGGATGGCCTGGGTGTCGATCCGCACCGGCGGAGTGGCCAACCGGTTGCGGACCCGGTCGATGAGGGCCGCGCTCAGCCGCACTCGGTCGGTCGCCCGGGCCACCCGGGCGGGCCCGGACGGCAGTGCCGGCAACGGCGGCGGCGAGGCTCCGGGGGCCGGCGACCCGGGTGGCGCGCTCATGCCGCCGCCCGGGACTCGGCCCCGCGCCGGCCGGCCGGAGCGCCGAACAGATCGTCCAGGAAGGCGCGGCAGAAGGCCGACACGCTGCCGCGGGCGCTGGACCCGGGCGGCTCGCCGTGCTCGGCGGCGGCCGACAGTCGTCGATCGGGCCCGATCACCCCGGCCAGCGGCAGGCCGCCCATGACATCCGTTATGTCCAGCGGCTCCAGACCGCCCGGCGCCGGCAGCCGCACCACGACCCGCAGGTCCGGCGTGACCAACCGCACGGCGGCCGCCAGCTGCGAGGCCGCCGCCGAGGCTCGCACCTCGGCGGGTACCACGATCAGCGCCGTGGTGGCCAGGGCCAGCGCCTCGGTCGCCGCCTCGTCCAGGGTCCGCGGCAGGTCCACCACGACCAGGTCCCCGGCCTGGGCCAGGGCGCCGAGGACGGCGCGCACCGGTTCGGCGCCGACGGCCGGCAACGCGAGGTCGGTCCGGGTGCGGGGCCAGGTGAGGACCGGCAGGCCGGCCGTCGGGAGGGGACGGTCCGCCGACGGTCCGGCGGCGGGTCCGCGGCCGTGCGCCAGGTCCGCGCCGGGCTGAGAATCAGAACCCTGGTAAAGCGGGATGACGCCGGACCGGGAAAACGATTCTCGTGACGGATCGGCGTCGATGGGCGAATCGTCGGAGTCCGGTCGCTGCGTTTCCCCGGACATCGCCGCGGTGCCTCCGCACCGGAGTTCGTCGTCCGCGGCCGGTGATCCCGTGCCATACAAGGGATTCCCGGCTTCGTCGCGATCGGCGGATTCGAACGGATGTCCTGTCTCCATCCCGAGCCACGGATCCACTTTCTCGGGGTCGGCGGGAGTTCCGCTGTCGTACCAGAGGTCGGCGATACCGGAGGGATGAGCCGTGGGCCATCCGGCCGGATCGGCCGACGGACCGGCGGTCGGGTCGGCGGCCGGCGCGGAGGCCGCGGTGCGGTCGGCGCGGGGCCAGGCCAGCACCGGCAGCCGGTCCGCGCCCTCCTCGGTGAAGCCCAGGCCGGCGGCCAGGCCGTGCCGGGAGCGGGCGGCGTAGGTCGGCAGCGCCTCGCGCAGCGACCGGCCGCAGAGCCGGCCGTCGCGCCACCGGGCCAGCTCCGACCAGCGCGGGCCCGGCTCGGTCTCCAGGCCGAACAGCAGGTCGATGCCGCCGCCGGCCGGGTCCAGGTCGACCAGGGTGGCCCGCAGGCCGCGGCGGGTGCCGGCCAAGGCCAGTGCGGCTGCCAGCGTCGAACCCCCGGCCCCGCCGCGGCCGGACAGCACCGCCACCAGCGCCCCGGGCTCGCCGCGCGGGCTGTCCGCCTCGGCGAGCATTCCGGCCAGCCAGCGGGCGCAGTCCGGCAGGATCAGCACGTACGCGGCGCCCACGGCGGTCCCGCGCCGCCAGACGGTGGCGTCGTCCAGATCGCGGCCGACCAGCGCCACCTCGGGCCGGTGCGGCAGACCGGCCCGGGCCACGGCTCCGGCCTGGTCGGCCCCGACCAGCACCAGAGGGGCGGCGGCCCAGCGGCGGCGGGCGGCGCCGGGGTGCGGCACCACCTCGATCCGCACACCGGCCTCGGCGGCGATCCGGGCCAGCGCCCGGACGAGGGCCGGATCCGAGGTCACGACCAGCGGCGGGGCCGTGGCCGGGTCCGGATCGGCGGGCGGCGGGCCCAGGAAGGCCGGGTCGAGGGGCACGGCGGACTCGGCGGGGCCGGGTCGCCCGGTCCGGCCCGGGTGACCGGCGTGGCCCGTACGACCGGTGTGGCCCGCAGGGCCGGAGTGGCCTCCATGGCCCGCGTGACCTGGCCTTCCGGCCGCGGGCTGCCGTGTGAGTTCTCGCATGGCGCCTCCGTGGGTTCGGGGTCCGCCGGCTGTCGGGCGGGCCGCCGTTCCACGGTCGGGCAGGCATCACGGTTCCGGCCAGGACTGCCGGAAGCACTTGTGGATAAACCCGGGGTGGGGATAACTGCTATCCCTCGTTCGGCCTAGAGCGCACGCGGTTATTGGATGCGAGGTCTTAGTACGTGTGCGAACTTGTGGATTTCTCAGGAAGGACAAACGAAGGCACTGTGATATGGCGGACATCGGTTGTCGGAACTGTGCTGAAGGCCGCTCCGAAGGACACGTCGGGGACTTGTGGCGAAGGATGTGTCCGAAGGGACGGGAGACAAGTCCCGGGGCACGACAAGACGCCGGTTGTCAGTACAACAGGAGGATCGGGTGCGGCGGACCACCCGAGGCCGGACGGGGCGGGCCTGTGACGTGGAGAACCACGGGGAAAAGTGAAGACCCCCGCCGGGGGGGAGAGCGGGGGTCTTCTCCACGACCAGGCTCGGGGGGGAGGAGCCGGGCCGTGGTAGCACGGTCGCGAACGATCCGTGACTTCCATGGTGTACCCGACGCTCGCAGAATGCAAACCCCGGGCCGATCCATTACGCCGAATGCGTGAAGAGCGACGCCGCGACCGGGCGCAACTGCGCTTCAAAGCCGTCACCGAGCTCGCATCTCCGGCGCGCTCGACCTAGTCGCTAAACGCAACGCTATCCTCGACTGTGTGGATGAGCATGCGGACGCACGTGCGGATGGCGCGGGCCGCCCGGCCGCGTTCTTCGACCTGGACAAGACGATCATCGCCAAGTCCTCGACTCTGGCGTTCGGCCGCTCGTTCTACAACGGCGGCCTGATCAACCGGCGCGCGGTCCTGCGGACCGCTTACGCGCAGTTCGTCTATCTGGCCGGCGGCGCCGACCACGACCAGATGGAGCGGATGCGCCAGTTCCTGTCGGCGATGGCCACCGGGTGGGACGTCGGGCAGGTCAAGGAGATCGTCGCCGAGACCCTGCACGAGCTGATCGACCCGTTGATCTACTCCGAGGCCGCGGCGCTGATCGCCGAGCACAAGGCGGCCGGGCGGGACGTGGTGATCGTCTCCACCTCCGGCTCGGAGGTGGTCGAGCCGATCGCCGAGATGCTCGGCGCGGACCTGGCCATCGGCACGCGGATGGCGGTGGACGACGAGGGCCGCTACAGCGGCGAGATCGAGTTCTACGCCTACGCCGAGAACAAGGCCAAGGCGATCCTGGAGCTGGCCGCCGAGCGCGGCTACGACCTGAGCCGGTCCTTCGCCTACAGCGACTCGGCCACCGACGTCCCGATGCTGGAGGCCGTCGGCCACCCGTACGCCGTCAACCCGGATCGCGCCCTGCGCAAGGAGGCGGCCGCCCGGGACTGGCCGGTGCTGGTCTTCGACAAGCCGGTGGCGCTGCGCTCCCGGGTCGGCGAGCTGGCGGCCAAGCCCGCGGTGTCCGGGACGGCCCTGGGCCTCGCGCTGGCCGTGGCGGGGACGATCTGGTGGCTGGGGACCCGCGGTCGCCGGCGGCCGCGTCCGGGCCGCGCCTGAGCCCGGGGCGGGCTTGATCCCCGGCGGGGCCCGAGGCTCCTCCGGATTCCCAGAGCGCGTCGAGCGCCGGTTCAGCGCGGATCCGGCGCGGATCCGGCGCGGGTCCGGCGCGGGTCCGATGGCCGTCCGGCGCGGAGTCAGTGCGGCCGCGACCTGGGGCCGGCAGCCCGGTCGGGCACCGAATGGACCACGACCAGCCGGTCGGTCTGCTTGATCGTCTCGACCGCCGGGTCGTCGAAGCGCATGGTCCGCGAGCCGCGGATGACCGCCAGCACCGGCTCCGCGACCGCCCGGGGCTCCTTGCCCACGTCCCGGGCATCGGCCGGGCGCTCCACCAGCTCCAGCCCGTCGCCGTAGGACAGCAGGTCCTGGACCACCTGACCGACCTTCGGGCTGAGAGTGGCCACGCCGAGCAGTCGGCCGGCGGTGTCGGAGCTGGTCACGACCGAGGTGGCGCCGCCCTCCTGGAGCAGCGGGGCGTTGCCGGCCTCCCGGACCGAGGCCACGACCGTGGCCCGCCGGGTCAGGCGCCGCACGGTCAGCGTGGTCAGCACCGCGGTGTCGTCCCGCTGCGCGCTGATCACGACGTGCCGCGCCTTGCGGATCTCGGCCCGCTCCAGCACCTCGCTGCGGCTGCCGTCGCCGACGATGCCGACCAGGCCGCGGCGGTTGGCCTCGGCGATCCGGACCGGGTCGGTGTCGACCACGACGATCGCGGCCGGGTCGAAGCCGTTCTTCAACAGGGTCTGGACAGCGGAACTGCCCTTGGTGCCGTAGCCGACCACCACGGTGTGATCCCGCACCTTCGACCTCCACCTCTCCTGCCGCCACTCCGTGCGGGTGCGCTCGGTGAGCACTTCCAGCGTGGTGCCGACCAGGACCAGCAGGAACAGGACACGCAGCGGCGTGACCACCAGGGTGTTGACCAGCCGGGCCGAGTCGCTGACCGGTACCACGTCGCCGTAGCCGGTGGTCGACAGGGTCACGGTGGCGTAGTAGAACGCCGTGAGCCAGGTCACCGGGCGTCCCGAGGAGTCCCGGTAGCCGTCCCGTCCCACGTGGACGATCACCGCCGAGAGCACCAGGATCGCCACCGCCAGCAGCACGCGCTTGAGCACGGCCACCAGCGGGCCCGGGACCGCGCGCGGCAGTACGATCGCCGGGCGGAACGGCGCGGCGTACGTGACGTCCTCGTTCAGACCGCCAGCACCTCCACCCGCTGCCCGGCGCCGAGGGCGACCACCCCTCCTCCGGGCGGCACGACCGCCAGCCCGTCGGCCAGCGCCAGCCCGCGCAGCATCGCCGGCCCGGTGAAGCGCAGCGGTACCGCGCAGGCGTCGGCGAAGGAGACGGGCACGAGTCGAGTGTCGGTCGGATGGGTGCGCACGGCATCCCCGAGCGGGAGGAAGTGTGACGCGGCGCCGAGGGCGCCGACGGGGCCGTCCAGTCCGGACAGCCGGCGCAGCAACGGCCGCACCAGGGTGACGAAACCGGCCACGGCGGCCAGCGGATTGCCGGGCAGCCCGGCGACGAAGCGGCGGTGGTGCCGGGTGCCGCCGTGCTGGGCCAGCAGCATCGGATGCCCGGGCCGCACCGCGACCCCGTCGACCAGCAGCCCGGCCCCGAGTTCGGCCAGCACGCCGTGCACGTGGTCCACCGGCCCGCGCGCCGTCCCGCCGGTGGTGATCACCAGATCGGCCGGGGAGGAGGCGACCGCGGCCAGCAACTGCCCGGCGTCGTCCGCGACCCGGGCCACGGTGGTCTCGACGCCGAGCGCGTCCAGCCAGGCGGTGAACATCGGGCCGAGGGCGTCGCGCACCCGTGAGCCGTCCGGCAGTCCGGACTCCGCCAGCTCGTCGCCGATGACCAGCAGCGTCACCCGCGGGCGCTCGTGCACCGGCAGGTCGTCGTACCCCGCCGCGGCGGCCAGCCCGAGCACCGCCGGGGTGATCCGGGTGCCGGCCGACAGCAGAGTCTCGCCGCGCCGCGACTCCTGGCCCTGCGGCCGGATGTCGGTGCCTATCGGCAGGCCGAGTTCGGAACCGCGCGGGGTGCGGGTGGCGACGGTTCCCGGAGGGGAGCCGTACATGCGCTGACGCGCCGGGGGAACGGCGGCCGGGCCGGGCGTGTCCTCGCCGTCGCCGACGTGGAGCCGGTCGTGCTCGTCGACGAACCCGCGCTCACGCCGCAGGACGGCCTCCGCGCCGGACGGGACGCGGGCGCCGGTCGCGATCTCGACCGCCTCGCCGTCGCCGATCCGCGTCGGCTGCTGCCCGGCGAGCACCTGACCGGTGATCTTCCACGGCCCGGGACCGGCGACGGCCCAGCCGTCCATGGCGGACGTCGCGAACGGCGGCAGATCCACCAGCGCGGACAGCGACTCGCCGAGGACCATGCCGTGGGCCTGAGCCAGCGGGACGCGGGTCAGCGGCAGGGGGATCGCGGAGCCGGAGGCGATGCGGCGGGCTTCCGGCCAGGAGGTCGTGCTCACTGGCCGGCGGATCTCGAAGCGTCGCCGGCGGCGGACTCGGCGTCGGCGGACTCGGCCTCCGTGGAACCGGCCGCCGAGCCGCCCCTCGCGGTCCCGCCGGGTGGGGTGGCGCGGGTCGGCCCGGATCCGGCGGCGCGCTCGGCGACCGAGCCGGCGACACTCGCCGAATCCGCCGGGGTGGAACCGGTTTCCGGCCCGCCGGACCCGCCCGCACCGGCTGCCGCCGAGCGGCCCGCGCCGGCACCGGCGGACCCGGTCGCACCGTGTCCTCGTGCTGCTTGACCCCCGTTCTGTCCCCACGCCTGAGCCAGGGCACTGAGCTTCGCGATCGGCCCGTCGAGGGCCCCGCGTCCACCGCCGGCCGAGCTGCGCAGGCCGACCGCGTATCCGGCCAGGAACGTGGTCAGCGGGGCGGCGGGCCGCTTGACGCTGTGCGCGGCCACGCCGGCCAGCCCCAGGATCGCGTTCAGGTCTTCCGGGGAGAGTTCGTGGCTGGCCAGGCCGAGCTCGGCCGCGGCGGCGGCGCACCAGTCGGCGAGCAGCTTGTCATCGTCCATGCCGTCCATCTTCGTCGGTGCGGCGGGCCGTGTCGCGAGCAGCGCGCGAGCGGCGTGTAACGCGTCCCAGGTGTCGCAGTCCGCGGTGACGCCGCCCGGGTCCGGCACCCTCGTGACGGTGAGCGTCCGGAGAATCGAGAACAGCCGGGCGCCCGGAAGTTCCGGGACCGCGGCCAATGCCTCCGCCAAAGCGCGGCGCCGATATACCGCGGCCAGGGGTTGGTCTTTGCCGTGGACGTCGGTGAAGACAACCGCGTCGGCGGTCAATGACCGGCGCAACAACTCGACGGCCGCCGCGTCGAGGAATGGCAGATCGGCGGCGAAGACGGCGACCACTTCCGAGGAGCCGATTTCCATTCCGGCGGCCAGCGCCGGCACCGGCCCGCCGCCGGGCGGGTCCTCGCGGGTGAACTCCACCGGGTGCCGTACGGCGCGCGCCGGGCCCACCACGGTGATCGTCCGCGCGCCCGCGCAAGCCGCCACCACCCGGTCCAGCAGGCTGATTCCCCCGACGTCGAGGCCGGGTTTGTCCACGCCGCCGAGCCGCCGGGCGTCGCCGCCGGCGAGCACGATCGCGTCGAAGGGCTCGCCGGCCGGGTCCGCGGGGTCCATGACCGCCACCCTAAGCCCTGTTTCCAAGAGATAGAACGTGTTCTAATCTGACGAGTGCTCAGATCGTCCCGATCAACGCCGACCTCGGGAGACACCACCGCATGCGCCCACCGGAACACCTGGCCTACACCCCGGCCCAGCGCGCCCTGCGGGCCGAGCTGCGCGCCTATTTCGCGAGCCTCGTCACCGAGGACGTCCGCCGCGATCTGCGCCTGCCGGACACCTCCACCGCCACGGCCCGCACCCTGCACCTGAAGCTCGGCGCGGACGGCTGGCTCGGCGTCGGCTGGCCGAAGGAGTACGGCGGCCGCGGGCTGACCCCGGTAGAGCAGTTCGTCTTCTTCGACGAGGCGGCGCGCGCCGGATGCCCGCTGCCGCTGGTCGCCCTGAACACCGTCGGGCCGACGCTCATGCGCTTCGGCTCGCAGGAGCAGAAGGACCTGATCCTGCCGGGCATCCTGTCCGGCGAGATCGACGTCGCCGCCGGCTACTCCGAACCCGGCGCCGGCACCGACCTGGCGAGCCTCGCCACCCGCGCGGTGCGCACCGAGGACGGCGACGCCTACATCGTCAACGGCCAGAAGATCTTCACCACGCACGGCGACTCGGCCGAGTACGTCTGGCTGGCCTGCCGCACAGCCCCGGACGCCCCGAAGCACAAGGGCATCACGATCCTGCTGGTCGACACCCGCTCCCCCGGCTTCGAGGCCACCAAGATCCACACCATCGCCTCGCATTACACGACCGCCACCTACTACCGCGACGTGCGCGTCCCGGTGACGATGCGGATCGGAGCCGAGAACGAGGGCTGGAAACTGATCACCACGCAGCTGAACCACGAGCGCGTGGCGCTGGCCGCGGTCGCCCAGGGCGTGATCCGGTCGTTCGCGAACGTCCAGCGCTGGGCCGCCGAGACTCCGGCCGCGGACGGCAAGCGTGTCATCGACCTGCCGTGGGTGAAGGCGACCCTGGCGCGCGCCTACATCCGGATCAGTGGTCTGCGGCTCCTCAACGGTCAGATGGTCGCCGCACTGCAGAAGGACCAGACCGGGGGTCACCTGTCCCCCGCTGACGCGTCCGCCGCGAAGGTGCACGGCACGGAAACGCATATAGAGGCGCTCGCAGAACTGCTGCAGGTGCTGGGTGCCGGAGGGATCCTCAAGCTCGGCTCCCCCGGCGCGCTGCTGGCGGGCGACCTGGAATTCCTTTATCGCTACGCCGTCACCAACACCTTCGGCGGCGGGGCCAACGAGATCCAGCGGGAGATCATCGCGATGACCGGGCTGGCGATGCCCCGAGTGCGCAGATAGGGAGAGCTGTGGAGACCGATCCGCTGTACGAGAAAGTGTCCGCGCACCTGGCCGATCCCCCGTCCGACCCCGTCCCGGCCTGGGACCCGGTGAACCAGCCGATGATCCGGCATTGGTGCGACGCGATGGGCGACGAGCTGCCGATCTACACCGACGCCGAGGCAGCGCGTGACGCCGGCCATCCGGACGTCGTCGCGCCGCCGGCTTCCCTACAGGCGTGGACCATGCCGGGGCTGCGGATGCGCGGGTTCCGGGACGGCACGACGCGGGCGCAGGCCGAACTCGTCGAGGCCGGCTACCGCGCCGTGGTCGCGACGAACTGCGAGCAGACCTATCACCGCTACCTGACCCTCGGGGACCACCTGTACGCGGTCACGCACCTGGACTCCGTGTCGACGCTCAAGAAGACCGCGCTCGGGGAGGGCTACTTCCTCACATCGATCACCGAGTACCGGGACCAGCACGGCGAGCTCGTCGGCGAGATGTCGTTCCGGACCCTGTGGTTCAAACCCGCGCAGGAGCAAGACACAGGGCAGGCATCATGACGCGACCTCAACCGCTGACCGGCCGGGACAACGCCTACTACTGGGAAGGCGTCGCCAAGGGAAGCGTCCTCATCCAGAAGTGCACAGTCTGTGGATCCCTGCGGCACCCGCCTTCTCCGATGTGCCCAGACTGCCAGTCTCTGGACTGGACCACGGTTTCCGCCACCGGTCGCGCCGTCCTGCATAGCTACACCGTCTGTCACCACCCGCTGCCGCCGTGGGAGGAAGGTCCTTATGCGGTCGTCCTCATAGACCTGGAGGTCGAGGACAGCGACGAGCATCCACGCATCGTCTGTGGTACCCGCGGCATCTCGTCCGAAGAACTGCGTATAGAGATGCCCCTACGTCTCGTCTTCGAGGACGGTCTCGTGTTCGCTGGACCGGAGGCAGACTCATGACGGTTCTGGAACAGCCGATGAACGAAGCCCTGGAAGCTGTCAGCGACCTCTCCGTAGAGGTCTTCAAGGACCTCGACATAGAGGCCACCCGCAGCCCTGCCTATTCCAATGAAGCGGTCTCCGACGAACATGACCGCCGCCTGTGGCGCACGCTTGCCGACACCGGACTGCTGGCAGCCGTCCTCCCCGAGAGCGTGGGCGGTGGCGGAACCGGCATCGCAGGAATGGTGCGGCTCCTGACCGAAGCCGGAGCGGCGCTCGCGCGGGTTCCCCTGGTGGAGACCTTCGTGGCGGTCTCGGTCATCGATGAGAAGAACCTCCCAGGGGTGATGACCGGCGAACTCGTCATCACCGCGGCGCTCGCCGACCACCCGTCCACCATCGCCAGTCCCCTGCGCCTGACCGGCCGGCGACTCAACGGCATCACGCAGCTGGTGCCATATCCACTGAGTGCGGACGTCGCCCTGGTGCCCGCAGTCAGGGAGGACGGTCACGAAGTCCTCGCTCTGGTCTCCTTGTCCACCGCTCGGATCGGCGACCAGGTGACGACCACCGGCGAACCTCTGGGCGTCCTGGAGTTCATCGATGCCGAGGTCATGGAGATCTGCGACGCCGCCGACCTTGCCCGCACCCTCGCCGCCGTCTTCTCCTCGGCCATGCTGTGTGGCATCGCGGCGCGCGCCCTCGCGATGACGTCCGAGTATGTCAGCGGCCGCGTCCAGTTCGGGCACCCGCTCGCCACCTTCCAAGGCGTCGCCCTACGTGCCGCGGACCGCTATATCGACTCCCGCGCTATGCAAGCCGCGCTGTGGGACGCCGCCATAGCGCTCGCGGAGAGCGATCACCGCTCACCCCGGGTCCGCTACGCGGTCGCGACGGCCAAGATCTGGGCCGCCGACGGTGCACGCCGGGTCGTGGGTTCGGCCCAACACCTGCACGGCGGTTTCGGCGTAGACGTCACCTATCCGCTGCACAGGTACCACGCATGGGCCCGCTACTGGGAGCTCTATGGAGGATCTGCCGAAGCCTGGTCCGGCGATCTCGGAGAACTGATCGCGACGTATCCCATCGAGGAGGACGCATGACCACGCTGCCGAAGGTCGGGGAGACGTTGCCAGATCTTGTCGTCCCGATCACCCCGACCCGGATCGTCTCCGGTGCCATCGCCTCGCGGGATTACCAGGACGTGCACCACGACGTGCCCGCGGCCCGCGAGAAGGGGTCTCCCGACATCTTCATGAACATCCTGACCACCAACGGCTATGTCGGCCGGTATGTCACCGACTGGGCCGGTCCCCGGGCCCGCATCCTCAAGATCGCGATCCGGCTCGGCGTGCCGAACTACCCCGGCGACACGATGACCCTCACCGGTGCCGTGACGCGCACCGAGGAGGACGGCACGGTGGAGGTCGCCGTCCGGGGCGCCAACCGGCTCGGAGACCACGTCACCGGAACTGTGACCCTGAAAGGTGTCGGGGAGTGAGCGCGTCCCTGTCCGGCAAGGCGGCGATCGTCGGCATCGGCGCCACGGAGTTCTCCAAGGAGTCCGGCCGCAGCGAACTCCAGTTGTGCCTGGAAGCGTGCAAGGCCGCCTTGGACGACGCCGGCATCGCGCCGCATGACGTCGACGGCCTGGTCACGTTCTCCATGGACTCCAGTCCGTCGATCATGGTCGGCCGCGGTCTCGGCGTCCGGGAGCTCCGCTATTTCTCGCTCGTCGACTACGGCGGCGGCGCTGCTTGCGCCACGGTCGCGCACGCGGCGGCAGCGGTCACCGCAGGCTTGGCGGACGTCGTGGTCTGCTACCGCGCCTTCAACGAGCGCTCCGGCCGTAGGTTCGGCTCCGGCGATGCCGCCGTGCAGATGCGCGGGGAGTCTCCGATGGCCCAGCACTTCGGCTACTACGCGCCGTACGGACTCATCACCCCGGCGGCATGGGTCGCCATGGCGGCTCGCCGTTACATGCACAAGTACGGCGCCACTTCGGAGGACTTCGGGCGTGTCGCGGTGGCGGCGCGCGCCCATGCGGCCACCAACCCGGCGGCGTGGTTCTACAAGCGGCCGATCACCTTGGAAGACCACCAGAACTCGAAGATGATCGCGGACCCGGTGCGGCTCCTGGACTGTTGCCAGGAGTCCGACGGAGGAGTGGCGCTGGTGGTCGTCTCTGCGGAGCGCGCCCGGGGCCTCCCCGCGAAGGAAGTCCTGATCGCCGGCGCTGCACAGGGTTCGTCACACGACCAGCACATGATGACCAGCTACTACCGCGACGACATCACCGGCCTTCCAGAGATGGGCACTGTCGCACGGCAGTTGTGGGGGCAGTCCGGGCTCCGCCCGGAAGACGTCCAGACCGCCGTCATCTACGACCACTTCACGCCGTTCGTCCTCACACAGCTGGAGGAGTTCGGCTTCTGCGGTCGAGGAGAGGCTCGCGACTTCATCAAGGATGGCGCCATCCACCTCGGAGGCCGCCTTCCGCTGAACACTCATGGAGGTCAGCTCGGCGAGGCGTATATCCATGGCATGAACGGCATCGCCGAGGCGGTCCGCCAGGCCCGTGGCACGGCCGTCAACCAGGTCTCTGACGTGCGCAACGTGCTGGTCACCGCCGGCACCGGCGTGCCCACCTCGGGCCTGCTGCTGAGCGCGGTGTGACCCGGACGGCGGCCGCCCTCGTCCCAGCAGGCCGAGCAGCCCCTCCGCCACCAGCCGTAACCCTACGTTCCGTTGGCTGTCGGAACGATCAGTTAATCTCGGAGCCATGCCCCGTCTCGCGCTCTTCGACCTGGACGACACTCTGATCTCCTCCAAGGACGCGTTCATCGCCTGGATCGGGGAAGTGGTGGCGGCCCACGGCGCCGGCGGTGACGCGCGCGGTTTCCTGGAGAAGGAGCACGTGTTCTGGACCGGTTCCCCGGACGACACGTTCCGGGGCCTGGTCGACTACTTCGCGCTGCCCGCGGACCCGGCCGAGCTGATGCACGCCTACCGCGGCCGGATGGTCGAGCTGCTGGCGCCGTACCCGGGCGTGACGGACGGCCTGGAGGCGCTGCGCGACGCCGGCTGGCGGATCGGCATCGTCACCAACGGCTTCGGCGACTTCCAGAACGCCAAGATCGACGCCGTGGGCCTCCGTGCCTATGTCGACGTGGTCTGTGTCTCGGATGTCGAGGGCACCTGGAAGCCCGAGGCGAAGATCTTCGAGCTGGCCTCGGACCGCGCCGGAGCGCCGCTGGAAGGCGGCTGGATGGTCGGCGACTCGCTGGCCGCGGACATCGCCGGCGGCAACGGAGCAGGACTGCACACCGCCTGGCTCCATCACGGCCGGCCGCTGCCCGCCGCCGGGGACCCGCAGCCCGACCAGGTCATCGAGTACACCGCCGAAGCCTTCGACCTGATCCTGGGCCGCCGCTGAGGCCGCTCCTGTTCGCCCGGACGATTCCGGGTTGACCTTGACGTTACGGAAGCTTCTACCGTCGAGGGAGCGGTCGGACAAGCCGGCCGCACACTGATGGGAAACGTCATGAGCTGGTCGATCGCGCAGGTGGCGAGGATGTCCGGGGTAACCGCCCGGACCCTGCGCCACTACGACGACATCGGGCTCCTCAAGCCCGACTATGTCGGGGCGAACGGCTACCGCTACTACGAGGAGTCACAGCTGCTGCGCCTGCAGCAGATCCTCGTCCTGCGCGAGCTGGGCATGGCACTGGCGGACATCGCCAGCGCGATCGACTCCGAGCCGGACATGATCGCGGCCCTGCGTCGGCAGTACGGGCGCCTGATCGTGGAGCGCGACCGCCTGGCCCGGGTGGCCGAGACCGTGGCGCGGACCATCACCGAGCTGGAAGGGAGGCCGGAGGTGGCCGTCAAGATCAATCGACCGGAGAACCTCTTCGAGGGGTTCGACTCCTCGCAGTACGACGACGAGGCGCGCGAGCGCTGGCCCGAGGAGTTCGAGAAGGCGCAGCGCAAGCGCGAGGCGATGACCGACGAGGACATCGAGCGCTGGCAGCGGGAGGCGACCGCGGCGATGATCCGCATGGCCGAGTTCATGGCCGCGGGCACGCCGGTCGACGACCCGGCGGTGCAGGACGAGGTCCACCAGCACTGGCTGGGCATCTGCCACTGGTGGACGCCTAACCGCACGGCCTACACGTGCCTGGGGCGGATGTACGTCGACGACGAGCGTTTCAAGGTGAACTACACGAAGATCGCCGAAGGGCTCGCCGAGTACCAGGCCGCCGCGATGGCCGCTTACGCGGAAGCGCGCCTGTCGGACTGACACGGATCGCCCTGGAGCGAACCGTATTAAGCGTCCCCTCCGCGGCCAGTGCGGAGGGGACGCCGCCCTATTCTTCCCCAGACTCGTCCGACGCCTCTTCACTGCACAGCTGGTTATAGAAGCGGTTTCTTCTGCGCAGAAGGAACACTGCCACTATCGAGGACGCGAGTGAGCCCTCCAGCACGCCGCCCTTAGCGAGGTTCAGGAGGTCCGGCGCATCGTCGAAGGCGAGCTCGGCGATCAGCAGTGAGACGGTGAACCCGACGCCGGTCAGTGTGGCCACCGCGGCGATGTCGCTCCAGCGCAGCTCGTCGGAGAGTTCGGCACGGGTGAACCTCGCGGTCAGATACGCGCCGCCGAACACGCCGACGCTCTTCCCGACGAACAGTCCGGCGGCGATCGCCAGCGGGATCCGATCGGTGAACAGCGCGCCGAACGTGTCGCCTCCGATGGTCACCCCTGCGGACAGGACCGCGAAGACCGGGACGCAGAACCCGGCGGAGAAGGGCTGGAGCCACCACTGCACGTGCTCGGCCGGCGAGTACTTCTCCTGAGGATCGCGGAGACCGCGCAGCATCAAGCCGATGGTCACGCCGGCGACGGTCGCGTGGACGCCGCTCGCGTGCACCGCGACCCAGATGGCCAGGCCCAGCGGGAGGTTCAGCCACAGGCTCGTGATTCGCATCCGCTGCAGCGCGTAGAAGGCGACCAGCAGCAGCACCGCGATGAGGAGCGCGACGACGTCGATCTTGGCGGTGTAGACGATCGCGATGATGATGATCGCGCCGAGGTCGTCGACCACCGCCAACGTGAGCAGGAAAGCGCGCAGGGCCGAGGGCAGGTGCTGCCCGGCGACGGCCAGCACCGCCAGCGCGAACGCGATGTCGGTCGCGGTGGGCACCGCCCAGCCGCTGGACGCGTGCTCGTGGCCGGCGCTGACCGCCAGGTACACCGCGATCGGCGCGACCATGCCGCACAGCGCCGACACCACCGGCAGCACCGCGGCCCGCGGATCGGACAGCTCGCCGACCTGCAGTTCGTGCTTGAGTTCGATGCCCGCCACCAGGAAGAAGAACGCGAGCAGGAAGTCGGCGGCCCAGTCCGCCAGCGACAGGTCCAGATGCCACAGATGCGGCCCGACGACCGTGGTCTTGACCGTCTCGTAGGAATCGCTCCAAGGGGAGTTCGCCCACACGAGACCGATGAGCGCGAAGACGATCAGCAGCGCGCCGCCGACGGTCTCGGTCCGGAGCACGGCCGCCACGTGCCGTCGCTCGATGCGCCTCAGCCGCGCGAAGACGCGCAGCGGGGCGGCGGGCCGGGCCGGGGGCGTCATCGGGGCGTCCTCGAAGGGTCTCGTGCGGTCGACGGCGGACGGGTGGTGATCAGGGGACCACTACCCATGCCGACCAGACTTCCCGGCGCGCCTGAGCTGTTCAGGCTACCGAAAGCGGAACCGCCGGGCGCGCGGACCTGATGGTCGGCGCGCCCGGCGGTCGGTGCCGTGCGGAGTGCGGATCCCGGGGATCAGTCCTCGTTGGCGTGCGGCAGCTTCGCCTTGATCAGGTCCATGACCGTGGAGTCGGCCAGGGTGGTGGTGTCGCCGACCGCGCGGTCCTCGGCGACGTCCTTCAGCAGCCGGCGCATGATCTTGCCGGAGCGGGTCTTCGGCAGCTCCGCCACGATCTGGATCTGCTTGGGCTTGGCGATCGGGCCGATCTCCTTGGACACGTGCGCCTTCAGCGCCGCGTCCAGCTCCTCGGTCTCCTCCTCGCCGGCCCGCAGGATGACGAAGGCGACGATGCGCTGCCCGGTGGTCTCGTCCTTGGCGCCGACGACCGCGGCCTCGGCGACCGACGGGTAGGAGACCAGGGCCGACTCGACCTCGGTGGTGGAGATGTTGTGGCCGGAGACGAGCATGATGTCGTCGACGCGGC
>NZ_BAAAQM010000006.1:0-240545 GCF_039531675.1 Catenulispora subtropica
CGCTGCTGCCGTAGGACGGCGCGAGCAGCGAGATGGTCACCGGCTTGGAGGAGTCACCGAAGTTGCCGCCAGAGCTGCCGTTCGACGACGGACCGCCCGAGGACTTACTGGAGGAGCACGCCGAGGCGGCCAGCGCCAGGGAGAGGCCGACGGCGGCGAGGACTATGGAGCGCTTCATCTCAATACCTGCCTTCATAGGACGTTTCTCGAGAAGAATCTCGAGCGGTGATGGTTCGCGAGGCGTGAGGCCGGTAGCGACGTGAGGGTGGGGCGCCGCGCTCTCTACTCACAGGATCCCTGGAGGAGTTTGACTGACTTGAACGCCATTCACGCATCTTCAATCATCTGCGTGTGACGGCGATTATTCATACCGGCGCATCCCCCTGTCAACAGCTCGACCCACCCTGTGGTCGGCTGCCCGGAGCCGCTTCCCTTGTACCGAGCATCCGATCGCCCTGGTAGGGAGTCACTAGAGGCGGTTTTGCCGGGAACCTCCGTGGAACTATTGAGCTTTATCAAATAAAGCAGGGCAATGTATCTGTTATCGATCAAATCGCCATGCTGTTGGGGGTGGCCGCGAAACGCCATGACCGTTCGCCAGCCTGAAGCTGTAGCGAAGTCCTGTCA
Source organism: Catenulispora subtropica (assembly GCF_039531675.1). NCBI lineage: Bacteria > Bacillati > Actinomycetota > Actinomycetes > Catenulisporales > Catenulisporaceae > Catenulispora > Catenulispora subtropica. Next base: position 628 of record NZ_BAAAQM010000006.1, read on the forward strand.
TCGGGCTTGAGTTTTCCTGAGTAGTCGGGTCCGGACCCGCTGAAAAATGGGCGTTAGCATGCCGACGGATGATCTAATCGCGCAGAATCGAGCATCAGGCGTGGCGAACATGGCCACGACCTCGGCAAGCAGGCTTGAGTCTGTCGCCGACGGTCCGTGCCGTGACCGCCCGGCAAGCTCGCGCACAGTGAAGAATCTTGTCGGGAATCTGGACGATTACCGGCGACTGACCACCGCAGGCCGCGGATACTCCGGGCGACGGCCTGCCAACGGTCCCGGCCGGGATCGAATCGCCGCGTGAGCGCAAGAAAATGGGGGCTGCACGCTGTGGTGCAGCCCCCATTCACCACTGTGCTAGACCGAGGGTCTCCATTGCTGGTTCGAGTTCTGCGTGCAGGGATAGAGGATGAGCGGAGTTCCGTTGCCTGTGCCGCCGCCGTATGCGTCCAGGCATTGGCCGAGCAGTGTGAAGGCCAGGGTGGAAGGCTCGTAAGTCCATTGCTGGGCTGAGCCGCCGCAAGCGGCGAGCTGGACCGGCGTCACGGACGCAGAGCTACCGTTCTGGCTGGTCAAGCACTGCCCCATGGCACGAATGGTGCCGTCGCTCGCAAGCGTCCAGGTCTGGGCCTGGCCGCCCACGCAATCGGAAAGCTGCATCTGAGGAGCCGCCGGAACGGTGACACAGCGCTTGCTTCCCACGCCGACGATCGTGCCAGTGCCGGTGCCGACCACCGTCAGGTTATAGGTGACAGCGTGGCTGACCGATCCCTGCGTCGCGGTGACGGTGATCGGGTAGGTGCCGGATGCCGTGGTGGGCGTGGTCTTGATGGTCAGGTTGGTAGACGATCCCGGGGTGACTGGAGAGGGGCTGAACGATGCCGTGGCTTCTGCGGGTAGTCCGGTCGCCGACAGTGTCACCGGCTGGGCCGTGCCGGCCGTCTGGACTGCGGTCAGTGTGGTGGTGATGGCGTTGCCGGGATTCACGCTGGTGTTGCCTGGCGGGGTGGAAATCCAGAAGTCGTTTCCGGAGCCGGCGATCGGCAGACCGGTGGCCGAGATCTCGGCGGCGCTTGTCCACGGCCCGCGATTGCCCGCTTCGGTCAGTACCCGCAACCGCAGGTATCGGCCCCGTGCCGACGGGAAGGACAGGGTCTTCTCATCAGCGGTGTCCGCGAAGGTGCCGGTGGACACCGGGGTGCCCCAGCTGGTTGCAGAGTCCGACACGTAAACCTCGTAGCTGCCGACCCTGCCGTTCACACCGCCATCCTGCCGTGGCAGATAGCGGAATCCGTCGACAGCGTACTCGGCGCCGAGATCGAGCTGGATCTCGTGAGGAAAACCCGGGGCGGCGTTGTACCACTCGGTGTGCCAGAACGTGGCCGGGTTACCGTCGACGGCATTGACGGCGGCGCCGTTCTCCCCGGTGGTCTCCTGGCTGTCGGCGAACAGCAGCGAGGCTCCGGTGATCCGTGGATCCGCACCGGCTTGGGCCTGCACCGCCAGGGCTGCGGCCGGCCAGGCGGTGACGTTGATGCTGTTAGGTGTGTAGATGCTGTTCGGGCTCAGTGAGTAGTAGTTGTTGATGTTGTCGTCGGTCCAGTTGTACTGGATCGTCAGGTCGTGGTTCTCATAGGTGGCCCAGTTGGCGATCCACTGCTCGGTAGACGAGACGTTCTTGTTCTCGTGCACGTGATCTATGCCGCGGACCACGTTGTTGGTGGCGGTGTAGAACGCACTGGCCTCGTCCTCGTAGATGCCGGGTGAGTTGTGGGTCTGCGAGAAGTCGATGTAGTTCGCGAAGATGGTGGACCCCGGCGAACTGGCCTGGGTGTAGATGGCGCCGCCGTCGTAGATCGACTGCATGAACTTCGAGATCTTGTTCTGGTCGACGTGGATGTTGCTCTGCGTCGGCGCGCTGCCGACGAAACCCCAGCCCCAGCCCACCGAGATACCGGAGTAGGTCACATCGGTGACGGTGTTGTGCCGGATCACCAGACCGTTGTTGTAATAGCCGGTGATCCCCACCGCGTCGGCGAACTCCCGCCCGTCCCGGGTGACGGTGTTGTTGACGACGTAGTTGTTGCTGGCTTTCGCCCGGGGGTCGGTGGGAGCGTGGATGTTGTCACCCACCTGCACTCCGCCGGCGGCCAGGTCTTGGAACAGGTTGCCGTTCAGGGAGCTTTGCGTGGTGCCGCCTTCCAACGACACCGCGGCGGCCCCCAGGTTCTGAAACGTGTTCCCGCTGAAGACGATGTCCTTGCCGGCGGAAACGGTGACCGCCGAGATGGTCCGCTCATACGCGCTGCTCTCAGTGCTGCCGGCTATCGTCGAGGTCTGTGTGCCGACGATGTGGTATCCGGACTGGCCGCCGACATACCCACCAGGGCCGTACGGCTCGTTCCATGTTGTTCCGGCGAAGGTGATACCACTGAAGGCGATGTCGTGGACTGGCGCGTCGAGTGTGCCAGTCAACGTCAGCAGATGCTCCAGCGTGGGCAGCTCCACATCGGCGGTGGTGAGATCCTCATTGCCGCGGGGCACGTAGTACAACAGGCCCTTGGCGGAGTCCATGAAGTACTGACCTGGCGTACCCAGCAGGTCATAGGAGTTCTCGATGTAGTCCACGCCGTTGCCGTCGTTCGCACTGGGTGCGGCGTTTTGCCAACCCGTTTCGGTGTTCTGGAAGGCGTTGCCCCAGCATGGCTCCTGCATTGTGGCGGTGGTTCCGGACACTGATGCGATCCCGCAGTGAAAGTTCCGCCACCGAGCGCGGATCGCGACCTGCATCGACGAACCCGTCAACGACGCCACCTGCGCTGGCAACCCACTGATCCCGGAGGCGGTTATGGCGCAGCTCGTGCACTGAAAACCACGGGCCTCAACAGCGCGTACGCCGTTCACGGTGATCAGCCGGGGCGTCAGCCCCCGGGGGACGGTGGCCTGATAGATGTTCTTGGTTCCCGTCGCCTGCCAGCCGGTGACTTGGGACGTGCCCTCCCACAACGGGTGCGCTCCGTTGGCCGCGCGCCAAACGACCGGGTTACCCGCCGCCCCGGAGTCCGCCGCCGTCAACGCCAGCTGATCTGGCATCCGATACGTGCCGTCGGCCACGTTGACGACCACGCGGTTGGCCGACTTGTCGACCGCTCGAGCCGCCGCGGCCGCCGCCGGAATGGAGCACGGTGCCGTGCTGCTCGTGCACGAACCCACTCCGCCGGTCGGACTGACGTACAGGTTGAGCGTGGTGGTGACCGTTACCGCCGACGCCTGTGTCGCGGCCATGCCGGTCATCGGCACAGCCAAAGCGGTGACGCAGGCGGCTAGAACCGCCAAACGTCTGATTCTTACGAGCGACATCGTTCCCTCTCTCTGCGGGCGCTTCCCGCCCCGTCGGACGACTGGCGCGGGGCATTGCGGTACTCGCAGCAGCACGAAGACCAGCTGCATGCGAGAGCTGGCTAAGCCCTGTGAGCGGCCTACCGACACCGAAGCCAGCGAGGAGCAACCTTCACAGAGCTGACGCTGACGGCTGAGAAACCTTGCCGCTTGGTCGACAAATCATCGGATCTTTTAGTGCCGGAGGCTAGCGCTGGCCCACCATGCCGTCAAGGTGGCGTCAGCTGATCAGCGTGGCCACAGGAGTCTCATTCAACGGCTGTGAGCAGGACTTATAGCAATCCATGCGCGTCGGTACGACGGCGGCGAGGATCGTGCATCCGAGAAGTGCGTATGAGGGCATTGAGACTGCGAGACGAAGACACATCCGATGTATTAGGCGACGTGGTGAGGCGGCGGCTCAGCGAGCGAAGGTGGCGCGAGCGGCCCCACGGCGCGAGGGCGTTTACCGCGGGAAGCCGTGGGGGCCCTGGAGCAGTAGTCCACGGAGTGTGCGCATATCGGACAGTGAAGCGTGCAGTCAGCCTGTCGTCAAGTGATCGATCAAAGATCAAAACGATCATTTTCTTTCATCTTTCGCACAGAGAAGCACATGCTTGCGGTCGAGCGCTTCGATGTCGGGCCCGTTGGAGATGCGCACGATCTCGAACGCCGGCGGCACCTGCCGCCGCGCATCCACGACACCTCATCCGCGCCCCGCCCGACGCTACGAACTTGCAGGTAGAGCGGGCCAGGCGAGGATTAGGCAAACTCCAGCGCAAAAATGTGTGACTCCCGACGTCGGCCACGCTCTCCTAAGACGACGAGAGATCCATCTTCGTCGCCCGTCTCCACGCCAGGAGGTCGGCGACCCAGTCATGATCGATTCTGCGCAGGTCAGAGCAGGCAAGAGCAGAGTTTGTCATGGAGGTGCTCACCTTTGATTGACACAGGACACCAGGTACCGCCAGAATCTTCCGCGTAACGACACCAAACCTTCTGAATCATGTCTCTCCGCAAATATCGGGCGACAGACTCAGCTTTGGGTCATTGCCGAAGCGGTGATCCCGCTCCAGGCGCCATCGGGTTCGACGCCTCCCTCCGCTTTTGATTCGGGCGGATCGCGACAAAGCCTGCTCTCCATGGTCGGCGCTCGCCGGGCCTTCTCCATCGGTAGCCGTGTCCCGCGTGGCCATGCCTTGCGGCGATAGCTGCTGCCGAATTCGGCTACCGCGTAACAGACAGGAACTTCAGATGCCACGTGATCGCAGACAGAACCGACGCCATAGTCCCCGTGCCCTGTTGGGCATAGCCTTGGCCGCGACCGCGGCCGTGACAGCCGGGGTGGTCGGCGTCAGTACGATGTCGGACCCCGACCATCCCGTAGCCTCGCAGCAGAGCTCATCGATCGGCGATCCGGCCGCTGTGACGAGTTCGGCTCCACCCACCCAGGCTGTGAAGCCGGACCACGTGGTGCCGCCGAAACCGCTGAAGGCGCCCCCCAAGGACGACAAAGCACGGGGCATGGTCTATGCCGGGCTGACGCCGGCCGCGCAGGGCACGCCCTGTGTCGGCATGTACCAGGTGAGCAACACCGTTCAGTGCTCCCACGGCCCGGACGCCCCACCGTCCGGGCTGGACGTCCACCGCGGCACACAGCCGGTCATCACCCCGACGACCGCGACTCCCGACACCCCGACCACGGGTGACGGCACGGCGCCTGCCCCTTCGGATCTGCTCAGTGACGCGCCGCCGGTGCTCGACGCGCAGACCGGAAACCTGACGGCCGGGGCCCGAGCCGACTCGGCACCGGCCGACACCACCGGTGCGGCCGCCGCTCCGGCCGGCGGCAACGCCGTGGTCTGCGACGGGGACGGAGTCACCGGCAACCGGGTCCAGGTGATCTACATGCACGGCCCGGACCAGGATCGTTTCGCGCAATACCTGCCCTCCTTCAAGAAGTGGGCGGCGGACACCGACGCGATCTACAACGCCAGTGCCGCCGAAACCGGCGGGGTGCGCCACATCCGGTACGCCACCGCTCCTGACTGCACCGTCGCAGTGCTGGATGTCGAAGTGCCCGCGGCGGCCATGACCGACTTCAGCGCGTCCAACAGGGCTCTGGCCGCCCAGGGCTACAACCGCAGGGACCGCAAGTACATGGTCTTCGCCGACGCACAGGTGTACTGCGGCATCGGCACCTTCGCCGGTGACGAGCGGGCCGGCCAGGACAACTGGAGCAACTTCGGCCCCTCCTACGGCCGTTCGGACAACGGCTGCTGGACCGGCTCGGTGGCAGCCCACGAGCTCGGCCACAACCTCGGCGCCGTGAACGACAGCGCCCCGCACAGCAGCAAGGCCGGCCACTGTGTCGACGAGTGGGACATCATGTGCTACTCCGACTCACCGGACTACCCGAAGATGCAGATCCTGTGCTCCGATCAGGCACACGACGACCGGTTGGACTGCAACCACGACGACTACTACAACACCGCGCCGCAGCCCGGTAGCTACCTGGCCACGCACTGGAACGTGGCGAACAACCAGTTCCTGATCGCCGGCGACAACCCCAGCCCGAACCCGTCGCCGACCCCGACCAGCACGACCGGCACGACGAACACCACCGGCGGCCCGAACCCGACCACGCCGAAACCGACGACACCGACCGCGCCGACCGGTACCACGACCACACCCGACCCGACCAGCACCACGGCGACCGGCCCGAGCTCGACCAGCACCAGCAGCCCCGGACCGAACCCGACCAGCACGAAAACTCCGGGACCGAGCACGTCTGTGACGGCTACGACGACGGCCGGACCGACCGGCACCGGACCGACCACCCCGGGACCGACCAGCCCGGCGCCACCGCCGACCGGCCCGACTGTGAATGTCGGCCAGATCGCCCAGGACTCGGTCACGCTGAGCTGGCAGGCCACCCCATATGCCACCGGCTATGACATCCGCCTGAACGGACGGCTGCTCGGCACAGTCCAGTCGACCGTCGTCCGGGTCGTCCGCATGACTCCTGACACGGCTTACTCGGTCACGGTCGCGGTCCACATGCAGGACAGCAACACATCCCGGCCCGGCCGAGCCACGGCCTTCCGCACCCTCCCGGTCACCGGAGCAGTCACCCCGGACAAGCCCTATCTGCTGCTCAACAGCCTGACGGGCCTGTCGGCGGACTTGTGGGGCGGCTCCACCCGCGACGGCAACGTGCTGATCAGCTACCAGCGCACGGGTGCCACGAACCAGCAGTGGCACTTCCATGACGCCGGCAACGGCACCGTACAGATCGTGTCCGTGCGTTCCGGTAAGTGCCTGCAGGCTGGAGGCCAGACGCGACCGGGTCAGTACGTGGTGCAGCAGCACTGCGACAACACCGCGGCGGCGCAGCGGTGGAAGCTCACCGCTAACAGCGGCGGCTACACGCTGAGTCCGAACGGCAGCACGCTCGTCCTCGGAATCAGCACTCGCTGGTACTACGGCGGCCGGCTGCTGGAGCTTCAGCAGCCTTCCGGCGGCAGTAGCCAGAACTGGACCGTCCAGCCGTCTTCCTGATCCGGCTGGACTGACCGCCCGGTAGGACTCTTGGTTCCCCCCAGCCCGAGTCCTACCGGGCACCCTGTCACTGCTAACGAGGTGCCAGCAATGCACACATCCCGCATCACATGGGTCGTGCTCATCCTGCTCACGGCCGTCTTGACCTTCGGCTCAGCGGATCCGACCGCCGCCCACGGCGACAGCATCAAGTTCGACATCTCCAGCGGGCTTCACGGTCGCCCCCAGATAGTCGCCACCTGGGAGAACGACGGCGACCCGGTACACGAGCCGATCGCCGGCACGCTCAGCGCAACCGCTACCGACGGACGCTCCGTCGGCCCATGGCGGTTGGTCACCACGGCAGGCGACAGCTCGGTTCTGAGCACAGAACAGGCACTACCGGCCGGCCAATGGTCGGTGACGGTCGAATGCGGCTTCCCCGCACTCGGCAGAGGGCAGGCCCAGTTGACTGTCACCACCGCGGAACCCACCTCCCCACCCACCGGCCCTCCCCCAGCATCGATGACCGCCGACCACCACTCACCAGCGACGGCGGCGAACGTGCCCCCGAAGCACGACGCGGCACTGTGGATGACTACGGGACTCATCTGCGCAACTGCGATCGTGGCCGGAGTCATGACGCTGAATGGGCGCCGTCGGGGATACCCGGAAGCGCGTTAGGGCTTCACGAATCACCGAGCAACCAGCTGTGGTTCCCGCCCATCCTTGGACGGCGCTGGATGACGTCCTTGGTACTGCTGTCGCGTTCTGTGGAGCACCTTGTCGCAGACTTCGAGTGACTGCATGGTCGCTTTGTCGCAGTGGCCTATCGCCTGTTGTATCGACATGTTCAGATGACGTTGCGATGCGACAAAGCCCCCGACGCCGGGCTCCCAGTGCAGGTAGACCGCTCTCTCGTCGGGATCTGGAAAGGGTGTCACGGAGTTCATTCCGCAGCTGGTCCGGGAGCTGTGTGGCCAGTGCGACAAGCCGGTACAGCTCAGCGGTGTCGTTCTGATCGATACCGAACGTGATGAGCCATGCGTCAACCAGCGTGGGCTGCGCGGTCTGCCTTCCGAGATCGGTCAACAGCGCGTGGAGCCGTCCTGCTGGGTTGTCCATGGAGACCGCCATGTCAGGAAGGTACTCGTCTGCTCCCAATCACGGTGGGGACATAGCGTACACACACATTGCTCGAACGATGCCCGCCTCCATCAAGCGCGGAGACGGGCACGCTGAATCGGTCCGGGATTCGGGGGCACTGACACCGCCCAAACACCGCTACCGAAACGACGGCGGCCCGCATACACCGCTAGTGAAGGCGGTATCACGGCTGCTCCAAGCACCAGTTGAGACTCTTGGGGTCACCGGATGAGAGCAGGACGCCTACCTCGTAGGCCGTCGCCGTATCTTGCGGCAACGCCCAATGGCGTCACTTCCCGGCAGCGCCGGACTTCCCGTTGATTTCCTCTTGGTAGACCTCTGCGTAGGTGCGCGAGTCCTTGATCAGGCCGTCGGCGAAGGCGGCGACGTCGGTGCCGGTGAGTTCCAGGACTCCCTTGCCGTCCGCGACGCCCTCCTCGAAGAAGTCGACGATCCCGGCGAGCAGGTTGCCCTCGGTCAGGTCGACCGGGCCGACCTTGAACAGGTACTTCTGCATCTCGTTGTAGACGATCTGGTAGTCCGGCGGGAGGGCCTTGACTCGGGCGACGTGTGCCCGCCACTCCTTCTTGCCTTCGATGATGTCGTGAATGCCCATGTCAGCCTCCCAGCCGAGCCAGTTTGCGGGCGACGTTGCCGTTCAGCTGCTCGCGCCACTTGTCGCGGTAGGTGCGGGCGCCCTGGCCGCCGGCCAGCGCTGCGGTGAAGCCGGGGATGTCGTCGCCGAGTACCTCGTCGATGCTCTGCCCGTCCGCCGCTGCTTCTTCCAGCAGCCCCAGGGCGGCGTCCAGGAGAGGCATGGCATTGCGGCCGGTGAAGTCCCCGTAGGGGAACAGGCTGCCCTTGATCTGCTCCCAGGCCGCGTGATACTCCGCAGGCAGCGCCTGCGCCCGGGCTTCGAAAGCCTTGTATTCCTTGGTGAGATCGCTGCCGGTGATCTTTTCCCAGAAAGTCATCTCCCGCCCTCCTTGAGCTTGTCGATGCGTGTTGAGACGTACTCCCACTTCGCCCAGAACGTCGCGAGCTCCTTTCGCCCTGCGTCGTTGAGCGCGTAAAACTTGCGCGGCGGGCCCACCTCGGACGGCCGTTTGGTCACCGCGACGAGCCCGTTCTTCTCCAGCCGCAGCAGGATGGTGTAGACCGTGCCCTCGATGACGTCCGTGAAGCCGAGCTCGTGCAGGCGGCGTGTGATGGCATAGCCATAGGTCTCCTCGGCCCTGATGATCTCCAGGACGCAGCCCTCCAGCGTGCCCTTCAGCATCTCCGTCAGATCCTCCACGCAGCTCCTCCTCGGTCGCCCGGTACTGCGTAGCACCGAGTACCACTATACGGTATCACCGAGTAGTGGTTCCGGGCGCCCCAGCGGCTCCTCCATCGGCAGGCCCTCGCTTGCCAGCAGGCCCAGTAGGGCATCGCGGATGGCATCCGAGCCCCAGCCTTCAGCGGCGTCCATCGTGCGGATGCTCTCCTGGATCTCCCGGACGCGGGCCATGAGCGGAAAGGGCGCCGGCTGCTCGCTCATCGCGTGTACACCGCCAGCTTGGCGACGAACGCGTCGAGCTTCGGCAGCGCGTCCTTCAGCGCCGAGGGGTCGATGAGCGTGGCCATCACCTGAGTGTCGATGCCGGCCCGCCGGAAGTAGTACACGACCCGCGCCATCACCGTCTGCTTCTCCGGATCGAGCTGGCTGTAGCGGATGGCGCGTATACCCACCGCCCCGGCTGCGTACTGGAAGTCCTCGATGACGGGCTTGCTGACGTTCTCCGGGTCGTGTTCGCCAGCGAACACCGGTATGGCCTGCTTCCACGGCACCTCGGCCGCGTACACCGCGAGTCCGACGGGGACCGGCAGGCGGTCAGGTGCGTGGAACATCAGCATCGAGTGCAGGAAGTTGTCGCCGGTGAACTGTTCGCGGGCGGACAGGATGATGCGGGTGGTGTGCTCGACCCACTCCGGGTCGGGTTCCGGGGCTTCGCGGTGGGTGCCGTTGAATGCAGCCCAAATACCCTGGGCGTACATCCGCGCCCAGGGTTCCGGGGCGTCCCAGCCCAGGTCAGGGAACTTCTTCTGGAGCACCACCCAGGTGTCCATGTCGGCGTGGGGGAAATCGATGACGAACCGTACCCGGTCGAACGCGTCGCTCATCGGGTCCTCCATTCGAAGGTGCACATCATGGCGTCGAACAACTGCACCAGGACGTCGGCGACCTGGTCGGACGGATCGCCACCGCCGGGGGTCGAGAAGGCGACGGTGAGCCAGCGGCGGGTATCGCCGGGGATCGGGAAGACATAGTCGACGCGGCGGCTGGCGGTGGCGCCAGGCTGATCGGCGGCGGGTGGCTGGATCCTTTCGGTCCGCACGCCGGCGGATCCGTCGACCTCGACGAGGCCCCCGTCGGCCGCCATCGCGCCGAGCAGACCGAGGGTGTCGATGTCGTCGAGTTCGTCCGGCAGCGCGGCACCACCGACGACGAAGGACGCGGATACCGTCACGCCGTGCATCTCCTCGACCGGCAGGTACAGGTCGATGCCGTTGGTGGCGCGGGCCTGCCGGACCATTTCACGCAGCAGGTCCTCCATCTCGCGCCGCCGTTCGAGGTAGGCGTCGCGGGGCAGGCGGGCGAACATGCGGTCGGCGATGTCCTTGACGGCGGCGTCGACGGTTCCGCCCAGCGACACCCGGATCCATCCTGGCGGCAGGACGAGCGCGTATGAGTTCGGTGTCACCAGGGGTTCGGTTTGTGTCGTCACCATGAGGTTCCCAGGTTGTGCGTGTAGAAGGGGTTGCGGGTGCCGTTGTAGTAGCCCTGCCAGCCCGGCCACGGCGAGATCCCGCCGTGCCACGACACGACCGAGCCGAGCACCTTGTCGATGCTGTCCGCGCCGGCACCGGCCTGGAACGCGCGCTGCGCCTGCGTCAGCTTCGATTCCAGCTTGGCGACGTCAGCCATGACGTGCGGGTCCACGGCCTTCATCTCCTTGGCCACGTTCTCGGCCCATTCCCGCTGGGCGGCCGCGGCGTGGTCACCGTGAGCGATCGCCTTGAGCGTGGGCCACTTGAACTCGATCTTGTCGAAGTCGTAACCGTGGTCGGCCAGATCCTTGATCCGCGCCATCTCGGCGTCCTCGGCATCCGCGGCCAGACGCTCGATCCGCGTCACTTTGACCTGAGCCAAGGCCTTGGCGCCGGGAAGCGCGTTCGGATCGTCGAGTACCGCCTTGGCTGCGGTGAGCTCGGCCTTGTTGCCCTCCAGCACGCCGTCGGCGGCGCGGGTGCCGGCCCGCAGCGCAGCCGGCCCGTGCATCGTGGCCTCCAGCCCGTCGCGCGCGGCCTCGACTCCGCGGCCGGCCAGCCGGCCGGCGCCGAAGGTGGCCAGCGCGAACACGTCGAGGCCGACGTCGAACCAGGATCCGTTGCCGGAGGCGGCCAGCGCCGTGTGGCCGATCAGGCTCAGCGCGGTCACTCCCAGCGCGATCCAGGCGAGCACGTTCAGGCCCGGGATGAACAGCGCCACCACCGCGCACAGCGTGGCCAGCCAGCCCAGGCCGTTGCACACGTCGGTGATGACGCGGGACCAGTCGGAGATCGTCTCCTTGAACTTGTCCCAGCGGCTGTCGTGCAGGCCGTCGCCGGTGCGAACGGCCCGGATGGCAGTGGCGTGCTGATGGGCCACGGCGTCGAAACGGCTCTTGGTACCGCTCCAGTCGCTGCGGGCCTTGGCCAACGCGGCGTTCGCGTCGTGCAGGGCCTTGTCCTTGGCCGGGTCGGTCGGCGGGACCGGCTGGCCGGGTCCCGGATGGACTGGGGTGTCGGCCTTTTGCTGTCCCACTGCCGTCTCAGCGGCAGTGTGTTCGTCGAACGACTCCTTCTGAGCCGCCTCCAACGCGTCCGCCCACCCCGACAGCTCACCGGAGGCGGTGCGGTAACGATGTTCGGCCTTGCCCAGGTGGTCGGCCAGCGACGCCGCGGTCTCGGTGATCTTGCCGGCGTACTGGCCCTTCAACCGGGACCGGTCGGCGCCGGCGATCTTGTGCAGGGCGGTCACCTGGTCACGGATCGAGTCGGCGACCCGGCTCATGCGCGTGGCCTGGTCACGGATGTCCGCCGGGCGGCCCGGCACGGGGTCGGCCTGGTCGCCGGTCAGATCGGTCCAGTCGGCCGGGCGCACCATCACTTGCCGCCTTTCGGGGCGGTTCCGGTGCCGTCGGCATCGCCGTGCAGGGCCTTGGCCAGCTGCTGGTCGGCGTCCTGGAACGTGCCCTGCGTCTGCTGGACCATGGTCAGCAGGGTTTCGATGGCGCTTTCGAGCTTGCCGCGGTGATAGCTCCAGTTGCGTTCGAAGTCGTCCATCGCCGAGCTGATCTCGCGGTGGCCCCACCCGGAGGCCGAGTCCAGGCCGTGGACTTCCCTGCCGAGTCCGGCGAATTCGTCGTGAACGAATGTGAGGTTGCGCTGGAACTCGCTCAGCAGGTCGTAGTCGACCTTCAGATCAGGCGTGCCGCCGCCCATCCCCGTTCCTCTCCCCTAGGCTTTCGCAGGGCTTTTACGCTACCGGGGTGATCGTTTGCGACGGGTGAGCGGGCAGCGGGCGGGGCGCGCGGTTTGCGTTTTGATTTCGGGTGCTGACTTTCAGCCAGGGAGTTCCAGTCCTTGAGCCCACGCAGTCACCAACTCGTCCAGGAGATCGGTGAGATCCTCGGAGCTGGCACGGCTCCGGATCACGAACAGGGTGCTGCCGAGAGAACCGGTCCCGCAGAACGTCAGTCGGGGGAAGGTCCGTGTGGTTGTGCCATCGGATGCGCGCTCGGCCGTCTGCAGCATCCGCAGCGCCGGTCCACAGGCCAGATCTATCCGGCTGGGCCCATGAACGACGGCCTCGCCGGGTGCCGGCTCCAGGATGTCGTGCCTCAGGATGTCTATGGGGGTCAGGCTGGCAGCGGTGTTGTCGTAGGCGGTGAACTCCATCCACAGGTGATCGGCGCTGCGTTTGGGCTTGGGGAAGAGCACGGCGGCGTAGCCGCATTGCAGGTCTACGGCTTCGGCCAGGGCCTCGGTGAGGCAGCCGCGCATCTCGGCGACTTTGTGCGGTTTCGGGTTACGGCCCATCCGCAGGTGCTTCAGCGCCGCCTCAGCTCCGGCCCGGCAGTCGTCAGGGGGTTCGAAACTCAGGGCGCTGAGGTCGACGCCATAGCCCGGGAACAGCTTCTCCCAGCTGACATAGTCATAGTGGATCATGATGGTCATCAGGGAGTCGCCTCTCGTCTTCGGATGGGATGATCTGGTGCGGGAGTCATCGATGCCGCACGGCCACAGCGAACCTGGTCACCCGGCCCATCAGCAGCCCGCCGAGCGCCCCGGCGCCGATGAAGCCGAGCCGCCAGCCGTCCATCGCGCCGTGCCAGACAAGATCGCCGTGCCGACCGACGAGGAAGCCGTCGTAGAACAGCCACAGGATGAACGCGGCCGTCGGCGCGGCCCACCAGCGGGCACCCAGACCGAGCACGGCGGCGAGCCCGACGTAGGCCGCCAGATCGACGTCGACGTGACGGGTGCCGCCGATTGCGGCCAGCCCAGCGGTGGCGACGATGCCCCCGATGAAGGCCGTTGACAATGTGGCCACCGGTTCGAGCCTCGAATCCGGGTGCATCATGGACTCCCAGGTCCGCGTTGTGCGGGTTTCCAGATCCGTCGTACCCCGCGTGGTGTCGTGCGACGGGGACGGCGACAGAACGCAAACACCGCCACGGTCGATGCAAAGCCGCCGCTCACGCGAGGCGTGGATCCGGTCCCCTCGACGCTGTGGGAACGAAGCGGTAGCCGGTGCCGTACTCGGTGATCAGGTGGACCGGGTGCTGTGGGTCCGCCTCCAGCTTGCGTCGCAGCCTGGCCATGTGAAACCGCAGGTGGCCGCTGTCCACGGACGTACTCTGGCCCCAGACTTCGGTCAGCATGCGGGTGATGGTGACCAGCTGGTTCGGGTGGCGCAGCAGCAGCTCCAGGACGGCCCACTCGGTACGGGTGAGCCGCACGTTTCCACCGTCGCGGGTTACGGTGTGCCGCGACAGGTCCACGGTGCTCGGCCCGATGTCGTAATGGGCGCTGACCGGTACTCCGGCCTCGGCCCTGAACTCACGACGGCGCAGCACCGCCCTCAGCCGAGCCAGCAACTCCTCCATCGCAAACGGCTTCGTCACGTAGTCGTCTGCACCGGCGTCGAGAACCCGCACTTTCTCGGACTGTTCCGAGCGCCCGGAGAGCACCACGATCGGCAGGTCCGTCCAGCCGCGCAGGCCCAGCACGACGTCCAGGCCGTCCATGTCCGGAAGCCCCAGGTCCAGCAGCACCAGGTCGGGCTGGCGCCGGGCCGCAGCCGCAAGGGCGTCCACGCCCCGCTCGGCCGTCTCGACCTCGTAGGCACGGGCCTTCAGGTTGATGCGCAGGGCTCGCAGGATCTGCGGCTCATCGTCCACGACAAGGATGTGCGTCACTGGCGCCGTTGCCTTCCGGTAGCGGGGCTTTACCTTCTAGTGAACCCGCTGCCACCTGCCGCGACGGCGCTGCTCGCGCGATGCAAACGTGGTGCGCGGCGATGCAAACGTCCCACCCGCGAGATGTTCGTCACCACTGGTCCAGGCGGAACCGCAGCCGACACACGATCGCGGTGGTGTGCCGCCGGATCGCCCGGTCCAGCACCGCGCCGCGCTGGTTGTGCAGGAGCCGATGCCAGGCCTGCCGCGGCTGCACCTCCGGGATCAAGACCATGATCCGCTCAAAGCCGCCCGGGCCGGCAGGAGCCCGCTTCTCCAACCGGTTCAGGTAGTCCACGATCGGTTTCGTCAGGGAGCGCCGCTCGGAATGCAGCACCTCCAGCGGCACGTCAGGCTGCCAGGCTCGCCACCGCTCCTGGAGTGCCCGGGCGGCGGCCTCATCCTCTTCATCGGTGTGCACGACAGTGACCGCGATGACGCCGTCGCCCAGGGAGAGTGCCGCGCCGATCGCCTCGCGGGTCAGGCGGGACACGGCTCCGACAGGTACGACCACCAGCGCCTGCTGCTCCTGTGCAGGTTCGGGAAGGTGCCCGAGTCCGAGGACTTCGCCGACGTGTTCGTACCCGACCCGCACTCGCTCGAACAACAGCACCAGGGCGGGTACCGCCAGGCACACCAGCCAGGCGCCCTCGCTGAACTTGGAGATCAGCTCGATGGCCAGCGCGGCGGTGGTCAGCACGGCGCCGAAGCCGTTGAGCAGGGCTCGGCCGACCCAGCCCGGGCCTCGTTCGTGCAGCCAGTGCCGCACCAGGCCGACCTGGGAGAGGGTGAAGCCGATGAACACGCCGATCGCGAACACCGGTACCAGCGTCTGGGTGTCGCCCTGCGCGCCGACCAGGAGTAGCGCCGATGCGCCTGCCAGGACGAGCACGCCGTAGCGGTGCACCTGCCGGTCGGCACGCAGCGCGAACAGGTGCGGGACGTAGTTGTCGTGGGCCAGCAGACTCCCCAGGACCGGCATGCCGCCGAAGGAGGTGTTCGCGGCCAGCGCCAGCAGGATCATGGTGAGGAACTGGACAGCGAAGAACCCCAGGTTGTGACCGAGCGCGGCGTCGGTGAGCTGGGACAGCACCGTCTTGCCCGAGGGATCCGGGGCAACGTGGAACTTTTCGATCAACGCGGCCAGTCCGAGCAGCATCACGGCCAGCAGCGCCCCGAGCGCGACCTCGGTGCGCTGGGCCCGCTTCACCCGCGGCGCACGGAACGTCGGCACCGCGTTGGCGATCGCCTCGACGCCGGTCAGCGCAGAACAGCCGGAGGCGAACGCCTTGAGCAGAAGCAGGAGCCCCACCGACTCCACCTGACCGGCCAGCGCGACGTCGGAGGGCGCGGTCGCCGGGTGCGTGCGGAGCAATCCGGCGACGATCACCACACCGATGGCGATGATGAACAGCACAGTCGGGACCATGAACACCCGGGCCGATTCGGCGACTCCGCGCAGGTTCACCGCCGTGATCAGGGCCAGCACCGCCAGGCAGAGCCACACCCGGTCCCCGTACAGCGCCGGGTAGGCCGACGTGAGCGCCGCGACCCCGGCCGAGACCGACACAGCGACGTTCAGAATGTAGTCGATGATCAGCGAGGCGGCTGCCACCAGGGCGACCCGCTCGCCCAAATACGCGCCCGCCACCGCGTAGGCGCCGCCGCCGTTGGGAAACGCGGCGATCACCTGGCGGTAGGAGACGGTGAGCACACCCAACAGCGCGGCGATCGCGATCGTCACCGGCAGGGTGAAGCCCAGTCCGTGCGCGCCCGCAGCCGCCAGCACCACGACGATCGCCTCGGGACCGTAGGCCACCGAGGCCAGCGCGTCCAGCGATAGTGCAGCCAGACCGGCTGGCACCGTCAGCCGGTCCCGCTCCTTGCGAGCCTCTGCGCTGTCGGGTCCGGCGTCGGCGGCCGTCGCCGACAAACCGGACTCGGTATCCGGAGCAGTCACCACCGGAGCTCGCCTTCCCGTCAGGCGGCGCTGCGGCCGCCGATCTTCCGTCTGCTGCCAGGATCGCAAAGCCGGGCCGGGTGAATCGGACTCAACCCGCTTGCATCCCGCGAGGGTTTCAGCCGGTCAGCGGTATTCGGCCAGCCTCGGCCGCATTCCGATGACGAGCAGCACCACGACTGTGACCGCACCGCCCAGCGGAACCCACGGCCAGGGCCGCAGTCCCGACAGCCCGGCGTCGATGCTCGTACCGAACGCCCTGGAGTTGATGTCGATGACGTTCTGGAGCGCGCCGGAGTAGGCGACGAACGCGCCGTCGGAATCCGAAGCCGCCGGGCTGGTGTCGAAGCGGATCGCCTCGGGCAGGTCGGTGGCCAGCTTCTGCCGCAGCTCGCGGTCGTCGACTTCGTAGACCTGGTAGGCACGCAGGACTTGCTCAGCCGCCGCACGCTCGCCGGGGAAGGTGATGTTGCGCAGCTCGGCGCCGAAGTAGCCGCCGAAAGTGACCGGATGCCGAACCGGATCCCCGAAATACGTGTCCAGGGCGGACTGTGCTGCTGAGTCGTAGGTCTGGAGCGTGACGCCGGAGCCCAGGTCCATCAGCTGCTCGCTCTTGGCGAGGTACGAGTCCTGGTACTTCGCGGCGCGCGACGGGTCGACGATGATCCGGCTCTCATCGGCGTTGGCGTCGGTACTCAGTGCCTTGGCCGCGGTGAGTGCGGCGACCGAGTCGAAGGCATCCTTCTTCGCACCGCGCAGGTGTTCGGCGGAGCTGCTCATCGCCGACATGCCCCAGACAGTCAGCGCGAGCGTGAGCACCGTGGCCGCGGCCAGGCCCGGGTTCAGCAGCCG
This sequence comes from Catenulispora subtropica, assembly GCF_039531675.1. Classification (NCBI taxonomy): domain Bacteria; kingdom Bacillati; phylum Actinomycetota; class Actinomycetes; order Catenulisporales; family Catenulisporaceae; genus Catenulispora; species Catenulispora subtropica. Next base: position 18,046 of record NZ_BAAAQM010000006.1, read on the forward strand.
GTTGGCGCGGCGAAACAGCAGCAACTGGACTCCGCCGAGCGCAGCCACCACCAGCACGCCGGAACCGGCGATCCACCACACAGCAGCCTCGGCTGTGTCGTGCCTGTCTTCGTACGAAGACTCCAACGCGGCCCCGTTGCTGGCGGCCACCGTCTTAGCCGCCGGCAGCACCGTCTGCTGCATCAGATCCGTGGCTTTTGCGAACAGCGCTGATTCGTCCGCGGGCACCTGCCCAGCCGGGCGGTCAGCATGGCCGGCGTCCGAATACATCACCTGTGCAGCCAGCGCCTCATACGAGCCGAGAGCGTCCAGCGCCTGCCCCACCTGCTGCGCCGCAGCGCCGTCCGGTCCGGCATGGATGGCAGCCAGCTGCAGATCGTGGTCGGCGGCGGCACGGTCCTGCTCGAACAGCTTCGCGAACGAGGCCCGGTCGATACCCGGACCGAGCTGCTTGTCCCCGACCATCAGGACGTTCGCCAGGTTCGCATCCATGTCGTTGAGCGAATACACGAGATCGTTGGTCGCCACGACCTGCGGTGCCTCGGAGTGGCCGATGGCGTCGAAGCCGGAACGCACCTGACCGGACGTCGCGATCGCCACTATGGCGAACACCGTCGATGCGGCGACAACGAGCGCGGCGCTCCCTATCAGAGCCGTCGGCGTCGACCAGTTACGGCGCACACGCCGTGGGCCGAAGCGTTGCGGCTCGGCCCCCGTCGGCGGGGCCGCGAGATCAGTCATGCCAGGAGTAAAACGCGGCCCCAACTGCCGGTATGCCTTGCTCGCGTGATGCATGCGGAGCGGGATGGGATTCAAACGTGGCGCTCACGAGTGGCCTGACGGCGCTGCCGTAGCGTGAGAGCCGTGACGGTGCTCGGCGCGGTGATCCTGCTCGGCGGGGTGGTGAGCCTGCTCGCCGGAGTCATGGAACGACGACGCCGGCGTCGGCTGCTGGCCGGCGAACACACCGCGTGGGCCTCGATCGCGGCGGCTCCGACCCACCCGGAGTACGAACCGTCCGCCTACCGGCCGCTACTGAGGTTCGACACGGATGAAGGCCGCCCGGTGGAGGTCTTCTCACCGGTCGCGCCCACCGCGCGCCGGCCGCTCGTCGAAGGCCGCAAGATCCTGGTTCACTACGACCCTGACGACCCCGTCCAGATCGTGGTCCACGGCGAGCACGGCCGCGGCGCGTTCGTCTTCATCGCGCTGGGGCTGGCCGCCATCGCCGGAGCAGTCGTCGCGTTCGTGTTCGCTTGAGCGCATGAATCCGGGCCCGGACATGGTTGTCCGGGCCCGCTGTCCTTGGGGTGGACGTCGTGCTCAGGCCGCCAGGCCCACCAGGCGTGCGCTGAGCTTCCACAGCCGGTCCACCGAGCTCGGGTCGTTCATCAGCAGGTTGGGGGTGGAGGCCGCCATGCCCTCGTAGTAGCCGCCGTCCTCGACGCTCGCGCCGGCCAAGTGGAGAACCGCCGTGGCGCCCTCGGATACCGGCCGCCCGAGTTCGCGGGAGTAGTTGCGGACCATGCCGGTGGCCAGGATGCCGGGATGCACGCTGGCCGCGATCAGGTCGGCGCCGCCGCGTACCGCGACGGCCTTCGTGAACAGGTTCAGCGCGAGCTTGGACTGCGCATAGGCGGCCACGGCAGAGTAGCGCTTGGCCGAGTCGACGTCGCCCCAGTGCAGCCGGCCGCCGCGGTGCAGTGCCGAGGACACGTTCACCACCCGGCTACCGGGCACCGCAGTCAGCGTCGGCCAAAGCAGCCGGGTCAGCAGGTACGGCGCCAGGTAGTTCACCTGGAAGGTGACCTCGTGCTCGTCACCGGTCAGGGTGCGGGTTTGCGCCCCGAACACCGCAGCGTTGTTGACCAGCAGGTCCACCTTCCGGTTGTCGGCGGCGACCCGCCTGGCCATGGCGCCGACCTGGCCGAGGTCGGCGAAGTCGGCGACGACCACCGACAGCCGTCCGGCCTGCGCACCGCCGGCCACGAGGGTGCGCACGGCCTGCTCGCCGAGCACAGCGGTGCGGGCATGCAAGATGACATGCGCGTGCTGGGTCGCGAGCTGCCGTGCGATCTCCAGGCCGAGGCCGCCGTCAGCGCCGGTGACCAGGGCGGTGCGGGAAGAAGCAGAGTTCTTGGACATCGTGATGAGAACTTTCCGGTTTCGTTGGGGAAGATGCCGAGCCCGCGCCGCGCAAACCCACCAGTCAACGCGGCGCGGGCGATCAGCGAGACGGTGAGCCCGCCAGGAAGGAGGTACCTGAGCGGATCTCACCGGCATGGCAAGCGTCGGGAGCGACGGACGCAGGGCGAAGCGCAGCGGCCGGCGGCGGTCAGAGCCCGACGCGATGAGGCGGCCGGTCGTCATGACGACGGCCCGGATCACCGACTGGGAAGGCAGGGCAGATCCCTGCGGCCCCGCCGCTGGCAGGGCGCTGCTCCACGCCTCCGGTGATCACAAGACAAGCCAAGCACCGACGGAAAACCCGGGCAAGGAGCCCCACATCGTTCAAATGGGAGGCATGCGATCCGCTCGCGACCATCCATCAAACGGGCTACAAGTGTGAGCAGTCGGCGCGGCGGCTGATTGATCGCCGTTGGTGAGGGCCGCCGGCCTCCGCGACGGTGTTCTCATCGGATCGTGATCAGCCGCCCGCGCCCTGCTGGAGGGGCGCGTGGATCGCGCGTCTCAGGCCTCGAGCCCTGCTTCACGGCGATCGAGCTCGGCCTGCAAACGCCGCCGTGCGCCGTCGCCGATCTGTTCCTCGGCGAACAGCCGGCGCAACTCGGCGGACTGGACGCTCAGGACGTCCCGGCGCAGCACAAGAACTTCCCCACCGATCCGAGGACGTTCACCGATCCGGCGGCGAGCGCGCCGGCGACCGCCACCTTGAACAGCACCAGGGACGTCGCGTCGTTGAACAGGCTCTCGGACTGCACGAGCACCTGGATCCGGCCCGGCAGCGGCAACCGGCGTCCCAGTGCGGTGACCGCCACCGGGTCGGTGGACGCCAGCACGGCGCCCAGCACGAACGCCATCGAGGCCGACAACGCCGTCAACGCCAGCGCCGATGAGGCGATCACGGCCGCCGTGGCCAGCACCAGCCCCAGAGCGAGCACCGCGACCGGCACCCAGACCCGCCGCAGGTCCCGTGCGGAGATCTCCTCGGCCGAGGCGTACAACAGCGGCGGAAGCACCACCAGCGCGATCACGTCCGGGGCCACGTGAACCGTCGGGGCCTCCGGCACGAAAGCCACGGCGATCCCGGCCAGCACCAGCAACGACGGCGCCGGGATCCCCCAGCGGCGGGCGAACGTGGCCACGGCGGTGCCCAGCACCACCAAGAACAGCACGATCCCCACCGCGTGCAGCACCGGGACACCTCAGCCTCGAGTGTCGGGGTCCGACGCCTCTGGCCGGTATCGGAATCCCCGAGCCGACCAGTCTTCCCGGCGCACCACCATCGATCTTAATGATCGACAAACGCCGTCGCTACGCCGATCTCACGAAGACGACCCACTCCCGAGGCGCCAGCACGTATCGCAGGACCAGGCTTTATGCATAGTCCAACGGTGTTGCGTGAAATCGCGGCGGGGGTCGGCGAATCTCGCCGACCCCCGCTCGCGGTGCTTGCTCGCCGGGACTCTCAGCTCTGCGCCGTCACCGGGTGCTGCTTGTCCAGGTCCCGGTTGAGAGTCACGACGTTGACGTACTCCTCTCCCAAGAAGCCCAGACTGCGGCCATCAGTGTGGTCCTTGATGGCCTTCTGTACCACCGAGACGTCCACGCCGCGGGCCTTGGCCACCGAGGCGGCCTGGTCGTTGGCGTTGGCCACCGAGATGCCGGGGTCCATGCCGGAGCCGGAGGCGGTGACGGCGTCCTCGGGGACCTTGGCCGGGTCGACACCGTAGGCCTTGGCGTAGTCGTCGATCCGGCCCTGGATCGTCTGCTTCAGCTGAGGGTCGGTGGTGCCGCGGTTGGAACCGCCGGAGAAGGCGTAGTTGCAGCCCGGGTCGCTGGAGTTCGACGAGTCCGAGGCCGCCGACGGCCGGGCCTGGAAGTACTGGGCCAGCGCGTCGCCGTTCTTGTCGACGTACTGCTGGCACAGCAGGCTGGATCCGACGACCTTGCCTGAGGCGTCCTTGATGAGGGAGCCGTTGGCCTTGTCCTTGAACGCCAGCTGGGCGATCCCGGTCATCAGCAGCGGGTAGGCGATGCCGAGGATCACGGTGAACACGAGCATGGCCCGGATGGCGGCGGTGTGCCGCCGGATTGCTGCTCCGAGTTTCATGGGTCGGCTCCTTCCTACTTCAATCCGGGGATGAACTGGACGATCAGGTCGATGAGTTTGATGCCGACGAACGGCAGCGCCAGACCGCCGGCTCCGTAGATCACGAGGTTCCGCCGCAGCAGTGCCGAGGCCGATGAGGGCTTGTAGCGGACACCGCGCAGGGCCAGCGGGATCAGCCCGATGATGATCAGCGCGTTGAAGATGATGGCGCTGGTGATCGCCGTCTTCGGGGAGTGCAGGCCCATGATGTTCAGCACGTGCAGGCCCGGATAGACCACGGTGAACATCGCCGGGATGATCGCGAAGTACTTGGCGACGTCGTTGGCGATGGAGAACGTCGTCAGCGCGCCGCGGGTGATGAGCAGCTGCTTGCCGATCTCCACGATCTCGATCAGCTTGGTCGGGTTGGAGTCCAGGTCCACCATGTTCCCGGCCTCCTTGGCGGCCGAGGTGCCGGTGTTCATCGCCACGCCGACGTCGGCCTGGGCCAGGGCCGGCGCGTCGTTGGTGCCGTCGCCGGTCATCGCGACCAGCTTGCCGCCCTCCTGCTCCTTCTTGATCAGGGCCATCTTGTCCTCGGGCGTGGCCTCGGCCAGGAAGTCGTCGACCCCGGCCTCCTCGGCGATCGCCTTGGCGGTCAACGGGTTGTCACCCGTGATCATGACCGTCTTGATGCCCATGGAGCGCAGCTCGGCGAAGCGTTCGCGGATGCCCTCCTTGACCACGTCCTTGAGGTGGATGACGCCCAGCGTGCGGGCCACGCCGTCCGGGGTCTTCTCCGCCACCACCAGCGGAGTGCCACCGGCCGCGGAAATGCCGTCCACCAGGGAACCGACCTCGTCGGTGGGGTGGCCGCCGTTGTCGCGGACCCACTTCATGACCGCCGAGCCGGCGCCCTTGCGGACCTCGTGACCGTCGGACAAGTTCACCCCGGACATCCGGGTCTGCGCGGTGAACGGCACGAACTCCGCACCGGACAGCTCGCCGGAGTGCCGCTCGCGCAGACCGTAGGCGGTCTTGGCCAGCACCACGATGGAGCGGCCTTCGGGGGTCTCGTCGGCGAGGCTGGACAGCTGGGCCGCGTCAGCCAGGGCGTGCTGGTCGACACCCTTGACCGGCACGAACTCGGACGCCTGCCGGTTGCCCAAGGTGATGGTGCCCGTCTTGTCCAGCAGCAGGGTGTTGATGTCACCGGCGGCCTCGACCGCGCGGCCGGACATCGCCAGCACGTTGCGCTGCACCAGACGGTCCATGCCCGCGATGCCGATCGCGGACAGCAGCGCCCCGATCGTGGTGGGGATCAGCGCCACCAGCAGCGCCACCATGACGATCAAGGTCTGCGCGGCACCGGCCCAGGTGGCCATCGGCTGCAGGGTGACGACCGCGAGCAGGAACACGATGGTCAGCGACGCGAGCAGCACGTTCAGCGCCAGCTCGTTCGGCGTCTTCTGCCGGTTCGCACCCTCGACCAGGTTGATCATCCGGTCGATGAACGTCTCCCCCGGCCTGGAGGTGATCTTCACGACGATCCGGTCCGACAGCACCTTGGTTCCGCCGGTGACCGCGCTCCGGTCGCCGCCGGACTCCCGGATCACCGGTGCCGACTCGCCGGTGATCGCCGACTCGTCCACGGACGCGACGCCCTCGACGACGTCACCGTCGCCGGGGATGACCTGGCCCGCTTCGACGACCACGAAGTCGCCGAGCTGGAGATCCGTGCCTGCCACCTCGGACTCGGCCCCGGCCTGGCCTGGGGACCAGGAGGCGAGCTTGCGAGCCGTCGTAGTGGTCTTGGCCTTGCGCAGCGTGGCTGCTTGAGCCTTGCCCCGACCCTCGGCCACGGCCTCGGCGAGGTTGGCGAAGATGACCGTGAGCCACAGCCAGACGGTGATCGTCCAGGCGAACACCGACGGGTGCGCGATCGCCTGCCAGGTGGTCAGGACCGAGCCGATCTCGACCACGAACATCACCGGGTTCTTCAACATCACCCGGGGGTCGAGCTTCTTGGTCGCGTCCGGAAGCGACTTCCAGAGCATCTTCGGGTCCAGGAACCCGCCGCCGATGCGGCTCGGTTCGGTCCCGGACTTCGACTGCGGAGCCCGCGGTGTGGGGGCTTGCGTCACAGTGTCGGTGGTCATCAGTGCAGTCCTTCAGCGAGCGGCCCGAGCGACAGAGCCGGGAAGTAGGTGAGGCCGACCACGAGCAGCACGGTTCCCAGAAGCATGCCGACGAACAGCGGCGAGGCGGTCTTGAGCGTGCCCGAGGATTCCGGCACCGGCTGCTGCTTGGCCAGCGACCCGGCCAGCGCCAGCACCCAGATCATGGGCAGGAAACGGCCGAACATCATCGCCAGCGCGCCGGCGGTGTTCCACCAGTGGGTGTTGCCACCGAGCCCCGCGAACGCCGAGCCGTTGTTGTTACCCATGGAGGTGAACGCATAGAGCACTTCGGAGAAGCCGTGCGGCCCGGAGTTGGTCATCCGCGCCGTCTCACCGGGCAACGCCATCGCGATGCCAGTGAAGATCAGCACCACCGCAGGGGTGGTGAGGATGTACAGCGCCGCGTACTTCATCTCCGCCGGACGGATCTTCTTACCCAGGTACTCCGGCGTCCGGCCGACCATCAGACCGGCGATGAACACCGTCACGATCGCCAGGATCAGCATGCCGTAGAGCCCTGATCCGGTACCGCCGGGCGCGATCTCACCCAACATCATGTTGAACATCGCCGCACCGCCGCCGAACGGCGTGTACGAGTCGTGCATCGAGTTCACTGCGCCGGTGGACGTCAATGTCGTGGACGTCATGAACAACGCCGAGGCCGGGATCCCGAACCTGGCCTCCTTGCCCTCCAACGCCGCGTGCCCATCAGCCAGGTTCACGCCGTGGTGGTGCGTCTCGAAGAAGGTCGCGAACGCCAGCGAACCCATCCAGATGATCGCCATCACGGCGACGATGGCGTAGCCCTGCTTGTGCGAGCCGACCATCTTCCCGAACGTCCGCGGCAACGCGAACCCGATCACCAGCAGCAGGTAGATCTCAACCAGGTTGGTGAACCCGTTGGGATTCTCGAACGGATGCGCGGAGTTGGCGTCGAAGATGCCGCCGCCGTTGGTCCCGAACTCCTTGATGACCTCTTGCGACGCCGTGGCACCCGTATACAGGTGCTGGTCGCCGTTGATCGTGTGGATCACGGTCATGTGGTCGCCCAGGGACTGCACCACGCCCCCGGCCATCAGGACGATCGCAAAGATGATCGAGAACGGCAGCATCAGCCGGATGACGATCCGGGTGAGGTCCACCCAGAAGTTCCCGAGCCGGTCGGTCTTGGACCGGGTGAAACCGCGGATCAGGGTCGCGACCACCGCGATGCCGACCGAGGCCGACACGAAGTTCTGCACCGCCAGACCGGTCATCTGTGCGACATAGCCGAGGGTGTTCTCGCCGTAGTAGTTCTGCCAGTTCGTGTTGGTCACGAACGAGGCGGCCGTGTTGTAGGCCAGGTCCGCCTGCATCTTCGGCATGCCCAGCGCCATCATCAGGTGATGCTGGATCCGCAGCAGCAGATACAGCAGCAGCACCCCGACCGCGGAGATCGCCAGCACCGACCGCAGGTACACGCCCCAGGTCTGGTCCGCCTCCGGGTCCACACCCATGGCCTTGTACAGGACCTTCTCACCACGCCAGTGCTTGCGGCTGGTGAGGATGTGCGCCATGTAGTCGCCCAGCGGCCGGTAGGAGACCGCCAGGAGCAGCACCAGCGCGGCGACTTGAAGCCAGCCGGCTGCGGTGTCCGACATCAGAACTTCTCCGGGAGGATCAGGGCCGCTATCAGGTAGCCGACCAGCAGGACCGACACGACCAGACCGACGATGTTCTCAGCGCTCAAGGCGTTCGACCCCCTTGACGATGAGGGCGAGCAGCGCGAACACGGCGATCGTGATCACGACGAACACGACGTCGGCCATCAGAGGCTCCTAGGTAGCAGGGATGCTGTCCGGGCCAGTCAAACCCGGAGAGGTTCCCCCCCAACGTGCTGCAAGCAGGATGCAAACGCTGCCCGATGGAATGCGCACGGCGCCCAAACGGCTGATGAGAGGGCAGGCGGGTCCAGCCGTGGAAGGATCAGCGCCGTGGAGAAGATGCGATGACTACCAGGGGTAAACTGCGGGTCTACCTGGGCGCGGCTCCGGGCGTGGGGAAGACGTACCACATGCTCGACGAGGCCCAGCGCCGCGCCGAGCGCGGCGCCGACGTGGTGGTCGGGTTCGTGGAGACCCACGACCGGGAGCACACCGCGGCGATGCTGGACGGTCTGGAGACCGTCCCGCGCCAGACCATCGAGTACCGGGGTGCGTCGTTCACCGAGATGGACGTCGACGCGGTGCTGGCCCGGCATCCCAAGGTCGCGATCGTCGACGAACTCGCCCACACCAACATCCCCGGCTCGCGCAACGCCAAGCGCTGGCAGGACGTCGAAGAGCTGCTCGCCGCCGGCATCGACGTGATCACCACCGTGAACGTGCAGCACCTGGAATCGCTCAACGACGCCGTCGCCAAAATCACCGGGGTGCCGCAGCGGGAGACCGTCCCGGACGAGGTGGTGCGCGCCGCCGACCAGATCGAACTGGTGGACCAGGCCCCCGAAGCGCTGCGGCGGCGCATGGCCCACGGCAACATCTACAAGGCGGAGAAGATCGACGCCGCGTTGTCCAACTACTTCCGGCCCGGCAACCTCGGCGCGCTACGCGAGCTGGCGCTGCTATGGGTGGCCAACCGGGTCGACGAGGCGCTACAGCACTACCGCGACCAGCACGGCATCGACAAAGTCTGGGAGACCCGCGAACGGGTCGTCGTCGCCCTCACCGGCGGGCCGGAGGGCGCCACGCTCATCCGCCGGGCGGCCCGCATCGCCCAGCGTGTCGGCGCCAAAGGCTCGGACCTGCTGGCCGTGCACGTCGCCCGCTCCGATGGCCTGACCGGCGCCTCACCAGCACTGCTCGCCGAACAGCGGGCCCTGGTCGAATCCCTGGGCGGCAGCTTCCACTCAGTCGTCGGCGACGACATCCCGGAAGCACTGCTGCAGTTCGCACGCGCCGAGAACGCCACCCAGCTGGTGCTGGGCGTGTCCCGGCGCGGACGGCTGGAACGGTTCCTGTCCGGCTATGGCATCGGCGAGACCGTGGTCCAGGACTCCGGCGACATCGACGTGCACATGGTCACCCACGAGAAGTCCGCGGCCGAACAGAGCCGCTGGGCCTGGCTGCCACGCCTGATCCGCACACCGGAGTTCGGCCCGCGCTGGCTGGGCCCGGTCGCCGGAGCATTGCTTCCTTTCGCCCTGACCCTGCTGCTGGCGAACATGCGTACCCGGGCCAACCTGGTGAGCGACGTCCTGGTCATGCTCATCGGCGTGGTCCTGGTAGCCCGTCTCGGGGGACTGCTCTCCGCACTGTTCACCGCGGTCACCGCCTCGCTTCTGCTGAACTACTACTTCATCCCGCCCTTCTACCGATTCACGATCACCGACAGCAACAACATCGTCGCTCTGGCGGTGTTCGTGGCGGTCGGCCTGACCGTGGCCTCGGTGGTCGACCTCGTTGCGCGGCAGAGCAAACGAGCGGCTACCGCTTCGGCGCAGGCCGAGACGCTGTCGGAGCTGGCCGTCTCGGTGCTGCGCGGCGACGAGGCCATCAGCGCGCTGCTCAACCGGTTCCGGGAGACCTTCGGCATGGAGTCGGTCGCGCTGCTGGAGCGCGTGGACCCGGCCGCGCCGATACGCCCCGACGAGCAGGACGACCCGTCCGCATGGCGCCTGGTCGCGGCCACCTCGACCTCCGGCACCATGCCATGCCGGATGCCCGGCGAGGCCGACGTGACGGCCACGGCCGGGCCGGACGCCATGCTCGTCCTCAAGGGCCGTACCCTGACCGCCGACGACCAGCGGGTGCTCATCGCCTTCGCCGCCCAGGCCGCGGTCGCCCTGGACCGCTCCCGCCTCGCCCGCAAAGCCGCCGAGGCCGAACCCCTGGCCGAAGCCGACAAGATGCGCACCGCGCTGCTGGCCGCTGTCTCCCATGACCTGCGCACCCCGCTTGCCGCGGCCCGACTCGCCGTCACCTCACTGGAGGACACCAGCGTCGACTGGTCCCCGGAGGACCGCACCGAACTGCTCACCACCGCCCGCGAGTCCCTGGACCGGCTCAACCGGCTGGTGGAGAACCTCCTGGACATGAGCCGCCTGCAAGCAGGCGCCCTCAACCTGCACTTGGAGCCGGTCAGAGTCGACGATGTCGCGGCCGCCGCGCTGGACAGCCTGGCCGCCGACCGGACTCGCGTCCAGATCACCGACCTGCACACGGCGCCCGACGTCGTCGCCGATCCGGCGCTGTTGGAGCGTGCGGTGGCCAACCTCGTCGCCAACGCCCTGAAACACGCCGGCACCGAGCGGCCGGTGGTGCTGACCGCCAGCGCGCTGGCCGGACGGGTCGAACTGCGGGTGATCGACCGCGGAGTCGGCGTCCAACCCCGGGACTTCGAACGGATCTTCACCCCCTTCCAGCGGCTCGGCGACCACGACAACACCACCGGCGTCGGATTGGGACTGGCTCTCTCCCGCGGGCTGGTCGAAGCCATGGGCGGGACACTCACCCCCGAGGAGACGCCCGGCGGCGGGCTGACGATGGTCATAGCGCTGCCGGCCGAACCCGGCGACGCCGGAAACGCACACGAGATGCAAACGGACGCCCGCCCCGAACGCGGGTAGACCTGTTGGTATGAGAACGTTCAGCCGTGTCCACCGGGACCGCCTGGCGACGGCGGCTGCGCTGCTGTTGCCGTTGGCTGTCGCGGCGGCGCTGTTGCCGTGGCGCAGCTCCGTGCCGAACACCGACATGGCGTTGCTGCTGGTTGTCACCGTCGTCGCCGTGGCCGCCGACGGCAACCGCACAGCCGGCATCCTGGCAGCGATCTCGGCGGCGGTGTGGTTCGACTTCTTCTGGACCGTGCCCTATGAGCGGTTCACCATCACCCGCCACACCGACATCGAGACCACCGTGCTGCTGCTGGCCGTCGGCGCCGCCGTCAGCGAGCTGGCCGCCCGAGGCCGACGGGCCCGGCGCGTCGTCGTCCGCGACACCGCCTACCTGCATGCCATGCGGTCGACGTCCGCAATGGTGGCCGACGGCCGCGACACCCGCGAAGTCGTCGAGCAGGTGCAGGCTCAGCTGGTGGCACTACTCGGCCTGCGCGCCGCACGCTTCGAACAAGGCCGGCTCATCGGTCGTCCGCCCCGCCTCACCGACGACGGCGCCCTGGTGTGGGGCCAGGTCCGCTGGAACATCGACGAGCACGGGTTCCCCGACGAAGACGTCGAGTTGCTGGCGCGCTCCGCCGGCCGGACCCGCGGCCGATTCCTGCTCACCCCGCTCGCCGGCAGCGCACCATCACTCGAAGCACGGCAGGTCGCGGTGATGCTCGCCAACCACGTCGGCAACGCACTTGCCCACGACACGGACCGCCGCGGCTCGGAGCAGCCCGCATAGCGCACGTTCCGGATCCGGCTCGACGTTGGTAGGCCGCCTGCTTTCCAGCGAACGCATCTGGCTTGGGCAGCCAGATTTGCCGAGGTGCTCGCAAGCCGAGCAACTTGCCAGCGCGCCGGCCACCGTACTTCTCCAGCCTCCGATACTCAGCAAATAAGCCGTAAGTTCGGTCCCTGAGATGCGAAAGTTGCCTTAGCCTGGAAGGATGCGAGTGTCGAGTTCGTATCTTGTCCAGGAGATGGGGCACCCGCCGCCAAGCCGGATCAGGTGCATGGGACTGGCGATGAGTTCGAATGGCCGGTCCCTCAGCAGCGCACCGTGTGCTCCAGCGGGATTCCTGGCCGGTCCTTCGGCAGCAGCACCCGCAGGGCACCCGGCCTGATGCCGCACAGGACGGGGAGAGGAAGCCGCACCGCCTCGCCATCGATGCCTGCGTCCAGGTGCTGCATGTCACCGTGCAGCCTGATGCTGGGAGCCGACCAGACGACAACCCCTTCACTCGGCGGGCCGCCGACACCGTCCTGGTGCTGTTGCAGCTCGCCGCGCAGGTGACGCAGAAGATCCGAAGGCGTCTGCGCGGGGCGCTTGAGGACTATGGCGCCCAGCTGTCCCGTAGAGAGTGAGAAGCGACGCCCCAGCCAGTGCGGTGTGGCCAGGTGGTAGGGGTTGTTGGAGATCAGCACCACCTGTGGGAACTCGACGGTCCCCCAGGGGGTGGTCACGCGGGCCTCGACCCACTGCTTACCTTTGAGGTAGTCGGGCACCACCGTGGCAAATGCGCGCGGTTTGTCCTCCCGGTACCCGGGCTCGAGGAGCGCGTCGGCGTACATGCCGAAAGAGACGTTGTTGATGAAGACACGCGGGCTGAGCACCCCCAGATCGACCTGGGTGGGCTCCCCGTCGACAAGGGCGTCCAACGCCCGCCCCGGATCGCGGAGGTCGAGGCCGAGGTCCCGGGCGAAGTGGTTGCGGGTGCCCGCCGGGACCACGACCAGCGGCCGGCCTGTGTCGGCGGCAACCGCGGCGACCGCCGACACGGTGCCGTCGCCACCCGCCACCCCCAAACACCTGGGCCCCCTCCTGGACGGCGCTCCTCGCGAGCGACGCAGCCTCTTGTTCCGCGCTGGTGGTCCAGACCTGGGCTCCCATGTCCTGGGCCCGCTGCACGTGTCCGAGCACCAGCCATCACCGCACCTCTCGCCGTTTACTGAGGAATCGGAGGGAGACGTCATGCCAGCCGATCCTTCCCGGAACAGATGCGGCGGATCGGTTCCCCTCCATCGTCACCCCGCCCGGCTCCATATCGCCTGGCGAGGACGAAGGTGGCCAAGTGAGATTCATGGGTACCGCCGGCCGGACGATGCCGAATCGCATCGCAATGCCCACAATGCCAGCAAGACGCCACCATGGGCGCGTGCGTCGTTTCGGCCGCGCACAGCTTCGGCAGCGGCTTCGAGCCTCGGCCAGGCGCACGATGCCAACGAGTGAACGCGGGCGGGCACGCGCAGTGGATCGCTCATAGACTGACAGGGCAGGCAGTCGCGCTCGTAAGCAACGGGAGCGCGTGATGATAACGGATATCAACTTCACGGCGTTCTTCGACGCCACACCAAGCCCGTACCTGGTGCTGGACACGGACCTGGTGATCTGCTACGTCAACCGGGCATGTTTGAGGAGCACCGGGCTGACCGAGGACGAGTTGATCGGGAAGCACTTCTTTGACGCCCTGCCGGAGAATCCCGGCACCCACGACGACACAGAACAGAACCTGAAAGCGTCCCTTCAACGGCTTCTGGACACCGGGCAGCCGGAAACCGTGGTGCTGCGGCGGTACGACCTTCCGCACCCCCACCAGCCGGGCCGGTTCGAGGAGCGATGGTGGTCCGTGATCCACACGCCGCTTCCCGGAGCTGACGGCAAAGTGCAGTGGATCATCCAACAGGTAGAGGACGTCACGGCCTTCGTCCACTCACCCCGGGAACGTCAGCTCGTCGCGGAGTCGACCGAGCAGTCGCAGGGGTTGGCGGCCGAGCTATACGGGCGGGCCCGTGAGCTGGACCGGCTGAATCTGGAGCTGCGTCAGGCCCATGCCCGTGAGCAGCAGGTCGCCGTCACCCTGCAGGAAGCCATGCTGTCCGTCCCCGATCTGGACCGGCACGGCAACATCGCGGTGCGCTACCTGCCGGCGACCGCGTCACTGAACGTGTGCGGCGACTGGTACGACGTCGTCGACCTCCCACCGGACCGCTACGCCGTGGCCGTCGGAGACGTCGTCGGCCACGGCCTTCACGCCGCGGCCGTCATGGGCATGCTCCGCAGCGCGCTGAGCGCCGCCATCCGCGCCCTTCCCAGCCCCGCCCAGGCCCTGGAGGTCCTCGGCCTGTATGCCCGCAGCGTGGAGGGTGCGGTAGCCGCAACCGCGGTCAAGGTGCTCATCGACACCCGCAGCAAGTTGATCATCTACAGCAGCGCCGGACACCTACCGCCGATCCTGCTCCACTGCGACGGGACCTGCGAACTGCTGGACAAGGCCACAGATCCGCCACTGGGCGCACGTGAGCACCACGTTCCCCGGCCCCAGGCCGGCCTCGCTTACGCCCCGGGAGACACGCTCGTGCTGTACACCGACGGCCTCATCGAGCGCCGCGACGAGGACATCGACGCCGGCCTGGACCGCCTGACCACAGCCCTGGCTCAGGACCTGACCCTCGCCCCTGACCAGCTGGCCGACACACTTCTGGACCGCCTCGACGTCGCTGATGGCGCCCCCGACGACATCGCTCTCGTCATCATCCGCCTATAAGAGTGACCGCCAGTAGACGGTCAGCGGAGCGTACCGGCACGGGACGATCTCGGCCTACTCCGGCATGAAGTGCCGCTGCCAGTACTGCCGCGACACAATGAGCGGTGTTCCAACGCCTTGATCTTGTCGGTCCTGGTTGGTCGGCCATAGATGCTGACTGTTTCAACGCGGGAAGGGTCGTGGGGATGTGGCGGGTACGGGCGATGAAGACGTACCCGTCCGGAACGGACGTCTGATGTAACCCTCTGCTGTATCTAAAGGCGACCGACTCCCTGCACAGGGGATTCCTTCGCACTGGAGCGAATATGAGGAACATGAGAGTCACCCGGCTGTTCACCAGCCTCTCCGCGGGCGCGGCGGCCCTCGCGATGGTCGTGGGCCCGACTGGGATGTCGACCGCGCAGGCGGCGGCGACCTCCCCGGGCTTCGAGGTCTCCTTCCAGGCCCCGTCGGGCCAGTTGGCGCATATCGATCCCGGCGGCACAGCCACCCTGACGAGCTCGTTCATGGCCGCGCAGACCAGCCCGTCGATCGCTGCGCTGCCCGATGGCACTTTCGACGAGGCCTTCAACGCATGGGACCGCACACTGTGGTTCGGCAACTCCGTTGCCGGCGGCCACCAGGTGGTGCAGAGCGCGTGCAGTCCCGACCCCTACATCGTCACGCCGGGAACGAGTCCCTCCCTCGCGGTCGACAAGCAGGGAATTCAGGACTTCCTGATCTCTGAGGGCGGCACGGAGACGTCCATCAAGGTCCCCATCCAAGACCAGGTCTGCAGTTCTTCGGAGGGGGACATCCTCTCCGGCACCAGTCCGTCCGTGGCCGCCCTGAACGTGGGACCGGCCACGGGCGGCTTCATCTTCGTCGAGACCTGGGTCGGCAGCGATGGTCTCGTGCGGGTCCGCGAGCCCGGAAAGGGCACGCACATCGCCGGCAACGGCCTGCGGGCCGAGCCGGGGACCAACCCGTCGGTGGCGCCCGGCATCAACGGCAGGTGGAAGCTGGCCTACCAGGGCACGGACAACCACCTCTGGACGGTGAACAGCGACGGGGTCACCGACCGCACACCCTCGGTCCTGACTCCGGGGACCAGCCCGGCAATCGCCGGCCTGGCGGACGGCGGCTTCGAGATGGCCTTCGTGGCCTCCGACGGCACGCTGTGGGCAGACCTCAATGGAAACGGCCATCGTGTGGCCGGTCCGGTGAACGTGGCGCCCGGCAGCAACGCCGCCATCGGGGCGAACAACGCCGACTCCTGGGAGATCGCGGTGCCCCGCTCCGGCGACCACCACCTGCTGACCGTCAACCCCGGCGACGCCGTCCGGGACACCGGCCAGACCGCCGCGACCGGCACGTCACCCGCAGTGGCAGGGCTGTTCCCGGTCGCAGCCGGCACAACCGGCACGGAAACGCTCACTTTGACGCAGCAGCAGACCGTCAACGGGTTCATTCCCTTCACGGGCAAGTTCCCCCCGAC
This sequence comes from Catenulispora subtropica, assembly GCF_039531675.1. Taxonomy (NCBI): domain Bacteria; kingdom Bacillati; phylum Actinomycetota; class Actinomycetes; order Catenulisporales; family Catenulisporaceae; genus Catenulispora; species Catenulispora subtropica. The sequence continues at coordinate 34,163 of NZ_BAAAQM010000006.1, forward strand.
CGGTATAACCCAGCCCGGGAAGGTACTCTCCATCACCTACCCCGGGTCCGGGTTCCCCGCCCCGACCCTGCTTTTCGTGAAATCCGGACATACGACCGCCGAGTGCGGCAACCCCAGCGCTGTGATCGCCCTGCCCCAGGGGCAGACGACGACGGCGGCCCAGATGAGCGCCATCTTCGGCACGGCGACGTCGTTCTCCTCGCTGAGCCCGTTCGGCGCGGTCGCATGCTTCAGCGGGCCGAATCCGACTCCTTCCTTCATCAACCTGTCGATGAACGTACAGTTCGACTGACCAGCCCGCAGCCGCGAGCGCGGAAAGCCCGGCTCCCTCCGGAGCCGGGCTACTGGGTGCATGACTTCCCTTGGGGCACCGGCCACAGCGCCGAACCACGACGTCGCGCTGACGCTGGCGGCGGGACATCCGCGGTCAGGCCTGGGGCTGCCGGAACCCGTGCCGCAAAGCAGGGCCCGCACTCGTGATGATCGGCCCGGTATCAGGCGCTCACCGCGAGGTGGGAACGCAGCCACCGCAGCTGCCGCCCGGTGTGGACCGCGTCGCCGCCCTCATGGTGGTTGAACGAGTAGACATGCATGGTGCGGTCCTCGGCGCCGTAGTGGTTGTAGGCCGCGAACACGGTGCTCGGCGGGCTGACGGTGTCGCGCAGACCGGCTCCGAAGTGGGCGGGTGCAACAGCCCGGCGTGCGAAGCTGACGCCGTCCACGTAGGAAAGCGTGCGCCGGACCGCCTCCTCGGCGTCGCGGTGCACCGACAGGTAGTTCACGATCTCCCCGTAGGGCGCGCTGTCGGTGATGTCGATCGCGCGCTGGAGGTGGCACAGGAACGGCGCCGAGACCATCACCGCGGCCAGGTCGGGAACCAGCCCGGCGGCTGCGAGCGCCAACCCGCCTCCCTGGCTGTTGCCGACGACCGCGACCCGGGTCGGGTCCACTCCCGGCAGCGCCCTGACCGCCCCGACCGCCCGTACGGCGTCGGTGATCAGTCTCCGGTAGTAGTAGTCCGCGGGGTCCAGCACGCCGCGCGTCATCACTCCGGGTCCGCCGAGCGCGGTCGCCCGCGGGTCGGGTGTGGCACCGCCGGTGCCGTACAGATCGCCCTGCCCCCGTGCGTCCATCAGCAAGTGCGCGTAGCCGGCCGCCACCCAGGTCAATCGCTCATGGGGCAGGCCGCGGCCCCGGCCGTATCCGACGAACTCCACGACGGCGGGCAGCGGGGCGTCGTTTCCCGCGGGCCGGGAGTACCAGGCCCGGATCGGGTCGCCGCCGAAGCCGGGGAAGGTGACGTCCCAGGTTCGGACGATTTCGAGGTCTGTGGTTTCGGGCTGGACGTCGAGGAGTGGCGGGCACCCCTCGGCCGTGGCCAGGGACGCCTTCCAGTACGCGTCGAAGTCGGAGGGTTCGGGAACATCCGGAAGATAGGTTTCGAGCTGGTCGAGTGGAAGATCGAACAGGGCCATGAGGCTCCCCCGGTTTGGCGTCAGTGGTTCGTGTTCATCGCAGGCGCGGTGCTCTCCCGCACCACCAACTCCGTGACCAGATCGATCCGGCTGGTCCGCGGCTTCTCGCCGCGCGCCAAGTCCAGCACCATGTGCGTCGCGGTCCCCGCCATGTCCCGCAGCGGCTGGTCGACGGTGGTCAACGGCGGGTCGGTCCAGGCGGCGACCTCGAGGTTGTCGTAACCGATCACCGACAGCCCGCTCGGCACGTCGATCCCCAGCTGCCGAGCCGCCCGCAGTACCCCCATGGCCTGCATGTCGGAGCCGGCGAACACCGCGGTCGGCCGGTCAGGGCGGTCCAGCAACGACATCCCGTGCTCGAAGCCGGCGTCGACATAGAACGTGCCGTAGCGGATCAGCTCCGGATCGACCTCGATCCCCGCCTCCTCGTGCGCAGCGCGGAAGCCGGCCAGCCGGGCCCTGCTGCACAGCACGTCTTCGGGCCCTGAAATGATCGCGATCCTCCGGTGCCCGAGCTCCAGCAGGTGCCGGGTCGCGAGCAGCCCGCCGTTCCAGTTGTTGGAGCCGACCGTGGGGACGGAGGCGGTCGTGGCGCTGTCGGTGTCGACGACCGCGAACGGGATGTCCTGCCGCCGCAGCTGCTCCTGCTGGGCCTGCGTCGGGCTGCAGAGCACGAACAGCACGCCGAGCGGCCGCCGCGCCAGCACCGCCTCGAGCCAGTGCGCCGGCGGATGGTGCTTGCCGCCGAGCTGCGACAGCAGCAGGCCCACACCCGCCGGCTCGGTCACCGCCTCCACTCCGCGGATGATCTCCATCGACCACCCCGAGTCGAACTCGTGGAAGACCACGTCGATCTGCCCGGCCCCGGACGGCTTCTTGCGGCCGCGGCGTCGGTACTGGTGCCGCTCCAGGCTCTCCTCGACCTTCGTCCGGGTATCCGGCGCGACGTCGGCGCGGCCGTTGAGCACCTTGGACACCGTCGCCACCGACACCCCCACCTCGTCGGCGATCGCCGCGATGGTGGTGGTCGGCGCTGCCGCGTCGGAACCGCTCCCCGGTCCCAGAGCTGCCATCGAAACCTCATCAGTCCTTAACGAAAGTTTCGGCCAGAATAGCAGCAGATCAGGACCTCGATGCAATCCCTTGACACGCGTGACGGCCGCCTCTAGCCTACCGCAACACATCCCGAAACATTGTCGAAACTTTCGAATAATCGAACCTGTGTTGAGCGAGGCGAGAGGACGGCATGACCAGTCAGGTGTCCGCCACGGACGGCGCCCCGGGCGCCGTCCCGTCATGGCGCAACCCCGATCTCCCACCCCGGCGACGCGCCGACGCGCTCATCCCGCTGATGACGCTGGAGGAGAAGGTCGCGCAACTGGCCGGGGTGTGGGTCGGCGCCGACGCCTCCGGCGCCGGTGTCGCCCCGCACCAGGAGGACATGGCCCACGTCGATTGGGAGGACGTGATCCGGCACGGACTGGGGCAGCTGACCCGGCCGTTCGGAACCGCACCGATCGATCCGCTGGCCGGCGCCCGGTCCCTGGCCGCGTCCCAGGCCCGGATCGCCGCCGCCAGCCGATTCGGCATCCCGGCGCAGGTGCACGAGGAGTGCCTGACGGGCTTCGCGACGTGGGGCGCGACCGCGTATCCGGCGCCACTGGCCTGGGGCGCGTCGTTCGATCCGGAGCTGGTGGAGCAGATGGCCGGCCGGATCGGCCGTTCGATGCGCGCGGTGGGCGTGCACCAGGGTCTGGCCCCGGTGCTGGACGTGACCCGCGACTACCGCTGGGGCCGCACCGAGGAGACGATCGGCGAGGATCCCCATCTGGTGGGCCAGATCGGCGCGGCGTATGTCAGGGGTCTGGAGAAGGCCGGGATCGTCGCGACGCTCAAGCACTTCGCCGGGTATTCGGCTTCCCGGGGCGGACGCAACCTCGGGCCGGTGCCGATGGGCCGGCGGGAGCTGGCGGACGTCGTCCTGCCGCCCTTCGAAGCAGCCCTGCGGCTCGGCGGCGCGCGCTCGGTGATGAACTCCTACTCCGAGATCGACGGAGTCCCGGCCGCCGCCGACGAGGAACTGCTGACCGGGCTGCTCCGGGAGAAGTGGGGCTTCGACGGCACGGTCGTCTCCGACTACTTCGCTGTGCGCTTCCTCCAGTCGCTGCACGCGGTCGCGGCCGATTCCGTCGAGGCCGCGGATCTGGCCCTGCGCGCCGGGATCGACGTGGAACTGCCGACCGTGGACGTCTTCGGCACACCGCTGACAGAGGCGGTGCGCGCCGGAGCCGTCGACGAAGCGCTGATCGACCGAGCCCTGCACAGGGTGCTGGTCCAGAAAGCGGAACTGGGCCTGCTCGACCCGGACTGGCAGCCGATGCCGGACGCGCTCGAGAACGGCGAGGTGGATTTGAACGACGACGAGGACCGCGCGGTCGCCCTGCGTCTGGCCCGTCAGTCGGTCACCGTCCTGCGTAACGACGACGCGATCCTTCCGCTGGCTCCCGGCAGACGCGTGGCGCTGGTCGGCCCGGTCGCGGACGACCCGATGGCGATGCTGGGCTGCTATTCGTTTCCCGCGCATGTTAGCGCTAACACCGGCCACGGCCTGGGCCTGGAGATACCGTCCCTGCGCGAGGCCCTCAGCACGACGATCCCGGACCTGGTCTACGAACCCGGCTGCGCGATATCCGACCCCGACACCTCCGGTATCGCCGCCGCGGCCGCCGCGGCCGAAGCCGCCGACGTCTGCGTCCTGGCCGTCGGCGACCGAGCCGGCCTGTTCGGTCGCGGCACCTCCGGCGAAGGCTGCGACGCGGCCGACCTGAATCTGCCGGGCGTGCAGGCCGACCTGGTGCGCGCCGTGCTGGCCACCGGAACCCCGGTGGTCCTGGTGGTGCTGGCCGGCCGGCCCTACGCCCTGGGCGAGGAGGCGGCCGGCGCGGCGGGCGTGATCTACGCCTTCTTCGCCGGCCAGTGCGGCGGCCAGGCCATCGCCGAGATCCTGACCGGAGCGGTGAACCCCTCCGGCCGGCTCCCGGTCAGCGTCCCCCGCGACGCCGGCGGCCTGCCCACCACCTACCTGGCGCCGCCGCTGGGCCGCCGATCACAGGTGTCCTCGGTCGATCCGACCCCGGCGTTCCCGTTCGGCCACGGCCTGAGCTACACGACCTTCGCCTGGGGCGAGGCCACGGCCGACGGCACCGAGTGGCCGGTCGACGGCGAGGCCACGGTCCGCATCGACGTCACCAACACCGGACAGCGCGACGGAACCGAGGTGGTCCAGCTCTATCTGCACGACCCCGTGGCCCAAACCACCCGCCCCGTCGTCCAGCTGATCGGCTTCGTCCGGGTGGATCTGGCGCCCGGCCAGACCGCGACGGTGACCTTCGAGGTCCCCGCCGACCTCACCTCGTTCACCGGCCGGCGCGGCACCCGGATCGTCGAACCCGGCGACGTGGAGCTGCGCTTCGGCCGCTCCAGCGGCGACCCGGCGGCGACCGTGCGGCTGCGGCTGACCGGCGCCGAGCGCGCACTCGGCCCGGACCGCCGCCTGACCTCACACATCCGCGTGGAGCGGTCGCAGCCCGCCACGCCATCACAACCGGGGAGCCGAGCATGAGCATCGCCCACACCGCGGATCCACCCGCCGATCCGCCACCGGGCAGGGCGGGCGGAGCGGGAAGCGCGGGCAGGCCCGGCAGCCCCGGCGCGCCGAGCAGGCGACAAGCCCGGCCGCCGAAGGCCGAGCGCAGGACCTGGCGCCGAGCGCTGCGCCGCGACTGGCAGCTGTATTCGCTGGCGGTCCTGCCGGTGGCGTTCTTCGTCGTCTTCCGCTACCTGCCGATGATCGGCAACGTCATCGCCTTCCGGCGCTACGTCCCCGGCGGCAGCCTGTTCGGCGAGAAGTGGGTCGGCCTGCGCTACTTCCGCATGTTCATGGGCGATCCGGAGTTCTGGCACGTCTTCACCAACACCCTGATCCTCGGCGCCGTGACGCTCCTGTTCACCTTCCCGCTGCCGATCGTTCTGGCGCTGCTGCTGAACGAGGTCCGCTCGGCCAAACTCAAGCGGTTCGTGCAGTCGGTGTCCTACCTGCCGCACTTCCTGTCGATCGTGGTCGTCGCCGGCCTGATCACGCAGCTGCTGTCGGTGAACGGCGCGGTGAACCAGGGGCTGCGCGCGGTCGGCCACACGCCGATCCCGTTCCTGCAGCAGCCCGAGTGGTTCCGGACCATCTACGTGTCCTCCGAAGTCTGGCAGGGCCTGGGCTGGGGCACGATCCTCTACCTGGCGGCCCTGACCACCATCGACCACCAGCTCTACGAACAGGCCCGGATCGACGGCGCCAACCGCTGGCGGCAGACCTGGCACGTCACCCTGCCGGGCATCCGGCCGACGATGGTGACGCTGCTCATCTTGAACATCGGCACCTTCATGGCGGTCGGGTTCGAGAAGATCCTGCTGCTGTACAACCCGCTGACGTACCCCACGGCCGACGTCATCCCGACGTACCTGTACCGGGTCGGCGTGGTGTCGGGCAGCTTCAGTTACGGTGCGGCGATCGGCCTGTTCGAGTCGGTGATCGGCCTGATCCTGGTGGTCGCGGCCAACCGGATCTCCCGGCGCGCGGTGGGGAGCGGGCTGTGGTGACGCTGAACAGCGTGCGCCGGGCACGCCGGAAGCCGCGCGGCGCCGACCGCGCGCCGAGCCCGGAGACCAGCCGCGGCTACCGGATCTTCCAGGTCTTCAACGCCCTGATTCTCGCCGGCGTGGTCGTGGTGACGCTGTATCCGTTCGTGAACATCGTCGCGCAGTCCTTCAGCTCCGAGGGCGCCATCACCGCCGGACACGTGAACCTGGTCCCCCACGGCTTCAATCTCACCACCTACAAGAAGGTGATGTCGGACTCGGAGTTCTGGCAGAACTACCGCAACACGGTCCTGTACACGGTCCTCGCCACCGCCATCTCGATGGTGCTGACCACCTGCTACGCCTACGTGCTGTCCAAGAAGCACCTCAAGGGCCGCAAGGTCCTGATCGCGATCGCGCTGTTCACCATGTTCTTCAACGGCGGCCTGATCCCGAACTATGTGCTGGTCACCGACCTGGGCCTGCGCAACAGCGTGTGGGCGATCGTGCTGCCGAACGCGATCAGCGTGTTCAACCTCCTGATCATGAAGTCGTTCTTCGAGAACCTGCCGGCCGAACTGGAGGAGGCGGCCGCGGTCGACGGCCTGAACACCTACGGGATCCTGGGCCGCATCGTGCTGCCGCTGTCCAAGGCGGTGCTGGCCACGATGGTCCTCTTCTACGCGGTGTCCTTCTGGAACTCGTGGTTCTCGGCGTTCCTGTACATGGACCGCTCGAGCCTGTTCCCGGTCACCGTCTACCTCCGCAACCTGATCGCCGGCGCGTCCGGCGGCACCGACCAGTCGGCCGCCAGCGACGCCGCCCTCCAGATCGCCTCGAACATCCAGGCCGTGACCATCGTGCTCACGGTGCTCCCGATCCTGACCGTCTACCCCTTCGTCCAGCGGTACTTCGTCAAGGGCGTGATGCTCGGTGCGGTCAAGGGCTAGCCACCTCGCCACCTTCCCGACAGGAAAAGGCACATTTCAGCGCACCACTGATCCGGCACCACCGACCACAAGGAGTTCTCCCGTGAACCAGATATCCCGGCGCGGTTTCCTGGGCGCGACCACCGCCGGCATGGCCGGCCTGACGCTCACCGCGTGTGGCGGCGGCAGCGACGGCGGCTCCAAGCCGAGCAGCAAGCTGGCGGCGAACCGCACCGGTGCGATGGACAAGTTCGGCGTCGGTGACCAGTTCAAGGCGACGGTCCCGCTGTCGTTCTCGGTCATGCTGCTGAGCAACGCCAACTACCCCTACAAGGCCGACTGGGCGTTCTGGTCGGAGCTGACCAAGCGAACCAACGTCACCCTGCAACCGACGGTGATCCCGGCCAGCGACTACAACCAGAAGCGCAGCGTCATGGTCAGCGCGGGCAACGCCCCGACGCTGATCCCGAAGACGTACCACCCGGACGAGGAGGCGTTCATCTCCGGCGGCGCGATCCTGCCGGTCAGCGACTACCTGGACCTGATGCCGAACTTCCAGGACAAGGTCGCCAAGTGGAACCTGGCCGGCGACCTGGACCAGCTGCGCGAGGCCGACGGCAAGTTCTACCTGCTGCCGGGTCTGCACCAGGACGTGTGGAAGGACTACTCGCTGGCCATCCGCACCGACATCCTGAAGCAGCTGAACCTGCAGGTCCCGCAGACCTGGGACGACCTGACCACCGTGCTGCGGGCGATGAAGCAGGCCTACCCGAACCAGTACCCGTTCTCCGACCGCTGGAGCACCCCGCCGCAGCCCGGTGCCAACAACCTGCTGGCGATCGTCGGCGAGGCCCACGGTGTCTGGGCCGGCTGGAGCTACCAGCACGCGAACTGGAACGCCGACGCCGGCAAGTTCGAGTACACCGGCGCGACGGACAAGTACAAGGCCGTGCTCCAGTATCTCAATACCCTGGTGAGTGAGAAGCTGCTGGACCCGGAGAGCTTCACCCAGAGCGACGACGCCGCCCGGCAGAAGTTCGCCGACGGCCAGTCCTTCGTGATCAGCGCCAACGCCCAGGAGCTGGTCAATCACTACCGCAAGGACATCGCCAAGATCTCCGGAGCCACGGTCGTCAAGATCCCGGTGCCGACGGGCCCGATCGGCGCGGCCAAGACCGGCATCCGCACCGAGAACGGCATGATGATCTCCAGCAAGGCCAAGGAGGGCAAGGACTTCGTCGCGCTGATGCAGTTCATCGACTGGCTCTGGTACTCCGACGCGGGTGAGATGTTCGCCAAGTGGGGCATACAGGGCACGACCTACACCGGCAGCGTGGACGACGGCAGCTTCAAGCTGGCCCCCGACGTCACCTGGGCCGGGATCAACCCCACCGGCACCAAGAACCTCCAGGTCGACTACGGGTTCTCCAACGGCGTGTTCGCCTACGGCGGCAGCACCAACCTGCTCCACTCCCAGTTCCCGCCGGAGGAACTGGAGTTCCAGAAGGTGATGGACGCGCGCAAGACCCTGCCGCTGCCCCCGCCGGCCCCGCTGAGCTCGGACGACCGCGAGCAGGCGACGCTGTGGCAGACCTCGCTGAGGGACTACGTCGATCAGCAGACCCTGAAGTTCATCCTCGGCAAGCGCCCGCTGTCGGAGTGGTCGGCGTACGTCTCCGAGCTCAAGAGCAAGAACAGCGACCAGTACATCAAGCTCGTGAACCAGGCTTACCAGGACTTCAAGAAGAACCACGGCTGAGCCCGGCCGGCCGGCCACCGAGCGCGCACAGATCCAGACCCTGACAAGGAGTAGAACGGTGCCGGATCCCATCATCGTCCCGGAGCGGGCCGCGGGCCCGCTGAGCCAGGCCTGGCGGCAGTGCGTCGGTACCGGCCGCTTCGAGCTGGCGCTACGCCGGGACTACCAGGACTCCCTCGCACTGATCCAGCGGGAGATCGGGTTCCGGCACATCCGGGGCCACGGCCTGTTCTGCGACGGCGTCGGGGTGTACCAGCCCTACCGATATCAGGGCTCTGATCATGTCCGGTACGCGTTCGGATACCTCGACCAGGTCGTCGACGCCTACCTGGAGCTGGGAATCCAGCCCTTCCTGGAACTCGGGTTCATGCCGGAGGCGCTGGCCTCGGGCGATCAGACGGTGTTCTGGTGGAAGGGCAACGTCACTCCCCCGCGGTCCTGGACCGCGTGGGCGGACCTGGTACGGGCCACACTGGCACACCTGATCGAGCGCTACGGGCTCCAGACGGTGCGGCAGTGGCCCATCGAGGTCTGGAACGAGCCCAATCTGAAGGACTTCTGGCTCGGCGCCGACCGGGACGCGTACCACCGGCTGTACGAGGTGACGGCCCACGCCGTGAAGGAGGTCGACGCCGCCCTGCAGGTGGGCGGCCCGGCCATCTCCCCCGGCGCGGACGAGTGGCTGGCGCCGTTCGCGGAGTTCGTCACCGAGCGTTCGGTGCCGGTGGACTTCGTCAGCCGCCACGCCTACACCTCCGGTCCGGCCCAGCATGTCCCGTTCGGTGTGCATCAGACCCTGGTGCCGGCCTCGCACCTGCTGGAACAGTTCGCCGCGCCGCGCACGCACCTGCGCGGCACGGCGCTGGCCGAGTTGCCGGTGCACATCACGGAGTTCAACTCGTCCTACCGGCCCGACAACCCCGTGCACGACACCGCGTTCCACGCCGCGTACCTCGCGCCGGTGCTGGCCGCGGGCGGCGACCTCGTGGATTCCTTCTCCTACTGGACGTTCAGCGACATGTTCGAGGAGGCCGGCGTTCCGACCTCGCTGTTCCACGGCGGGTTCGGGCTGCTCACGCACCGGCAGGTCAAGAAGCCCACATTCCATCTGTACGCGTTCATGGCGCGCATGGGCGAGGAGGTGCTGGCGCGCGGCGACGACCACCTGGTCTGCCGCCGCGCGGACGGCGCGGTGACCGTGCTGGCCTGGGGTCCGGTGGACGTGACCGGGCTCGAGCCGGCGGCGGCCGGACACCGGGTGCGGCTGTCGGTACCGATCGGGACGTCGGCGCGATCGGCGTTCGCTTTGCGTTCCTCGGTCAGCGAGGAAGCGGGCAACGTGTGGGCGGCGTGGGGCGAGATGGGCCGGCCCGCGTCCCCGACCGAGCGGCAACTCAGTGTTCTGCGGGAGACGGCCGAACCCTCGCGACGTCATGAGGCCTTGGGCGTCGCGGACGGCCGCGTGGAACTCGACCTGGTGCTGGACCGGCATGAGGTGACTCTGGTCGAGGTCAGCGCGGTGCGGGACGAGACGCCGCCGTGGTGGGACGAGCGGCGGTTGCTCGGGCTGACGACGGACATCGGCGAAACGGAGGATGCACGATGAAACGCGAAGCCGCGGCCACGTCCGCGCACGTCGGCGACCGCGCAGCCGCGCGGCAGTTCGGCGAGGGCCCGCTGGCCCGGGTCACCGCACCGGTCTACGGCTTCCTGGTGCTGGACCTGCTGTTGCTGGCCACCACTCTGCCCACGCTGATCGCCCTGGTCGTCCTGGAACGGGACGCGAGCAACGCCCCGCTGGCCGTCGCCTGCGCGCTCCCGGTCGGTCCGGCGCTGTCCGCCGCCCTCTACGCGCTGCGGCACCGCCCGCGGGACCTCACCGATCTCCGTCCGGCCGCGGCGTTCCGGCGCGGCTACAAGATGAACGCCGTCGGCGTGCTGAAAGTCTGGGTCCCCTACCTCGCCGGGATGGCGCTGATCGCCGAGAACCTGTCCCACGCCCAGGCCGCCGCGATACCGGCCTGGTGGCGGACCGCACTGGTGGTCATCGCGGTGGCGGCGACGCTGTGGATGATCAATGCTCTGATCATCACCTCGCTGTTCGCCTTCCGTGCCGTCGACGTCGCACGCCTGGCGGCCTACTTCCTCGGCCGCACGCGCGGCGTGACGCTGGGGAACCTCGGCGTCCTGATCGCCGCCACGGCGGTCGTCGGCATCTTCTCCGAAGCGGTGCTCGCGCTGTTCGCGGTGCTGTTCGCCGCCGCCTTGCTACACGTCTGCTCACCGTTGGCCGAACAGGTCGAGAAGGACTTCACCGCATGACCCAGCCCGCGACCGCGAAGATCCCCTTCGGCGGCGACTACAACCCGGAGCAGTGGCCGCAGGAGGTGTGGGACCAGGACTACCGCCTGTTCGACGCCGCCGCCGTCGACACGGTCACGCTCGGAGTCTTCGACTGGGCCCTGATTCAGCCCGCGCCCGACGTCTACGATTTCACCCTGCTGGACCGCATCGTGGAGCGGGCCGTCGCCGAGGGACGGCAGATCTGCATGGCGACCGCCACCGGTGCGCATCCGGCGTGGCTGGCCCGGGCCCATCCGGAGGTGACGCGTGTCGACTTCGAGGGCCGGCGGCACCGCTTCGGTCAGCGGCACAACTCCTGTCCCAGCTCTCCGGTCTTCCGCCGGCTCTCCGCCGAGCTGGCCCGCCGGGTCGCGCGGCGCTATGCCGGCCAGCCGGCGGTCATCGCTTGGCACGTCGGCAACGAGTACGGCGGCGCCTGCTACTGCGAGCTGTGCGCGGCCGGGTTCCGTCAGTGGCTGCGGGAGCGGTACGGCTCGCTGGAGGCGCTGAACACCGCCTGGTACACGACGTTCTGGGCACACACCTTCACCGACTGGGACCAGATCGAGCCGCCGTCGGCGCTGACCGAGCACTGGCGCGGGCCGGACCACACCGCGTTCCAGGGCATCACGCTGGATTACCGCCGCTTCATGTCCGAGGCGATGCTGGCGAACTTCACCGCCGAGAAGGCCGCGATCCGGGAGTCGAGCCCGGACGTGCCGGTCACCACCAACTTCATGGGCATGTACCAGCCGATCGACTACCACCGCTGGGCCCCGCACCTGGACTTCGCGTCCTGGGACAACTACCCGCCGGACGACACCTCGCAGGTCCGCATGGCCCTGACCCACGATCTGATGCGCGGCCTGAAGGACGGACAGCCGTTCTGGGTGATGGAGCAGACGCCGAGCACGACGGCCTCGCGGGACGTCAATCCGCTCAAGCGGCCCGGGTTGATGCGGCTGTGGAGCTGGCAGGCGGTCGCGCACGGCGCGGACGCGTTGCTGTTCTTCCAGATGCGCGCCTCGCGCGGGGCCTGCGAGAAGTACCACGGCGCGGTGATCGGACACGGCGGGCGCGCGGACACCCGGGTGTTCCGCGAGGTCGCCGAGGTCGGGGCGGAGCTGGAGCGGCTGGGTGGCGCGGTGCTCGGGGCGCGCACGCCGGCGCGGGTCGCGTTGCTGTTCGACTGGGACAGCTGGTGGGCGGTCGAGATGACCGACGGGCTGTCGCGGCTGGTGCGGTATCAGCAGGTCGTGTCGGCGTACTACCGCGCCTTGTGGGACGTCGGGGTCGACGTCGACGTGGTGCCGGTGACGAAGGATCTCGAGGGCTACGACGTGGTCGTGGCGCCGTTGCTGCACATGCTGAAGGGTGATGTGGCGGCGCGGTTGGAGGCTGTGACGGCACGCGGCGGGTCGGTGGTGACGACGTTCTTGTCAGGGCGAGTCGACGAGGACGACAACGCTTTCCTGATGGACGTGCCCGGGCCTTTGGGGCGGCTGGCCGGGGTGCGGGTGGACGAGTGGGATGCGCGGGGGCCGGAGGTGGTCAATCCGGTGCAGCTGCGTGACGGGGATGACGAGATCGAGGTGGCCTCCCAGCTCTTCTTCGAGATCGTCATCCCGGATACCGCCGAGACGATCGGCACCTACGGCGCTGATTTCTACGCCGGTACGCCCGCGGTCACACGCAACACCTTCGGCGCGGGGCACGCCTGGTACATCGGGGCCGGGCTTGAGCAGGCAGGCGTTTCGTGGGTGATGCGCCGAGTGCTGGCTCGGCACGACATCGAACTGCGCTATCCCGCTGTTCGGGACCTTGAGACGGCGGTGCGGGTCACGCCGGACGGGTCCAGGGTGCTCTTCCTGCTCAACCATCGAGCCGAGGCCGTCGAGGTGACCGCTGATCGCAGCGGTATCGATCTGCTGACGGGGCTGCGCGTCGTGGTCGGCGATCCGGTCGAGATCGCGGCGCGGGGCGTCATGCTGCTACGCGAGGAGGACTGATGACGGGTGCGCATGCGGCGTGGCTGCCGGCCGCGGCGTTCAGGGCGATCGGGTCGCGTCGGTCGGCGGTTCACGGCCGCGGATTGCTCGTCGAGACCGTTCGGCAGGAGCTTCGTGACGCCTGCGCGCGTTTCGGCGGCAGCTCCGAGGCCGACGATGACGCCGAGCTCGTTCTCACATCCGATACCCGGCCCGGGTCACCGGCCACGGACCTCGGCCCGGAGGGTTTCACGCTGGCCCGGCAGGACGGGGTCACGGTCCTGGTGGCGGGCGGACCGGCTGGGATTCTGTACGGGTTCTTCCATGTTGTGCGGCTCGGCGAGGAGGCGTTCGGTGCGGACTTTCCCGTACAGACGCACCGTCCCGCGATGCGGCGCCGGATGCTCGACCACTGGGACAACGTCGCGGTGCACGAGGTGATGGGACAGGTCGAGCGCGGCTATTCCGGCGGCTCCATATTCTGGTCCGACGGCGCGCTGACGAAGGACCTGGAGCGCGTCCGCGCGTACGGCCGGTTGCTGGCGGCGAGCGGCGTCAACGCGGTCTCGGTCAACAACGTCAACGTGCACGCCACCGAAGCGCGGCTGCTGACCGACCGGCTGGACGATGTCGCGGCGCTGGCCGACGAGCTGCGTCCGTATGGAATCCGGGTGCACCTGTCCGTCGACTTCGCCGCCCCGGTTTCCGTCGGCGGCCTGAGGAGCGCCGATCCGCTGGATCCGGCGGTACGTCAGTGGTGGGCCGGGGCGTCGGCGCGGGTCTATGAGCACATCCCGGATTTCGGGGGCTACGTCGTGAAGGCGGATTCCGAGGGCCAGCCGGGCCCGTTCGCCTACGGCCGCAGCCACGCCGACGGCGCGAACATGCTCGCCGACGCGCTGGCCCCGCACGACGGCGTGGTGCACTGGCGGGCGTTCGTCTACAACCACCGGCAGGATTGGCGTGACCGCTCCACGGACCGGGCGCGCGCGGCCCACGACCACTTCGCGCCGCTGGACGGGCAGTTCCGCGACAGCGTGATCGTGCAGGTCAAGTACGGCCCCATCGACTTCCAACCGCGCGAGCCGGTCTCGCCGGTGCTCGCGGCGATGCCGAACACGCGGCTGGCCGTGGAGGTGCAGATCACGCAGGAGTACACCGGACAGCAGCGGCACGTCTGCTATCTGGCCCCGTTGTGGCGGGAAGTGCTCGGGTTCCGGCCTTGGCGTGCGGCCGGGGCGGCCATCGCCGAGGTGGTAGCCGGCGGAGGCGGCATGGTCGGCGTGTCCAACGTCGGCGACGACCGCTTCTGGACCGGGCATCCGCTGGCACAGGCCAATCTCTATGCGTTCGGCCGACTGGCTTGGAATCCGTCGCTGGAGCCGGCGGCGATCCTCGACGAGTGGATCGGCCTCACCTTCGCACGTGGTGCGGACGGCGTGCCCGAACAGCTTCGGCGCACTCTACACGCGATCATGGACGACTCGTGGCGCACCTATGAGGATTACACCGCGCCGCTCGGCGTCGGGTTCATGGTCAGCCCCGCCAATCATCATTACGGCCCTGACATCGACGGCTACGAATACAGCGCTTGGGGCACGTACCACTTCGCGGACCGGGACGGCATCGGCGTCGACCGGAGCCTGGCCACCGGGACCGGCTACGCGGCGCAGTATCCGAGGCCCTGGTCGGACACGTTTGAGTCGCCGGCCACATGCCCCGACGAACTGCTGCTGTTCTTCCATCACGTCCCCTACATCCACGTCCTGCACAGCGGGGTGACGGTCATCCAGCACATTTACGACACTCATTTCTCCGGGGCCGAGCGGGTCCACGCCATGCGGTCTTCATGGCAGGAGATCGAGCAGGCCGACCTCGTCGATGGCGATCTGTACGCGCGAGTGGCCGAACGCCTGGACGAGCAGGTGCGCAGCGCCGAGGAGTGGCGTGATCAAATGAACGCGTACTTCTTCCGCAAGTCCGGCATCCCCGACGCGCAAGGCCGGAGGATCTACTGACGAAGCGTACGGCGGTTCGCCGAACCGCTGAGGCCGCGCCGGGAGCCGACAACGGTCGGGGCACTGCCAGCGCGCTGGCCGCCGTCCTTCTCCAGCTCTCGGCTGTGCCGGACTTTCGGCTGACGGACTCGTCGATCACCGTCACGCGGGTGCGGCAAGCATCTGTCACCGGCTCGTTTCCAGGTTGGTCAGCACGAGCAGGGCGCGCAGCAGGCTCGTGGCGCGTGCGGGTTCAGCCGCCGCGGACGCTCAATTGGGGCCATCGCCCAGCCGGAGCGCCATAGCTCTCATCCGGCGCCGGCCACGGCGCCACAGCGATCGCTTGCTGCCCCCGGGCGCAAAGTGAGCCATTCCAGTGATTGTTCGTGTAGATGCCTTGTGCCTCCATGCCCAGCGCGTACCGCTCTCCCATGATGCGAGAAGCCGGGGAACCTCCCCCGCCAACCGAGGAGAATTCCATGAAGCTTCGCCTGCCCGTCCTGGGCGCTGCCGTGCTCGCCAGCCTGGCCGCCCTCCCCATCCAGTCGGCCTCCGCCGCTCCCCAGACTGTGAACGTCCTCCCCGCTGGGCAGGGCGCCGCTCTGTGCCGTGACGGGTTCGTTTGCCTCTACCAGAACTACGGGCTCAACCAGACGAACGGCCCGGTCCTGCTCGCCGACGAGTCCATCGGCTGGCTCTCGGACTACAACTTCGACAAGACGGTCAGCTCAGTCTGCAACCACACTGGAACGCCCATCACGCTCTACTCGCAGCCCGGCTTCCAAGGTGTCACCTTCACCGTGGCATCCGGCCACTGCACCGACGTACCCGCTCCCTTCAACGACCAGGCATCCTCGCTCATGCTGGACTGACAGCACGGATGTGCGGCGGCGTCTCCGCAGGGGAAGACGTCGCCGCACGCGACTGGACGAGAGCACAAAGAGCAAACTCAAAACCCACAAGGAGCGCGGGACAATTCACCCTCGGGGTGGCTGGGGCGGCCGGCCGAGGTCGCGACGGACCAGAACCCGCGAAGACCTCCCCGCCCGACGATCTATACGGCAGACACCACCAACCTGTTGCGATGCCCGAGGACCCCTCATGGTCTCCTGATGTGGGCCCAAAGTGGGCCCGTCGCCGAAGCTCGAGCCAATTCGGGTACCTGTCCTGCGGGTGCCCAAGACAGTCCCGAGTGGTGCGGCATCAGCGGCTGGTCCTGATCCTCCGGCCGGCGATTCGGTGAGGAAGAGCAGCTTGACTCTCACCCGGCTCGAAGGCTCATGATGCGCTGCATGGTCATGGATCAATTGACGATCGCGCATCGTTTCGCGGCCGCCTTCAACGTACGCGACGTCGAGCAAGTCATCGAGGTGTTCGCTCCCGACATCGCCTACCACGATCTGTTCTACGGCACTTATAGCGGGCATGCCGACCTGCGGATTTTGTTCGGGCGCATGTATGCCGAGGGCGCACGCTCGCAGTGGACGATTCGCACTGCGACTGTCAGCGAGTCACGCACCGTCGGCGAATGGAGCTTCGAATTCACTTTCAGTGACCGGGCTGCGCGCGGAGCAGGCCGGACTCTCCGCTACGACGGGGTATCGGTGTTCGAGACCCGGGACGGTCGCTGCCACACCTATCGTGAGTATTTCGATCGTACCGAGACGCTGTTCGCGGCCGGCTTCCCGGCCGAGTCTGTGGGCCGGATCGTTCGCCGCAGACCCTCAGTCCACGTCGAACTGCCGCATGCGGAAGCGCGATAGCGGTGGACGACGGCGAATGGCTGCTGATCGCCGAGTTCGCGCGCCGTTGCCGATTGCCGGTCTCGACCCTGAGGTACTACGACAGAGTTCGGCTTCTCCCCCCTGCGAGCGTCGACCCCGTCACGGGCTACCGTCGCTACCGCGCCGGCCAACTGCCCACCGCGGTCACCATCGCCCGTCTTCGGGCAGCCGGCACCTCACCCGAAGTCATCGCCCGCATCCTGCGCGGCGGGCTCGCGGCCGCCTCGGCACTCGCCGACGAGCGCCGCCGTCTCAACGAGGAAATAGCGGAACGCACGCGGTCCTTGGCGTATCTCGACGGTCTCTCCCAACTGGCGTCGCTCGAACCCGGGGTCCCGCACCAGGTCGAGCTGCCGCCGATGCAGGTTCCGGCGCTAAGTTTCAGCGCCGATTTCACAGCGCTGACCGCCACCGTCGTGCGCAGCATCGCCGCGCTGAGGACGGAGCTCCGCAGACGACAGCAGCTCCCGCCCCAGGTGGGATGGGGAGCCCTGCTACCCCTCGATCTCGAGGAGCGCGTGGAAGGTCATGTGTTCGCCTGCAACGGCAGCACTGTGCCCGCCGACGGGCTTGCCGGCATCGCTCTTCCCTCCGGCCCAGCGTTCGAAATCGCCCATGCCGGCGGCCACGACGACCTATCCTCCAGTTACCACCATGTCCTGACCACAGTCGGGCACAGCGGCTTCCGGCCCGCCGGCAATGTCATCGAGCGCTATTCGAGCCCGTCGCAGGACTACCCGCTCCGAGTCCGTATCCATGTCCCGGTCGACCTTGCCGAAGGGTGAGCCCGGGTCGCAGCGAATGATCAGATCCAGGTGATGGCCGCACTTGGCTTCGACCGGCTCGCCCTGATCGGCCGAGACGCGACGCCCGCCATCCATCGAGACTGGGCTGCCTGGGCCGGATGATCTTGGTCTAGCGGCTTCAGAACTCGGATCGCGGTGGGCCCGCGGACTTCTTCGGGAGGCCGCGGGCCCATTGTCGTTCGTACCTCAAGGACCCCAGCCCGTCGAACGTCACCGAGGACGGGGCCTGGTCTTTCATCGCCGTTCCTGGTCCGTCCGCGAACTATTCGCGGTCGCCGACCCGCCGAGTCCGTCGGCTCTTGCCGCTTGCGGCCGGCCGGTTGTGCGGCGTGGTGACCGGCATGAGGCCGAGCCCGACCGCTACTCCCTGAAGGGCGGTGACTACGGCGTTCGTCAGTGGTTCGGGGCCTGATGGCAGCTCGCGCCGCACCCCGGTGATGCGACGGTGGCCCGCGACCGGCACCGAGGGCAGAGCAACCGCATCGGGTGGGGCACCCGCGAGTGCCAGCATTGGAACGATCGCCGCGCCGAGCCCGGCTGCCACCAGCGCCAGGACGGTGGGGAACTCCAGGCACGTGTGGGCGCGTCGCGCGGTGAAGCCGTACTCGGCGGCGATCCTGTCCAACGCCCGGCCGCACGCCGTCTCCGGTGGGCCGGCGACCCACGGGCGGGCCGTCAGGTCCCTGATGGAGCGTGGCTGGGGCGACCAGCCCGTCGGCGTGACGATGCAGTACTCGTCATCGGCGACCGGGTCGCTGGCCAGGCCGTACAGCGACGCCGTGGGGACTTGGCCGTCGATGTCGTACTCCGAGACCACCAGGTCCAGTGCGCCGGTGCGCAGTTCCGAGAGTGCGTGCGGCCCTTCCAGCTCCACTACTCGGGGCTCGAGGTCAGGGTGGGTCTTCGCCAGTTCGAGCAGTGCCGGGACCAGCAGATGGCAGACCGCCGAGGAGAACGCCGCAATGGTCACCGGGCCGGTCAGCCTGCCGCTCAGTTCGGTCAGCTCACGACGGGCCTCGGCGAGTTCGTGCTCGATGCGTTCGGCGCGTGCGGCCAGGACCTGCCCCGCGGGGGTGAGTGCGGCCTTGCGGCGGGAGCGGTCGATCAGCGGCTGGCCGACCTCGCGCTCGAGTTGCGCAAGCTGCTGGGAGACCGCGGAGGGGGTCAGATGCAGCAGTTGCGCCGCGTCGGCCATGCCGCCGCGCAGCGCGACGGCGCGCAGGACCCGAAGGCGCCGGGGATCGAGCTCCATGAAGTTCTACTGTAGCAGCGCTTCAGAAACTCTCGCTTGTTATCAAGCGGAGCTTAATAGACGATCGAGTCATGAACGACGACAGCGAGCAGTGGCGGGTGCAGTTCGACGCCGCCGTGACCTTCGCCAACGGCGGAGCCTTGCAGACCCAGGAATTCCGGCTGGACGTGCCCGGTCCGGACATCAGCGACAGCGATCTGGGTGAGCTGTTCGTGCGCCATCTCGGGCTGCTGATGGTCGGCGAGGTGGTCATCAGCAACAAGCTGATGCTGCGCGAGCCGCACAAGGGGTCCCGTGGCACCGCAGGCGCCGAGCATCAGACGGCGCGCCGGACCGTCGACCTCAGTCATGAGATCCACCACGGGATGGTCACCTATCCGGGGCTGCCCGCGCCGGTGATCAGCGACCACCTCTCCAGGGAGGCGTCCCGCGACCACTACGCGCCGGGAACGGAGTTCTCCATCGGCCGCATCTCGATGGTCGCCAACACCGGCACGTACATCGACAGCCCCTTCCACCGTTTCGGCGACGGCCCCGACCTCGCGGCACTGCCGCTGTCCCGCCTGACCGACCTGGACGGCGTGGTGATCCGGGTCCTCGGCAGCGCGGAACGGGCGATCGAGCGGAGCGTGTTCCTGCCCTACGACGTGACGGGCAAGGCTGTCCTGATCCACACGGGCTGGGATGTGAACTGGGGCACCGAACGCTACGGCTCCGGTCATCCATTTCTGAGTGCGGATGCCGCCGCATGGCTGGTCGAGCAGCAGCCCGCGCTGGTCGGGATCGACTCGCTGAACATCGACGACACCGACGGCGGCACTCGCCCGGCGCACACCGCACTGCTGGCCGCCGGCATCCCGATCGTCGAGCACCTGTGCGGGCTGAACCAACTGCCCCCGTATGGCTTCCGGTTCCACGCCGCACCGCCGGCCGTCAAGGGCATGGAAACCTTCCCGATCCGGGCTTATGCCCTTGTGGGCGAGGAGCGGTAAGGCGATGGACGGGGTCGTCACGGCCGTCGGCTGGGCCGGCGCGGGTCTGCTGCTCGCCGCCTACGCTCTGGCCTCGGCCGAACGGATCGCCGCCGGAGGTCACGGGTTCCAAGTGATGAACCTGCTCGGCGCTCTGGCGCTGACGATCAACTCCGGTCACCACCGCGCCTGGCCCTCGGCCATTCTCAACGTCGCCTGGATCGCCATCGGCCTGGTGACGCTCGGTCGTCGCTCGTTGCCCGCTACGGCTTCCGCCGACCTCGAAGCCCCTGCGGCGCCGCCGATGAGCGCTGGGACCGCCCGGAGACATCCATGACGTCCGAAGACATGATCGCCCGGGTGAACCGCTACTACGGATACGTGGATGATGGCGACATCGAGAGCCTTCTGTCCCTCTTCTCCCACGACGCCGTATACAGCCGCCCCGGCTACGGGCCCCTCACGGGCCGCGCCGAAATGGCCGCCTTCTACTCGGGGGAACGAATCATCAAAGAAGGGCGGCACACCCTGTCCTGCATCGTGTCGCAGGGTGACCACGCTGCGGTCCACGGCAGCTTTTCGGGAACGCTCAAGGACGGCAGAGAAGTCAATCTGCGGTTCGCCGACTTCTTCATCGACAGCGGTGGCGGGACCTTTTCCCGACGCGACACCTTCTTCTTCACTCCCCTGGTATGACCACTTCCTCCGCGGACACGATGCGTTGCACGTGAGCCGCTTGCACAAAGAACCATCTACGACACAGAGGATCCACCGGTATCACGATGAACCACATGCCCGACCTCCCCAGCGACGCGCTGCCCCGGCAGGTGGCCGACGCATACCTGGACGACCTCATCGAGCTCGACCCGACTCTGGGCACCTACCTCGGCACTCCTGCCAGCGCCCGCTTCCTGCCCGATTACTCGCCAGCCGGCGCAGCCGCCCAAGCCGAACTCGCCCGCGCCGCCTTGGCCCGGCTGGCCGAGGCCGAGGCCCAGCCTGGAGCCGACGCCGACACCGAGCGGCGCTGCGCACGACTGCTTCGGGAACGGTTGGTCGCTTACCTGGCCGTGTACGAGGCGGACGAGCATCTGCGGGCGGTGAGCAACATCAACTCGCCGGCGCACAGCATCCGCGAGGCCTTCATGCTCATGCCCAAGGACACCGACGAGGACTACGCGGACATGGCGGCCCGACTGCGCGCCGTGCCCGCGGCACTCGACGGCTACTGTGCCTCGCTGACCGAAGGCTTGGCACGCAATCTGCCTGCCGGACCGCGCCAGGTGGGCACCGTCGTCCAGCAACTGACCGAGTGGGTGGGTGACGGCGTTTCCGAGAGTTGGTTCGCACAGCTCACTGCGGAAGGCCCCCAGGACATGCGGGCCGACCTGGCCTCGGCGGCCACCGAGGCCACTGCCGCCTACGCAGGCCTGCGCGACTGGCTGCGTGACACATATGCCCCGGCCGTCAAGGACGCCCCGGACGTCGTCGGCCGCGCGCGGTACGCCCGCTGGGCGCGTTTCTGGAACGGAAGCGACACCGACCTGGACGAGGCGTACGCCTACGGCTGGTCCGAGTACCACCGGCTGCACGCCGAGATGGTCGCTGAAGCCGCCAAGATACTGCCGGGCAAGGCGCCCTGGCAGGTTCTGGAGCACTTGGACGAGCACGGACATGCCGTCGAAGGCGTCGAAGAGGTTCGCGAGTGGCTACAAGCCCTGATGGACGAGGCCATCGAAGCGCTGGACGGCACGCACTTCGAGCTCGCCGACGGGATCAAGCACGTGGAGTCCCGGATCGCCCCGCCCGGCAGTGCCGCAGCCGCCTTCTACACGCCGCCCTCCGAGGATTTCACGCGGCCCGGCCGCACATGGTTGCCCACCCGGGGACAGACTCGGTTCCCCACATACAACTTGGTCACCACCTGGTATCACGAGGGCGTCCCGGGACACCACCTGCAACTCGCCCAGTGGGTGCACGTCGCGCGGAACCTGTCGCGATACCAGGCGACGGCAGGCATGGTCAGTGCGAACGCGGAGGGCTGGGCCCTGTATGCGGAACGGCTCATGGATGAGCTCGGCTTCTACACCGACCCGGAGCGGCGGCTCGGCCACCTGGACGCGCAGATGCTGCGCGCCATCCGAGTCATCATCGACATCGGCATGCACCTGGGCCTGAAGATCCCGGCCCACTCGCCCTTCCACCCGGGCGAGCGGTGGACGCCCGAGCTGGCTCTGGACTTCTTCTGCAGGCACAGCGGACTGCCCGGCGAGCACATCGACAGCGAACTCACCCGCTACCTCGGCATGCCGGGCCAGGCCATCGGCTACAAGCTCGGCGAACGTGCCTGGCTGACCGGCCGGGCCGCAGCCCGGGCCGCCCACGGCGACGCCTTCGACGCCAAGTCCTGGCACATGGCCGCGCTCTCGCTCGGCTCCCTCGGCCTGGACGACCTCGTGAAGGAAATCTCGGCCCTGTAGATCAACCACGGAGAGATGCGGCGCTGCGGCCCAAGCCCGGCACAGGACCGTACCCCCGAACACAGACCGCCGCGGTCCAGCACGACCTCCCCCCAGCGCCGGACCGCGGCTCCGCCAGCCCAGCACGCCACCGCGAGCTGAGGCGGACCGTTGCGAGACCAGTGCGTGACCAAGGCACCTGTCGCATACTCCCCGCCTCGGCTCAGGTCGCCACCGCGAGCTGACCCGAGGCCTCAACCGTCGCCCGGAAGTTCGCCCGCGAGGGCGCCACGGTCTTTCTGACCGGATCCGATCGCGACCGCCTCGACAACCATCGGGATTCACATCCCGAGCGCGCACGTGGCCGGGCGTGCCAGCAGCTTGTCCAGAAGCGGCCGGTAGTGATCGAAGCCTGGGACGTCGGCGTCGGGGACTTTGGCCGCCTCGTCCCAGCGGCGGAGGGCCACTGCCTGGGCCGCGTATGGACCGGTGGCGAACTGTTCGGCCTCCTGGGTGGTCATCGGGCCGCCTTGCAGCTTCAAGGTGTAGATGGACGCCTCGGACAGCTTGCCGAAGTAGTCGGGCTCGACGGCGCACAAGTAGCGTTTCGCGGCGACGTGCAGCCGCACCGGCTCGGTGACCGACTGCGGGAACCAGGTGCCGAGCCAGTCCGCGCCGGCGTGGCTGTGCCGGTTGTCCGTGCCGGTCATCAGCTCCTTACCGCTGACGGGGCCGGTGAAGTGTCCGACATCGTGCAGGAGAGCCGCGGCGATCAGAGGATCCGGTGCGCCCTCGGCTTCGGCCAGTGCCGCGGCCTGGAGCATGTGCGCGGCCTGGGTCACCGGTTCGCCGAGGTAGTCGCGGGCGCCTTGCTCGGCGAACAGCCTGGCTATCGTGTCGACGGGTTTCACTGGACCGCTCCGTTCGTCTCCCGGGTTCGGCGACGCAGGGCCTTGAGCTTGCTGTACGCGCCGTCAAGGTCGGCGTAGCAGCCTTGAAGATGCCGCCGGCCGTTCGCGCGGAACCCGGTGCGCGCGTGCAGGACCCTGGTGTTGTCGAACACCAGGCAGTCGCCGGGCTCGAGTCTGAAGGAGAGCTGCGCCTCGGTGCTGTAGAGGAGTCCGGCGAATCGCCTGTAGGCGGCGTAGAAGTCATTGATCCGCTCGGCCGGCAGGACTATCGGCTGCATCGAGCGGTTGTTGAAGCGGATCTCCCGGATCCGGCCGATCGGGTCGACGCCGATCAGCGGCCGGGTCGCGGTCAGGTCTGTGGCCGCGTCCGCGTAACGGAAGGTCACCGGGGTGTGGGTGAGTGTCTCGAAGGCGGAAGAGTCTTCGGTGCGCAACCGTGCGGCCGCTGCGAACCCGTCCACCAGCCCGGAGTCCCCGCCTTCGGCGGCGTTCTCCAGACAGTGCAGCAGTTGGATCGTGGGCACCGGATCCCGGTACGGGTTGTCGGTGTGCGGGGTGATGGGCAGGCTGCTGAAGGCCAGGTTGGTCGGCTGGTCCTCGACCCGGACCTCGAACAACTCACCGTAGTTGGTCCGCCGCACATGACCGAAGGATTCGGCGACGCTCAGCACCGCTCGGTCGGTCGTCGGGACGCCCCGCACAAGGACGAATCCCAGGTGCCGCAACGCCTCCAGGCCCGCTGCCAGTTGCTCCGGATCGTCCTGGAACGCCGGCCACGCCGTGGTCGGCATCGAGCCGGCCAGATCCGCGGCCTGCCACAGCTGCTTCGCGTCCTCGGTCCGGTCGTCGGCCGGAACCGGGCCGTCGAGCCGGTGCGCAGCCAGCCAGTCGCGGGTGAAACGGCTGCGGTGACCCCCTGGTGCGAACTCGACGGTTACGGCGTCATCGGTCTGTTCGACCCGGCAGATCCGGATGTCTGGCGGCAGGTCCGTGATGCCGTACAGCTTCTGGCCGCTACCCGGATCCACACAGTCGGCGCAGGAGCAGTTGTCACGCAGCCAGACAGCCGGATATCGCCGGTCGGCGGCTAGTTCGAGTACTGAGGACGAGGCGTTCATGGGCGTTCTTCCGTGAGGTGGTGGCGGACCAGCGGGGCAGCGGCCAGCGAGTTGCGGACGGTGAAGGCGACGGCGTCACCGCGGTAAAGGTCTTCGGACCACTCCAGCGGCCGGCCGTCCGGATCGGTGGTGCGCCGGCGCTCGCGCAGCAGGGCGGCTCCCTGCGCCAGGTCGAGCAACTCGGCGTCCTCGGGTCCGGCGTTGACCGCCTCGATGACGTGCTCGGCGTGCGCGAAGAAGATGCCGTGCTCCTCCAGGCGCTCGGACACCGACTCTCGCTCGAGATCGACGAACCCGAGCAGGGAGCCGGCACGGTCGGCGTACGCGGTCCGCTCGATCATCACCGGCCGGCCGGACAACAGGCGGACCCGTACCAGGTGGACGACCGGCTCGCCGGGCCCCAGGTCGAGGCGCTCGGCCTCCTCCTCGGTGGCCGGCCGGCGTTCGAGCCGGATCACCCGGCCGGAGGGCTCCTCGCCGACGAGCCGGGCCCACCGCGAGAACGATCGCAGCTCGCTGAAACTCTGCAGCCGGGGCTCGGCGATGACGGTGCGCCGGGCGCCCTGGTGGGAGGCGATCAGGCCGTCTTCGCGCAGTGCGGCGAAGGCCCGCCGAACAGTGTTCCGGGAGGCACCGTAGCGCTCGGCGATCGCGTGTTCGGAGGGCAGACGTGAGCCCGGCGGGTAGCTGCCGTCGGCGATGGCGTCACGCAGCTTCGCCGCCACCGTCTGGTAAAGGGCTGCTGTCGCCATGGCGTGCGACCTCCTGAGCTGACGAATCTCGTTCTTGTAGGACCAAGCTAGAACTTGGTCCTACAAGATTAGCACCCTCGTCAGGGCATGTGCCGATCAGCCTCGGGCGGTTCCGCGGTCACCGGTGCCGCTCTCACCCTCGACTTCCCCGCGGGCTTGACTGAAAATTCAGTTAGCAAAAGAATGAGCTCACGCCTGGCCCCGGCGGGTGCCGGGAACCGCCGACCTCCGGAGCCATCCATGCCTGTAACGGCTTTGCCCTGCCTCTTCTCGATTCCCACCGGCGGCGATGCGACATGGCGCTGACACCCACTGAACGCGACCGGCTCCTCCTGTTCACCGCCGCCGAATTGGCCCGGGCCCGCCGGGCCCGCGGACTGCTGCTCAACGTTCCCGAGGCGACGGCGCTGATCGCCGATGCCGTGTGTGAGGCGGCCCGAGACGGACTCCGTGTCGAGGAAGCGATCGACCTGGGCCGGACCGTCCTCGGGCCGGGTGACGTCCTGCCCGGAGTCGCCGACGTGGTCACTGAGATCCGCGTGGAGGCGGTCTTCGACGACGGCACTCGCCTGGTGGTGGTCGGCGAGCCGTTCGGCGGCGGATCACTCGGTCTTGACGCGCCCGGGGCGGTGGTCGCCGCCGGTGAGCCGCGCCCCGGGCGGCGCGCCTCCGCACACCTGACGGTGGCGAACACGGCCGACGTGCCGATCAGCGTCACCAGCCATTTCCATTTCTTCGAGGTCAACCCGCGGCTGTCCTTCGATCGTGCCGCCGCCTACGGCATGCGCCTGGCGGTGCCGGCGGGCTCGTCAGTGCGCTTCGAACCGGGCACGCCGGTCGAGGTCGGCCTGCTGCCGATCGGCGGCGCGCGCGTCGCGATCGGCTTCGCGGGGCTCGTCGACGGCCCGTTGGATGCTCCCGGTGCCAGACAGGAGGCTCTACGGCGAGCCGCGGCCTGGGGCTATCTCGGCGCGGGGCCGACCACGGAATCCGGAGAACAGGAGGGGGATCAGGCATGAGCGACCACGAAGACTGGGAATACACCGCCGTCCACGGTGCGAGCACAGGAGACCGGATCCGCCTGGGAGACAGTGGTCTGATGGTCCGCGTCGAGGCCGACTCCCAGGAGCCGGGGGAAGAGTTCCTGGCCGGCTTCGGCAAGACCGCCCGCGACGGGATGCATCTGAAGGCCGCCGCTGTCCGTGACACCTGCGACGTGGTGGTCAGCAACGTCGTGGTCATCGACGCGGTGCTCGGCATCCGCAAGACCTCCATCGGCATCCGTGAGGGCCGGATCTGCGCCGTCGGGCGGGCCGGCAACCCGGACACGGTGGATGACGTCGACGTGGTGGTCGGCACCGGGACGATCATCATCCCGGGGGAAGGGCTCATCGCCACGGCCGGGGCCGTCGACACCCACGTCCACCTGCTCTCGCCGCGCATCATGGAAGCCTCTCTGGCCTCCGGGGTCACCACGATCATCGGCCAGGAGATCGGCCCGATGTGGGGTGTCGGCGTCAACTCGCCGTGGATGCTGCGGCGCGCGTTCAACGCCTTCGACGCCTGGCCGGTGAACGTCGGTTTCCTGGCCCGCGGCTCGTCCTCCGACCCGGCGCCGCTGGCCAAGGCCCTTGTCGAAGGCGGCGCCAGCGGCTTCAAGGTGCACGAGGACATGGGCGCCCACACCCGGGCGCTGGACACCGCATTGCGCGTCGCCGAAGAACACGACGTCCAAGTGGCCCTGCACACGGACGGCCTGAACGAGTGCCTGTCGGTCCAGGACACCTTGTCAGTGCTCGACGGCCGGACGATACACGCGTTCCACATCGAGGGTTGCGGCGGCGGTCACGTGCCCGACGTGCTCAGCCTGGCCGGCGTGCCCAACGTGATCGGCTCCTCCACCAACCCGACCCTGCCGTTCGGCCGCGACGCCGTGGCGGAGCACTACGGCATGATCGTGTCGGTCCACGCCCTGAAGACAGACCTGCCCGGCGACGCCGCGCTGGCTCGGGACCGGATCCGGGCCGGCACGATGGGGGCCGAGGACGTCCTGCACGACCTGGGCGTCATCGGCATCACCTCTTCCGACGCGCAGGGCATGGGCCGGGCCGGGGAGACGGTGCGCAGGACCTTTGCGATGGCCGGAAAGATGAAGGGCGAGCGCGGGCCGCTGACCGGAGACGGGCCGACCGACGACAACACCAGGGTCCTGCGCTACGTCGCCAAGCTCACCATCAACCCGGCCATCGCCCACGGCCTGGCGCACGAGGTCGGCTCCCTGGAGGTCGGCAAACTGGCCGACATCGTGCTGTGGCACCCGGCCTCCTTCGGGGCCAAGCCGCAGATGGTGCTGAAGGCCGGGTTCCCCGCCTACGGGGTCACCGGCGATCCCAACGCCGCCACCGACAACTGCGAGCCGCTGGTCTACGGGCCCTTGTTCGGCGCGCACGGCGCGGCGCCGGCCGACCTGTCCGTGGCCTTCGTCGCGACCGCCGCGGCCGAGGCCGCCGATCCCGGCAGGGCGTACGACCGGCTCACCAGCAAGCGCCGCCGGGTGGCAGTGCGCGGCACCCGCGGTATCGGGCCGGCCGACCTGGTCCGCAACACCCGGCTGGGCAGCGTGGCAGTCGATCCGCGCAGCGGCCTGGTCACGCTCAACGATGTACCTGTGAGGTCCGAACCCGCAGCCCGCGTGTCGCTCAACCGCCTCTATTTCCTCTGAGCCGCCCTCCCCCCGTTCCCTTGCTGATCGGGGGGTAACGCGCGTAAACCGGCCGCGACCGCGGTGAATGCGGCCGCGGCCAGGTCGTCCGGGATCGAACCGATCGGCGGGTTGCCGGGTGCGGTGTTGCGGAAGGCAGGCTACGCAGGGGTTCCGGGCATGTCGTGTGTCGAACAGTGGATGCCGCCGCCGCCGGCGGCGATCGCGTCGATCTGGACCGGCACGACCTTTCGGCCGGGGAAGTGCTCGCCGAGGATCTGCCGGGCCTCGTCGTCGGCGGCGGCGTCGCCGAACTTCGGCATGACCACGGCGCCGTTGGCGACGAAGAAGTTGGCGTAGGAGGACACGAACGCGTCGCCCTTGCCGGTGATCTGGTCCGGGTCGGGCTGCGGCAGGTCGACGACCTGGAGCTTGCGCCCGCGAGCGTCGGTGGCCTGGGCCAGCACGCCGCGGGCCTGGTCGGAGGAGCGGGACCAGACGTCCGGGGGCCCGCCGGGGAACGTCTTGTCGAGCAGTACGACGCCGGGTGCGACGTAACGGACCAGGCAGTCGACGTGCGCGTCGGTGATGTCCTGGCCCTTGACGCCGGCCAGCCAGATGACCTTGGTGACGCCGAGAGTCGCCTTGAGGTCGGCCTCGACCTGATCGCGGGTCTTGCCCGGGTTCCGGTTGTCGTTGACCAGCGAACTCTCGGTGACCAGCAAAGTGCCCTGCCCGTCGGTCTCCAGGGCTCCGCCCTCGGCCACGAGCGGCGCGACGACGCGCGGAGTCCGATACCGCTCCAGGACGGCGCGTGCCACGCCGGCGTCGTCGGCGTGCTGCTGCTTGTCGCCCCAGCCGTTGAAGTTGAAGTCGACGCCGGTCAGGGTGCCGGAGTCGGGGCCGGCGGTGGCGGGATCCACTGCGTCACCCAGCAGCAACCCGCCGTCTGAGTCGCGTCCGCGATTCACGAACACCCGGCCCGGGGCGACGCGATGGCTGCCGTCGCCCCGAGCTCGCTCTCGCCCGGCCCGGCATCACGGCCGGGGTGAGGGCCCCAGTTCGGCGACGATGGCGCCGCGCAGCAGATCGCGGGCACGCTCAAGGCTGAGTGTTCCGGACAGCCAGCGTTCAGACAGCCCCTCGACCAGCGCCGTGAGCCGTTCGCCGACGTCGTGGGGGTCGACGTCGGCCCGGGCCTGTCCGGAGCGCTGCGCGGCCGCGACCCGCTCGGCGGTCTCGGCGACCCACCCCTGCGTGGCGCCCTCGAGGCGCTCGCGGAGCTCGGTCTCGAAGATGGCGCTGGCCCGCAGTTCACCCCAGGCGGTGCTGTTCTCGCGAACCTCGTCGGTGTCCTGCAGTTCCAGCAGCAGCACCTGCTCCAGGACCGCCCGTGGGCCGTCGGCGGACGCCGCCGCCGCGTCCAGCGCCTGCGCCGTGTAACGCTCGGCTCGGTCGTTGATGTAGTCCAGCGTGGCGCGCAGCAGCCCGGCGCGATCTTTGAAGTGGTAGTAGATCAGGCCCGTGGAGGCGCCGGCCTTGGCGGCGATCTCCTCCACACGCAACCCTCTGACACCACTCTGGGCGATCATCCCGACCGCCGCCTGGAGAATCAGCTCCCGTTTACTGGCCACGCCGTCCCACCTTACTACCGCCGAGTCCGGTCCCAGCTATTGACTGAATTTTCAGTTAAGAGCATTCTTAGCACACCGCACCGGTGGACGCGCGCCGGAAGACACGGCGAAGGCCCGGGACGGCCGGATCACGCACCGAGATCACGCGCCGGCGTCTGAGATCGCGCACTGATCACGCACTGATCGCGCACAGAGGACAAGGAATCGAACGATGACCATGCGGATGCCGGCCGAATGGGCCGAGCACGAGGGCACGCTGATGGCCTGGCCGACCCGGCCGGACCTGTGGGGCGCCGTGCTGGAGGACGCCAAGGGCGAATACGCCGAGGTGGCCAAGGCGATCGCCCGGTTCGAGCCGGTGCTGATGGTGGCTCCGCCCGGCGCGGGCGCCGAGGCGCGGATTCGCTGCGGCGAGACCGTCGAGGTGGTCGAAATGCCGATCGACGACTCCTGGCTGCGGGACTCCGGTCCGATCTTCCTCACGGACGACACCGGCGGCCGCGTCGGCGTGGACTTCCGGTTCAACGCCTGGGGCGGCAAACACAGCCCGTGGGACGCCGACGACCGGGTCAGCGCCCTTCTGCTGGACCATCTGAACGTCGAGCGCGTCGTGTCCCCGATGATCCTGGAGGGCGGTGCGATCACCGTCGACGGTGAGGGCACGCTGATCACCACCGAGCAGTGCCTGCTGCACCCCAACCGGAACCCGGACTGGACGAAGCAGCAGATCGAGGCCGAGCTCAAGGCCCGCCTCGGGGTCACCACGGTCATCTGGCTGCCGTTCGGCGGCGCGGAGGACTACGAGACCGACGGCCATGTCGACGGCTGCTGCGCCTTCGTCGGCCCGGCCAAGGTGATCGTGCAGCTGCCCGACGACCCCGCCCACCCGGACTATGAGCGGTGCAGGGCGAACCTGGCCGTGCTGGAGAGCGCCGTGGACGCCCGGGGCCGCAGGCTCGAGATCGTCCCGATCACTCAGTCCAACCGGGTCGAGGTCGACGGCCACGAGGTCGAGGTCGGCTACCTCAACTTCTACCTGCCGAACGGCGGCGTCGTGGTCCCGGTGGCCGGTCTGCCGGCCGACGAGGGCGCGCTCGCGGCGCTGGCCGCGGCCATGCCGGACCGCGAGGTCGTCGGAGTGACGACGCGCACGCTCGCCCACGGCGGCGGCGGGATCCACTGCATCACCCAGCAGATCCCGGCGGTCAAGGCCGCGAAGGTCCTGTCGTGAGTGCCGAGTACGCGCTGCTCACCTCGTTCGGTTCGCCGCTGGGCTCGCCGCTGCGCACCGAGGAGTCGGTGCGTCCGTTGCTCCGGATCGGGCTGGTGCAGATGCGCTGGAACCCGGACGCCACCGCACACGACGAAGCCCTGCGCCGCGGCGTGCGTATCGCCGCGGAGCAGGGAGCGGCGATGGTCTGCTTGCCAGAACTCACCCGCAGTCCCTACTTCGCCGCCGATCCGGCGATGGCGGTCGACGGGCACCGCTTCGCCGAGGACGTCGAGGACGGCCCCACCACGCGGCTGGCCGCGGAGTTGGCGCAGGCCCACGGCGTCGCGGTGCACGCCTCGCTGCACGAGCGGGCCGGGGATGGACTCGGTTACAACACCGCGATCTGTGTGGATCCCACGGGAGCGGTGGTCGCCCGGACCCGCAAGATCCGCATCCCGCAGTTCCCGGGGTACCACGAGAACCTGTGTTTCCGCCCCGGCGACAGCGGGTTCCCGGTGGTGAAGATCGACAACGTGCACTACGGCTTCCCGACCTGCTGGGACGAGTGGTTCCCCGAGCTGGCCCGGGCCTACGCGCTCGCCGGCGCCCAGGTCCTGGTCCACCCGACGGCGATCGGCTCCGAGCCGGATCTCCCGTCTTTCGACAGCCGTCCGCTGTGGGAGCACGCGATCACCGCCAACGGCCTGGCCAACGCGTTGTTCCAGGTCGTTCCCAACCGGGTCGGCACCGAGGGCCGGATCACGTTCTACGGCTCCTCGTTCATCTCCGATCCGTACGGCCGCGTGATGCTGCGCGCCCCGCGTGACCGGCCGGCCGTGCTCGTGGCCGACCTCGATCTGGACCAGCGCCGCGACTGGCTCGAGTTCGGGCTGCTCTACACCCGCCGACCGGAACAGTACGGATCTCTCACCCGGCCTGACCTCACAAAGTAATGGATATGGTCGTCGCCACCGCGACTCCCGTCCCGGCCATTCCCGGGGATCAGCAGCGAAGGAGTCACCTCCCATGAGAAGCACACGGCGGTCCGCCGCCACGATAGCCACAGCCTCAGCCCTCGCCTTGGCCGCGGCGGCCTGCAGCGGCACCCACGGCAGCTCGTCGTCCGGGAAAGACGGAACCAAGTCCGGCGCAGCCGCCTTCCAGCTCTCACCTGCCACGCCGAAGCCGAAGGGGAACATCGACTCCTTCACCTGGTCGATCTACGCCGAGCCACAGACGCTGGACTACATCCAAGCCTTCGACTATCCGCAGAACATGATCCTGTCGAACGTCTGCGAGTCGCTCATGCGCTGGAATCCGGACCTGACCGAGTCGCCGGGGCTGGCGTCGAAGGTCGAGCAGCCGGATCCGAACACCTACGTCTACACCCTGCGCCAGGGCGTGAAGTTCCACGACGGCGGCACCATGACAGCCGACGACGTGGTGTTCTCGCTGAAGCGGCAGATGGACCCGAACGCCGGGTCGTACTGGATCTCCACGTTCGACAACGTCGACTCGGTCACGAAGACCGGACCACTTCAGGTCACGGTCAAGCTGAAGAAGCCGGACTCGCAGTTCGGCGAGGAGATGGCCAACGCGTCCGGCGTCGTCGTTCACGCCTCGACGGTCCAGTCGGCCGGGCAGGGCTACGGCACCGGGAGGAACCTGGGCTGCACCGGTCCGTTCACCCTGGGCACCTGGACCAAGGGCACCTCCATCGAGCTGGACCGGTTCGACGGCTACTGGGGCACCCCGGCCAAGGCGGGCAAGGTGGTCTTCTCCTTCATCACCGACCCGACGGCCCGCACCAACGCACTGCTCACCGGCGCGGTGGACGGCGGCTACCTGATCACCCCCGACAGCTACAACCGGCTGAAGTCCTCGGGCACCGGCACGCTGTACTTCGGCAAGTCGCTGACCACCATCAGCCTCAACGTCTGCAACCTCAAGGGGACCCTGGGCGACGTGCGGGTGCGCAAGGCCCTCCTGCTGGCCATGGACCGCTCCGGCTTCGTCAAGACCGGCCTGCAGGGCGTCGGCACGGTGACCTCGTCGCCGGCCCCGGCCGACTCCTGGCCCGCCGGCGCCCTCCCCGCCGCCTCCGACCTGCCGCCCACCACCCAGGACGTCACCCAGGCCAAGGCGCTGGTCCAGCAGGCCGGCGCGACCGGCAAGACGGTCACCATCGCCACCTCCCCGATCGGCCCGGATGTGTCCCTGCTGGCCACCGCCTTCCAGTCGGCCGGCTCCCAGATCGGGCTGAACGTCCAGCTCAAGACCATCGCACCGGACGCGTTCACCGGGCTGTTCTCCGACCCGAAGGCGCGCGAGGGCCTGGACGCCTTCCCCGAGACCTACTACCTGTCCACGACCGATCCGATGGGGATGTACCACCAGTTCCGCACCGGCGATTTCGAGAACTACGCCGGCTGGTCGAACCCGGACTACGACAAGCTGGCCGAGCAGGCCGCGGCCGAGTACGACTCCGTGAAGCGGGCCGGGATCAGCGCGAAGCTGCAGAAGATGGAATCCGACCAGCTGCTGTGGATCCCGGTGGCCGAGTGGCCGAACTCGATGTTCCTGAACAAGCGGATCACCGGCGCGCCGACCTCCATCTCCTACCTGTACTACCCGTGGGCCGCGGACGTCGGCTCGGCCGGATGAGCGAGATCTGGCGGTTCGGGGTGCGCCGGGCCTTCGAGCTCGCCGCCACCTTGCTCACCGCCTCGTTCCTGGTCTTCTCCGCCCTCTACCTCGCCCCCGGCAAGCCCGAGACGTTCCTGCTCGGCGGGCGTTCGGCCACCCCCGAAGCGCTCGCCGCGATCCGCGCCCACTACCACCTGAACCAGCCGTTCCTGCTCCAGTACCGGCGCTGGCTCACGCAGATGGTGCACGGCGACTTCGGCACCTCCATCCAGTACCGCAGCCCGGTCCTGGACCTGATCGGTGCACGGCTCGGGCAGACGCTGCTGCTCATCGCGATGGCCGCGCTCCTGGTGGCGGTCCTGGGGATCGGCTCGGGATGGCTGGCGGTCCGCAGGCCCGGCGGCTTCGTCGACCGGGGCGTGCTGGTGGTCACCTCGGTGGCGGTCGGGACGCCGTCGTTCGTCGCGGCCATCGGCCTGATCTGGGTGTTCTCGGTGCGGCTGGGCTGGTTCCCGTCGATCGGCGCCGGCACCGGCTTCTTCGAAATGGTCTACCACCTGACGCTGCCTGCCCTCGCGCTGTCGCTGTACTGGGTGGGGACGCTGTCCCGGGTCACCCGCGCCGCGATGCTGGCCGAACTGGCCAAGGACCACGTCGCCGTGGCCCGCAGCCGCGGCATCGCCGACGGCGCCGTCATGCGCCGCCACGTGTTCCGCAACGCCGCCGCCGGCATCGCCACCATGAGCGGCCTGACGATCACCGGGCTGGTCGTCTCGACGGTGCTGGTGGAATCGGCGTTCGGGCTCGGGGGCATCGGGGCGTTCCTGGACTCCTCGGTGGCCGTCAAGGACTTCCCGGTGGTCCAGGCGATCAGCCTGCTGGTCGTGACCGTCTTCGTCGCCGTCAACCTGGTCGTCGACCTGACCTATCCGCTGCTGGACCCCAGGGTCCGGCTCGGCGCGAGGAACACCGCATGAGCACCCTGGCCCTCGTCCGGCGTTCCGGACCGCGCACAGCGCGTACCACACGACCGTGGCTGTATCTGATCTGCGCCGGCTTCGCGGTCCTGGTCGTCCTGGTAGCGCTTCTCGCCTCCTGGATCGCGCCGGCCGACCCCAACTCCTCCGACCTGTCGGCCGCGCTGACCGGACCCTCGGCCGGGCATCTGCTCGGTGCCGACGGCTCGGGCCGGGACACGCTGTCGCGGCTGATCATCGGCGCGCGCACCGCGCTTCTCGGTCCGGCGTTCGTGGTGTTGTTCTCCACACTGCTCGGCGTGGCCGTCGGCGTCGCGGCCGGCTGGCGCGGCGGCTGGCTGGACTCGGTGCTGTCCCGCGGCAGCGAGCTGCTGCTCGCCTTCCCCGGTCTGCTGCTGGCGATCCTGTTCGTAGCGCTCTACGGCCAGGGGCTGGTGGCACCGGTGATCGCGCTGTCCCTGGCGTACACACCGTACGTGAGCCGGCTGGCCCGCAGCCTGACGCTGTCCGAGAAACAGCGGCCGTACCTCGCCGCCTACCGGGTGCAGGGGTTCTCGAACCGGGCCATCTGTCTCCGACACCTGATCCCCAACATCGGGCCGGTGGTGCTGGCCCAGTCCACCGTCAATTTCGGCTACGCCCTCATCGACCTCGCAGCCCTCTCCTACCTGGGCCTCGGCGTCCCGCCGCTGACTCCGGACTGGGGGGCGATGGTCAACGAAGGCCAGTCCGCGCTGTTGCAGGGGCAGCCGTTGTCGGCGATCGTCCCATGCCTGGCGATCGTGCTCACCGTCGTCGCCTTCAACGTCGTCGGTGAGCACTGGGCCGACCGCGTCGCCAAGAGAGAAGCCTGAACCGAATGAACACCTTGCAGATCGCGGACCTGCGCGTCGTCCTGCCGGGAACGGAGAGACCGGTCCTCGACGGGGTCGACCTCACCGTCGCCTCCGGCGAGACCGTCGCGCTGGTCGGCGAGTCCGGCTGCGGCAAGACCCTCACCTCGCGCGCGGCCCTCGGCATGGTGCCGCCGCGGGCCGAGGCCACCGGCACGGTGCTCGTCGACGGTCGCGACATGCTGACATTGGGCGCCAGAAGCCTGCGCCGAGTGCGCGCTACCACCACCGCGATGATCTTCCAGGACCCGCGGGCCGCGATCAACCCGGTCCGGCGCATCGGGGACTTCCTCACCGAAGGACTGCGGCTCACCGGCGCCTGGGACAAGACACGGGCCCGGGAGCGGGCACTGACGCTGTT
This sequence comes from Catenulispora subtropica, assembly GCF_039531675.1. Classification (NCBI taxonomy): domain Bacteria; kingdom Bacillati; phylum Actinomycetota; class Actinomycetes; order Catenulisporales; family Catenulisporaceae; genus Catenulispora; species Catenulispora subtropica. The sequence goes on from NZ_BAAAQM010000006.1 coordinate 69,764, forward strand.
GGACGCCGTCGGGCTGAAGAGCACGGTGCTGCGCCAGTACCCACACGAACTGTCCGGCGGCATGCTGCAACGCGTGATGATCGCCGCGGCGCTGATGGCCGATCCGGTGCTGCTGCTGGCCGACGAGCCCACCACCGCACTGGACGTCACGACCCAGGCCGAGATCATCGCGCTGCTGGGCGAGCTGCAGCAGCGCTTCGGCACCGCGATGCTGTTCGTCACCCACGACCTGGACCTCGCCGCGGTCATCGCCGACCGTGTCGCGGTGATGTACGCCGGGCGGATCGTCGAGACCGGGCCGGCCGAGGAGGTGTTCGCCGCGCCGAAACACCCGTACACCGCGGCGCTGCTGGCGGCCTCGCCCCGCCTGGACGCCCCCGAACCCCGCCTGACGGTGATCCCCGGCCGGGTTCCCGGCCTGCACACCGCGATCAGCGGATGCCCCTTCGCCACCCGCTGCGGCCACGCCGATGAGCGGTGCGCCACCGAACGGCCGCAGAGCACGGCCGTCCCGGGTCGCGCCGAGGCGGAAGTCGCCTGCTGGAACAGCGAGTCCCTGATACCGCAAGGAGGTGCCGCCCATGGCTGAACCCGTGCTGGAGGTCAGCGGTCTGCGCAAGACGTTCGGGACACACCCCGCGGTGGACGACGTCTCGTTCACCGTTCCGGCGGGCGGATCGCTCGGGATCGTGGGCGAGTCGGGATCCGGAAAGACCACCACCGCCCGCATCATCGTAGGCCTCGAGAACCCCGACGCCGGACACGTGCGGGTGGACGGCCACGACCGGATCAACGCCGGGAGGGGACGCGCCGAGCGGCTCAGACGCGCGCAGCAGGTGCAGATGGTGTTCCAGGACCCGTACCTGTCCCTGGACCCCCGCATCACCGTAGGCGCGGCACTGACCGAGACGCTTCGCCTCCACCACCCCGGCACCGACCAGGCCGCGCGCGTGACGGATCTGCTCAGCCAGGTCGGGCTCGGCGCGCGGGAGGCCCAAGCCCTGCCCCGGCAGCTTTCCGGCGGACAACGCCAGCGAGTCGCGATCGCCCGGGCGCTCGCAGTCAGCCCGCGGGTGCTCGTCCTGGACGAGGCGGTGGCCGCACTCGATGTCTCCGTCCAGGCGCAGATCCTCAACCTGCTCGCCGATCTGCGTGCCGAACTCGGCATCGCGTACGTGTTCATCACCCACGATCTCGGTGTGGTGCGGTGCGTCACCGACGAGGTCGCGGTGATGCGGCGCGGCGCGATCGTGGAACGCGGCCTCACCGCATCAGTGCTCGCCGAACCGGAACATCCCTACACGCGCCTGTTGCTCGAATCCGTCCCGGGGCCCGGGTGGGACCCCAAGGCGATCGTCACAGCCCGAAAGGCCCTGGCCGCGGTGGAGCAATCCGCGGACGCGCAGTCGTAGTGGCCGCGCTCGGGTCGCCGGCGCTTCGGGGGGCCGGACGACCTACCCGACGGTGCGCTCCGTTCGGACTCGATGTCACGCGTGACCCGACATCCGGTCGGCCCGGTCCCGGATCGGCCATAGCGGGCCGTCGGCCCGCGTTTCCTCACAAGGAGGCACGATGAACCATCGCGACATCTCCCACGACTGGGCCGAGGATGGCCCGCTGGGGGCGGACACCGCGCAGACAGAAGGGCGGAGGCCCGGACGCCACTCCTTCGGGCAGGCAGTCGGCAAGCAGGCGAGCCGGCGCGGAGTCCTGGCTGCGGCCGGGCTGACGGCGGTCGGCGTGGCCTGGGCCGGCAACGGCAAGGGCTCGGCCAGCGCCGCCACGGGGACGCCGACGGCCACGACGTCGCCCACGTGTGGCGGCACGCCGACTCCGACGCCGACCCCGACCCCGACCCCGACGGGCGGCGGTTCCTTCGTGGTCCCGGTCGACACCGCGACGCACACCCGTACCTGGATGGCCTGGCCTGACAGCACGACCATCTACGGCAGCAAACTGTCTGGCATGCAGTCGGCCATCGCGCTGGTCGCGAAGACGATCGCGAAGTACGAGCCGGTCTTCATGCTCGCCAACTCCGCCAGCGTCGCCACGGCCCAGTCGATGTGCGGCTCCGGGGTGACCGTGATCGGCTCGATACCGGTCGACGACTGCTGGATGCGCGACACCGGCCCGGTCTTCCGGAGCAACGGGTCCGGCGGCCTGGACACGGTCGGCTTGAACTTCAACGGCTGGGGCGACAAGCAGACCCATGCCAACGATGCGCTGGTCGCCCAGCGGGTGGCTGCCTACCTGAACCTGCCGTTCACCGCTGCCGGGCTGGTCGGTGAAGGCGGCGCGATCGAGACCGACGGCGCCGGCACCCTGATGGCCACCAAGAGCAGCATCATCAACCCCAATCGGAACCCGAACCTGACGCAGGCCCAGATCGAGGCCGCGATGTGCGCGGCGTACGGCGCCTCGAAAGTCATCTGGTTCCCCGGCATCACCGGCCAGGACATCACCGACGACCACGTCGACGCCACCTCCCGCTTCCTGTCCCCGGCGGGCACGGCCCTGGTCCAGACCCCGAACCCGGCGGACCCCACGGACCAGTGGTCGAACGACGAGCAGCAGCAGTACGACACGCTGTCCGCCTCGACCGACGCCCAGGGCGCAAGGTTCCAAGTCACCGCACTCCAGTCCCCGGACTACAACCTGATCCGGGCGACCAGCGTGAATTTCGTGGACTCCTACGCCAACTACTACGTCTGCAACAACGCCGTGATCTCTGCACAGTTCGGCGACAGCACGGCCGACGCCAACGCCAAGGCGGTGCTGACCCGGCTGTATCCGGGCCGGGCCGTCATCCAGCTCAACATCGACGCGATAGGCAACCAGGGCGGCGGCATCCACTGCGTCACCCAGCAGCAGCCAGCTCCGTAATAGGACAGCGGCTGCGGCTCATTCAGACCCGTCAGCACCGCAACACTGATCCGTCGGCCCGCGGCCACATCCGGCCGCGGGCTGACCCGACGACTGGTTCGACGCCTGGCCCGAGGGTGGTTCCGCTCCCGACGCGGTCGCGCTTCCGGAGCCGCCCGACCACTTGCAGCGTTCATGGGCGGTCACCACTGGTTCCCGCGGAAGGCGCAGTCGTGCCACCATTCGGCCGCGCCGGACACGTCCGGCCCGCGCGACCACAGCTCCTCCGGGTCTTCGGGCATCAGCCGTTCCCGGAGGTACTCCTTGGCGCCGGTTGGCAGGTTCGACATGCGCCACTTGTCGGCGACGGCGGCCGCGTAGGCGGCGACGACCTCTGGCGGGTAGCGATGTGGGTCGTCGATCGCGGTGGCGACGTCGGCGTCCGCGAAGCATACTCGTGCGGCGTCCTGCGGGGAGATGCCGGTCTTCGCGGCGAGATCCCAGGCCAGGGTCGGGCGGATCGGGAGGGGGCCGTTGGCTTTGAGGAGCTTGGCGAACTCGGTGACGCGGTCCGGTGTCGCCCACCCTTGGGGGACGGGGTCGCCGTGGAGCCGCCAGCCGGGGAAGTCGACGGGGGTGAAGCGGCCGCCGGGCGAGTACTCGATCATGAACAGCTCGCAGATGGAGGTGCGGAGCAGGACGATCGCAGCGCCGGTCGGGGTGCGCAGGAGCTGGCCAGCCGGCTCTGATTCGGACTGCCAGGGGTCTTCGGAGGTGAGGATCCGCATTCGCCATTGGCCGGTGCCGTCTGCCAGGGGCGAGCTGACGGCGGCGTGGAGTTCGTCCAGTGCGCGCTGGCGTCCGGCGTCGTCCCGGTCCCAGGCTTGGAGAAGTGCCCGGCCGCCGAGAGCGCCGAAGCGGAACCCGATTTGACGGTAGGAGTTCGGCAGCTTGACCACATCGAGCCTGTAGGGGTCGTCCTTGCTCGCCTGGTCGGCCGCTTCTTTGAGGAGGTCTGCCAGAATCCGCCAGGTGGCGAGCGTTCCGAAGTCGCGAGTGACCGGAAGGCCGGCCGCCGGTACCAGGACCGACGGCACGCCGGTCGGCTTCGGCGCGCCGGTCAGGCCGCTGATCGTCAGCCGCGCCTGCAGGCATTGCGCGGCGATGGCCGCCGCGTCGGCGACACCGTTCTTGAGTCGCTCGTCGATGATCTCGGGGATCAGGTCGCCCATGCGCCGAACCACGGCATCGGAGCCCTGGAGGCCGGCCTCGATCAGGCGGGCAGCCGTCGCGCGGTCGACACGCCGCAGCGCGGCGGACCCGACCGGGTCGACAGGGCGCTGATACCGGAACCATCCCGGCGGCGGCAACACGGGCTCGCCCCAGGACGGCTCCTGCGTCGCCCCGAAGCCGAAGCTGGAGGCGATCCCGCCCTCTGCGCTGTGTACACGCAGCCTGCCGTCGGCACAGTCGACCCTGGCGGGCTGCTCGGCGTCGGGGAACAGCACGTCGGCCTCGGACGGGGCGCTCGGGCCGATGGAGCGCCGCTCGTCGAGGCTGGCCAGGAGGGTGCCGTCTGACGCAAGGCCCTGGTAGACGAAGGTCCGCCAGCCGTCCGGATGCCGCAGCGACATCAGCGGATCGATACCGTCGTGCCAGAACAACATGCCGTCCGGTCCCGAACGGAATCCCACGTCGAAGTGCCACGCCTTGCCCTCTGGTGTGAAGACGTGCACATGCTCGCGGTCGTACCGGTAGGCGAGGCGGGGACCATCCTGGACGATCTGTATCCGGGGGCTGTTCTGCCATCCGTGCGGCGTGTACTCGGGGAAACCTGGCACTTCGAGCTCGGCCGGCAGCCCGGTGCGTAGGGCGGTCACGAGGGCGTCTGCGGGGTCGGTCATGCGGAAATCGTTGAACAAGCCAGGCTTCAAGTACCGAGCTCCGTCTCCGTCCGCCTCCTCATCTTCCTCGACCAAGGGACGCATGGTGGTCAAGGATTCATCGAGGTCTGACAGTCCGCCGGTGCCCGCCAGAGCGACCCAGAGCGCCACGGACTCATCAAACGTGGCGGCAGTACGTACGCTCTCCTTCGTCGCCGAACAGAACAGCGCCGGATCCCCGAGATCGGATGTGCTGAACAAGGCTCGTCCGGCCTGATCCGCCAGTCTGTACGCCAGACCGATCGGCGCCGCCCCGAGCCGGTCGAGAAACCACTCGGCGGGCAGCACCTCCCCGGCCCTCGCGTTGCCGAGGACCGCCAGCCACGACCTCCGCTTCTCCTCAGCCAACTCCAACGCCGGATCCGGCTCACTGGCGATCAAAAGGTCGAGCAGCTCACGATCCCGCTTGGTCACGCGCGCCAAAGCCTTCTCCGCAGCGGTCCACACCCGATACGGAGCCCCGGCCAACGTCCCCGACCGCAACAGATACCCGGCAACGAAGTCCTCTTCGGCAGCCCGTTTCAGTCCCGCCGCCTTCGCCAACGTACGCAGATCCACGAAGAGGTTGGCGTACGGCACGTGCCCGCCATCGAGCGCGGCACATATGACCTCGCGAAACTTCTCGTGCGCCTCGGCGGCCGACACCTCAGCCGCCAGCCGCTTCGCATAGTCGCGATACAGCATCGGCGCGACAACGTCAGCGGCAGCAAACTCAACGAACAGCGCATGGGAGTCTGCGATGCTGGACCTCTGCGCATCAGCTTTGCGGGCAAGCGTGAAGCAGTGTTTCGCGACGTCCCGTCGCCCCGCGGCCACCAGCCTCCGGCACGCCAGCTCGAAGAACCCCGCCGCGTCCGAGGCCGCCATCGAGCGTGAGTACCGCGTTGCCAACGCCATCGCCCGCACCGGGTCACCAGTCGCCGACGCCATCAGCTTGGCCAGCTTTTCAGTCTTCGTATCCGTCGCTGCCACGCGGCGAGCGTAGACGCCGTGGCCGACACTGCGCCGCGTCGTCTGGCGAGGCCGGCGATCCAGCGCGGTCGCACGCACTTCGGGAGGGTGTGTCCCCCGCCTCAGCGGTGAGTTGACACGCGAAAGTGTGAGTGGTTTATTACTCACATGAGCACGGAACGCACTCGCCACCTCTCCACCGCCGAGGAACGTCGCGAAACGGTGCTGCGCACCGCCATCGGCGCGTTCGCCGCGCGAGGGTACTGGGGCACCACCACGACCGAGGTGGCGAAAGCGGCGGGCATCTCGCAGGCCTACGTCTACCGGCTCTTCCCCAGTAAGGAGTCTCTGTTCGTGGCCGTGGTCGAGCATTGCTTCGTCCAGGTGCGCGGCAGTCTCGAGCGCGGCGCGGCCGAGGCGACGGGCAGCTCGCCGGAGGCGGTGCTCAGGTCCATGGGGGACGCCTATGCCCGGCTGATCGTCGACAACGATCTCATGTTGATCCAGCTGCATGCCCAGGCGGCGGCCGTTTCGGAGCCCGCCGTCCGCGAGGCGGTCCAGAAGGGCTACGCCCGAGTCGTGGAGTACGTGCGCGGCGCCTCGGGCGGTTCCGAGGACGAGATCCAGCAGTTCTTCGCCATGGGGATGTTGTGTCATCTCATCGCCTCCATCGGAGCCGACGAGGTGGACGCGCCGTGGTCGCGGACCCTGGCGGCGGGCGTCAGGCACTACTGAACAGGCCCGAGAGGGCCGATGCACCTAGGACTTTCGGCGGGCCGGCCGGCTCGCGCTTTCATCGGGCCTCAGTGTGAGTGGTCAACCACTCATACTGGCGGCTGGAAGACCACTTTTCACGAAGGAGAACCACGATGTCCGCATCCGACAACGCCGAGCTCGCCGAGCCGTGGAAGGACCTGTGGAACAACGACCTGTCCCAGACCGACAGAATCATCGCGCCGGACTTCCTGGCGCACGCCGCCCCCATCACCGGCTCCGGCGACGACACCGTGCACGGACGCGAGGGGCTGAACGGCTGGGTCACCGGTATCCACTCCATCCTGCGCGACCTGACCTTCGAGATCACCGTCGGTCCCATCGCGACCGATGACTACCTCGTGGTCCGCTGGGCGGCAGAGGGCACGTATGCCGGCGGCTTCCCGGGCGCGCCGGAGGACGCCGTCGGCAACCGCGTCCGTTTCACCGGCACCGACACCCTGCTCGTCCGGGACGGAATGCTCGCCGAGTACTGGGCCAACGCCGACAGCCTGCTGTTCGTGCAGCAGCTCGGCGTCCGTGAGCTGTCCTGAGAAGTGCTGAGCGACAGCGCTGAGGAGCCCGACGTGGACCTGAACTCCCTACGCCTCGCGGGCGGTGATCTGCTCGGCGAGACCTGGGACCCGGCACCCGCCGAAAAGGCGGGTCCGGCAGCGCGACCGGGTCCCGCGCTCGCCGTCCTGGCCGCGGCGCAGTTCATGGTGATGCTGGCGACGTCGATCGTGAACGTGGCCCTCCCCCAGATCCGGGCCGGCATCGGGCTCTCCGACACCGGGACCACGTGGGTCGTCAACTCCTACGGACTGGCGTTCGGCGCATTACTGCTGGCCGGCGGGCGGGCGTCCGACCTGCTGGGACGCCGTCGAGTCCTGCGGATCGGGCTGGCCGTGTTCGGTGCGGCGGCCCTCGCGGCCGGCGTCGCGACGTCGTCCACCGTGCTGATCGCCGCGCGCACGGTGCAGGGACTGGGCGCCGCGGCCATCGCCCCGGCGGCGCTGGCCCTGGTCATGGACCTGTTCCCGCCGGGTCCCGGCCGCGGGCGCGCGCTGGGCGTTTGGGGAGCCGTGTCCGGGGCCGGCGGCGCCGCCGGGGTCCTGTTGGGCGGGGTGCTGACCCAGACGCTGGGCTGGCGGTGGATCTTCCACACCGTCGCGATCGGGACGGCGCTGGTCCTGGCCGCCCTGTCAGCTCGCACGCTCGGGCTGACCGCCGACAGATCCGGGACAGGACGCTTCGACCTTGGCGGCGCGGTCAGCGTCACGCTGGCCCTGACCGCGCTGGTCTGGGCTCTGACCACGGCGCGCCACACCGGATGGGAAGACCGGCAGGTCACACTCGCCTTCGCGGCTGCCTCCGTCCTACTCGTCATCTTCGTTCTCATCGAACGCCGCCACCCGGACCCGCTGATGCCGCCGCGCCTGTTCGGCACCGGCCAGGTCGCCGCCGGCAACGTGCTCATGGCCCTGCTGGGCTCCGTGTGGATCGCGTTGTTCTTCTTCCTGCCGCTCTACCAGCAGCAGGTCCTCGGCGAGAGCCCGCTGGCCGCCGGCCTCGGACAGCTCCCACTGGCGGGGTGCGTCATGCTCGGCTCAGCGGTGGCGCCGCGCCTGGCCGTCCGGATCGGCGCGAGGGCGACAGCGGTCGCGGCGCTGCTGGTCTTGTCCTGCGGAATGCTGTGGCTTGCCTTCCTCAGTGCCCACGGCAGTTTCCCCGCGGACGTCCTGGGTCCCAGCATCCTGATCGGCCTGGGCCTGAGCACCGCGTTCGTGCAGCTCACCGGGTTCTCTGTGGAGGGCGTGCCAGGTCCGGACGCGGGGCTGGCCGGCGGGCTCGTCAACACCACCCGGCAGGTCGGCGGCGCCGTCGGCCTGGCCGTGCTGACCACCCTGGCCGGCTCGGCGACGGCCCGAGCGACGACCCACCACACCCGCGCCGAAGCCCTCACCTCCGGCTACCGCACCGCTTTCGCCATCTCAGCCGCGACCATCGCCGCCACCGCCGTCCTGGCAGCCCTTCTCACCGGGCGTGAAAGCAAGACAGAGGGCTGATGACAACCACCACCGATACCAGAAAAGGGGCTCCCATCATGTCCAGCAAGCCGTACCTGATCGGCCACTACACCCCTGCCGTTGACGAGATCAGCGCCACCGGCCTGACCGTTGAGGGCCTCCTGCCGCCGGAGCTGACCGGGCGGCTGATCCGCAACAGCCACAACCCGAAGGCTGGCATCACTCCGACCCACTGGTTCAAAGGTTCCGGCATGGTCCACGGCATACGGCTGCGCGACGGCCGCGCCGAGTGGTACCGCAACCGCTGGGTCCGCACGCCCGCGCTAGAGGGCGCGCCGTACATCACCGAGCACGGCCCGGACCTCACCGCCAGCACGGCCGGCACCCACGTCATCGAGCATGGCGGCAAGCTGCTGGCGCTGTGCGAGTCCAACTTCCCGTTCGAGCTCACCCCGGACCTGGACACCGTCGGCGCGTATGACTTCAACGGCAAGCTGCGCACCGCCATGACCGCGCATCCGAAGACCGATCCGGCCACCGGTGAACTGCACTTCTTCGGATCCTCTCCCTTCCCGCCCTTCCTGACTTACCACGTCGCGAGCCCCGAGGGAGAGATCGAATACAGCATCGACATACCCGGCGCCACCGCCTCGCTGAAGCACGACTTCGCCATCACCCGAGACTATGTGGTCTTCATCGAGGGCAACGTCACCTTCGACCCGTCCGAGCACTCCGGCATCCCCTACTCATGGAGTGATGTGCAGCCCGCACGTATCGGCATCATGCCGCGCGGCCGGGACGGTGCCACGGCCATCCGCTGGTTCCCCATCGAGCCCGGCAACATGCTGCACACCAGCAACGCCTTCCAGGACGCCCAAGGCCGCGTCATTCTGGAGGGGCCGACGGTCGACCGCGAAGGCTTCACCCTGTCGTGGAACTGGTGGATCGGCGCCCCCGAGCGCGGCACGGAGCCCAACACCCGCTCCTTCACCCGTCGCTGGACCGTCGACCTCGCGGCCGGCACCGTCGACGAGCGCATCGTCGACGACCTGGCGGTGGAGTTCCCCACCTTGAACGAAGCCTTCCTCGGCGCGGAGAACCGCTACGGCTACGCCGTGTCCTTCCCAGACCAGAACGGTTTCGGCGGCTACGGAATCGTCAAGTACGACCGCACGACCGGCGCGCGCCGTATCCACCAAGCCGGCGACGCACGACTGCCCAGCGAGGCCGTGTTCGTCCCGGCTGCCGGCGCGCTCAACGAGGACGACGGCTACCTGCTGTCGGTCGTCTCGGATCTGAAGCAGGACGCGTCCAGGCTGCTCGTCCTCGATGCCTCCGATCTGAAGCAAGTCGCCGCAGTCGTCCTGCCGCGGCGGGTGACGGGCGGCATCCACGGATCCTGGATCCCGGATACCGCGCTGGACCTGTCCGAAGAAGGGTGACAGGACTACGGCGTAGCGATCACCGGTGGCCGGTCAGAGGAGGACGGCCGGCGACCGGAGGACCTGAATCTGCTTCGAAGACGCTGCAGCCCGAGGGCTCCTGGTTCTCGGGCTGCAAGCCAGGCGCGCGGGGGACGCCCTACGCGCTGCGAGAAGGCGCGTGAGAAAGCGGGCAGGTTCGCGTATCCGAGCTCGGAGGCTGTCTGCGCGGCGGAGCCGTGATGACCGGTTCCACCCCTCCATCTGGGGGTGTTGCCCCGGTCACGCGCGGTGCTTGACTCAGGTCCCACCTGAGGAGGATGACGATCATGAGCAGGCCCGCGGACATCCTGCCGTCGACGGCGCGCCGATTCGGCGATCGCGTCGCACTGGTCACCGACGACGCCCGATTCACCTACCGCGAGTTGGAGAACCTCTCAGCGAGGGTCGCCGGAGCGCTCGCTGAGCGCGGTGCGCAGCCTGGAACAGTCGTCTCGATCTTCTCGCCCAACCGTTGGGAGTGGCTGGTCGCCTATCACGGGGCCCTCCGTGCCGGCTGCGTGGTGAACCCGATCAACGGCATGCTGACGGCTGAAGAAGTCGGATACGTCCTGAACGACTGCGGGGCGCGGTTCGTCTTCACGACCGCGGACAAGGTCGAGGCCGTACGCGACGTGGCGACGCCCATCGTCTTCGGTGAAGCGAATGTGGTGGACGGCGCTCTCAGCTTTCAGGACCTGCTGGACCACGATGCCGAGGCGCCGGTATTCGTTCCGGCCGCCGTCACGGAACTCTGTGTGATCGCCTATACCTCCGGCACCACCGGTCATCCCAAGGGCGCCATGCAGTCCCACCGCGCGATCCACCTCAACCATGCCTACACGGCCACGATGCACGTCCGCGTCAAGGAAGACGTGCTCGTCACCGCCCTTCCCATGCCGCACGTCTACGGCAACTGCGCCGTCCACGCCACCTGGCTCGCCGGCGGCACCGCCGTCGTCATGGACCGTTTCGACGCCGCGCGCGCCCTGGAGCTCATCGAGCAGCATCGGGCGACCATCTTCGAGGGCGTCCCCGCGATGTTCTCCATGATGCTGGCCCACGAGGGCATCGCCTCCCGCGACCTCTCCTCGATCACGCGCTGCACGGTCGGCGGGCAGACCATGCCGGTCGCCAAGATCGACGAATGGGAGCAGCGCAGCGGGGCTCCCCTGCTGGAGGTGTGGGGCATGACGGAGTTGGCCGGTTTCGGCACGACACACTCGCTGTTCGCCCCGAACGTGCATGGGTCCATCGGCATCGCCTTCCCCGGAACCGAGATACGGGTGTCCGATCCTGATGAGCCGGACCGGCGGCTCGCACCGGGCGAGGCCGGCGAGCTGATGATCCGTGGTCCGCTGGTCATGCTCGGGTACTTCGGCAATGAGCAGGCCACCAGGGAGGCGATCGACGGGGACGGCTGGATGCGGACCGGCGACGTCGCCTACGCCACGGACGACGGGCACTACTTCGTCGTGGACCGTCGCAAGGACCTGATCATCACCGGCGGCTACAACGTGTACCCCGCGGAGATCGAGCGGGTGGTGGCCGCGCATCCGGCGGTCGCCATGGTCGCCGTCGGCGGGGTCCCGGACGCGGTCAAGGGCGAACTGGCACGCGCCTGTGTCGTCCTGAGGCCCGGGCACACCGTCACCGGCCAGGAGATCATCGAGTACTGCCGAGGACACCTCGCGCCCTACAAGCTCCCGCGCATCGTGTTGTTCGTCGACGACCTGCCGAAGACCTCGTCGGGAAAAATCATGCGCCGCGAGCTCCTCAAGCTCTGGCCGGCCGCATAGGCTCCGGCCATGAGCGGGTCTCCGGACGGGTACCTCGACGTCATCGGGCAGCCTGATCGCGCTGCCGCCCTCCAGCGATGCACCGAACTGCTGGCGGGCACGCCTTGTTTCTCGATCGCGTGGACCGCGCAGCCGTCCGGTCCGGATCGGCTGGTCGTGCGCCAGACGAGCGGTGTGCGGACCGGTCTCATGCGCGATCTCTCCGTACCGGCCGGACGGGGTCTGACAGGGAAGGTGTTCAGTAGTACGCAGGCCGACTGGGTCGACGACTACTTCACCGCTACTTCGATCACCCACGATTTCGACCGCGAGATGACCGGGGAAGGCGTGCGCAGGCTGCTCGCCGTGCCGATCACGGCGGGCGGCAGAACCTTCGGGGTGCTGGCCGCCGGTTCTCGGGACGACGGTGCGTTCGGGGACATCGCGGTCGCCGAGGCGACCGCCGCGGCGCGGGCCGCGGCGGTGGCGCTGGAGATCGTCGAGCGGATGGAGCTGCGGATCGCCGGCTTGCTGGAGACCCTCGGGGCGAATCTGGCCTCGATATCGCTGGGCGCCCACAGCCTGGCAGAGGATCCGGGGGTCGGCACTCGCATACGCTCCCACCTCGGCCGGATCGCCGACCAGGCGGATGCGGCCACGGGTACGCTGCGGACGTTTCGCTGTACCGCACCACCGCTGCTCACTCGCCGCGAACAGGAAGTGCTGCGGCGTGCGGCGGCAGGCGAGACCAATCCGGAAATCGCCTACGCCCTGGTCATCTCCCGCAACACCGTCAAGGACTACCTGCAGCAGGCCATGCACAAACTCGGCGCACGCAATCGTGCTCAGGCCGCCGTCAGGGCTCGTGAGCTCGGCCTGCTGTGATGCCGGCCATCGTGGTGGCCCCGGGTCAGCCCCGGCCGCTCGCTTGCGGTGACAGGGTCCAGAAGACGCTGGCGGACCAGCTGTAGCCGGGATCGCGGAGGGCTTTGCCGGTGGTGGCCTCGTAGTTCTCGGCGAACCCGGAGTCGCGACAGGTGCGCAGGAAGGCCGCGGACAACGCTTGGGCCAGCTCGTGCTCTTCGCAAGCGGCCAGGCCGACGGCGACGAGGAGGGTGGTGGGTGCCCAGATCGGGCCGCGCCAGTAGCCGTCGGGCTCGTAATGAGGGCTGGTCGGACTCTCGCTGGCCAGGCCGAAACCGGTGAGCAGGCCGCTGGCGCGGAGTCCGGTCACGAGGCGTCGGCGGACAGGCGGAGGCAGGCGTGGGCCGAGGATCAGCGGCAGGTACGCGAACTGGTCCAGGCCGGGTGGGGTCGCGGCGGCGGCGCCGGCGTGGAGGATGCGGAAACGGTCGCCGTCCCACAGCCGGTCCAGAAGAGCGGCGAGCATGGTGTCGGCTTGACGCTGCCAGGAGGCGGCGGTGACGGTGTCACCGAGGCGCGTGGCGACCTCGGCGAGAGTGTCCATCTGCACGATCAGGAACGCGGCCAGGTCCGGTGCCGCGGCGGGGAAGCCGATCGCGTCGAAGGCGGTGGTGTTGTCCTGGCCGCTGTCACAGCCGTCCAGGTACTCGCACAGCCCGTCACCGTCGTCGTCGCGGAAGTCGAGCCAGAACCGTGTCCAGGCCGCCAGTTTCGGATATGCCTCGGCCAGCTGCGTGTCGGTGACGACGTCGAGCTTCATCAGGGCCGCGAGGGTCCAGCCGTGGATCGGCGGCTTGACGAACCCCCAGATCCGGCCGTTGTCGTGGACGACGTCCGGCAGCGCGCCGCTGGGATGCTGGTGGTCGAAGGGCAGCATGAACTGATCCCATGCCAGCTCCGGATGGGAACGGGCCAGACCCAGTGCGTTGAAGCAGTGGTCCCAGCTCCACACCGCGTTCATCCAGTTCTTCGACATCAGCATCGCCGGGCGGGCGAGGATGCCACGGGGATCCACGAGACACGACCATTGCACGTAGGCGGCCAGACCCGCGGCTCGCCGCAGATCCGGGGAAACGGCGGGGAACTCTGCCGCCCAGGCGTTGAACTCGGCGGTGACCTCGGCGACGCACTCGTCGAAGTCCCTACGGGCCGCGGGCGCCCGGTACGCGGACTCGTACTGTGTCAGCGCGAACTCGAAACGGCCCTGACCGTCCGGCATGACGGTGACCGTGTTCGGCCCGATCCCGCTGCCGCGGTCACCACGGACCTTCGGGCCGGTCACGGCCATCGTCCCGCGCAGGCATGCGACGACGTAGTGTGCGTCCTCGCTCATCTGCAATCGCCATGCGCCCGGTGCCTGCGGCACCACTATCGAGCGCCGGTCACCGACCTCGGTCAGGCGTAGACAGGTGCCGCTCCCCCGGACCCGCAGCGTCTGCGGTCCGTCGAACACCGCCTCCACCGTTCCGTCCCCGACGGACAGCCGCATCAGCGCGGGGGTCACCGCATCGACGCCGATCGCGCCGCCGGACAGCGCGTCGAAGCGGAACACCCCGCTCCACCGCCCCCGGCGGCTGCCGGACACGTCCCACACGTACAAACCCGGCTCGACGCCGCCAGCCGGGACATCCGGCCGCTGCGTCAGGGTGGACAAGGCGACGAACGACCCACGCCGACTCCACGGCACCGCACCGACGTCGATCAGTGGGGGGAAGGAGGGGTCGTCCACCAAACTTTGAACGTTCAAATCCATGCCTCGCCTTCTTGCCGATCAGCCTTCGGAGACGTCGGCGAGATTAGCGCCTGTCGCTGGGAGGACGAAAGGTGGGAGGAGCCGCGGAGTGCTGTGTCGCTGCACCGAATGCAGTAACGCCGTCCCGGCGCGGCCTTCCGGTCCCCGGCCCGTGGGTGGCCGGGACCCCGGGCCTGTGCTGCCGTGGAAAGACCCGGCAGGAGGTGGGTTCCGTGGTGGACGTCGACGTGGTGGTGGTCGGGGCGGGTCCGGTCGGGCTGACCGCGGCGATAGAACTCGCGCGGCGCGGCGTGCGGTGCCGTGTCATCGACCAGTTGGCCGAACCGATGACGTACGCCAAAGCTGTCGGCGTCCAGCCCCGGACGCTCGAGGTCTGGGACGCGATGGGGATCGTGCGCGAAGCTCTGGACGCGGCCGAACCCATGCTCGGGCAACAGGTATACGTGAACGGCCGCATGGTTTCGAACGTGACGCTCACCCTGCCTGCCGACGTGCCCTACGGTTTCGCGGCGCTGCCCCAGTACGAGGTCGAGCGGATCCTGACCCAGCGGCTGACCGGGCTGGGCGTCCCCATCGAGCGGGATGCACGGCTCGTGGCGTTCGAGCAGGACGCCGAGCACGTCGAGGCAGTCGTGGCGCACGGCAGCGGAGCAGCCGACGAGCAGATCAGGACGCGGTATCTGGTCGGCTGCGACGGAGCGCACAGCACAGTGCGCAAGGGGCTCGGCCTGACTTTCGAGGGTGACGCGTTCCCCGAGTCCTACATGATCGGAGATGTGGAGCTGGACTGGACACTGCCGCGGGGGTACGCGATCCGGTCGATGCACCAGACCGACGGGGAGACGGACGACCTGCTGGTGTGCGTTCCGCTTCCGGGGCACAAGCGGTATCGCATCTCGATGCAAGTACCGGCGACCCCTGACGGCGCCGACGCCGCGGCCGGGAACGAGCCCGCGGACGGCATCCGGCACGGCATGCAGCAGGGCCGGGCGCCGGAGCTGGCCGATCTGCAGGACGTGCTCGACCGGCTCTCGCCGGAGCCGGTCACGGCTGACCATCTACGGTGGTCGTCGGTGTTCCGGATCAGCCACCGCTTGGTCGACCACTACGGCAGAGGCCGAGTGTTCATCGCCGGCGACGCGGCGCACATCCATCCGCCCACCGGCGGCCAGGGAATGAACACCGGCATCCAGGACGCCTACAACCTGGCGTGGAAGCTGGCGCTGGCGGTCGAGGGCCATGCCGCCGAAGGCCTCCTCGACAGTTACGAGGCCGAACGGCTGCCGGTGGCCGAGGAAGTCGTCGGGCGGACGGTGCGGCATGCGAGGTCCGGGATCGAAGCCGACCCGGACGATCCGGCGACGATCGTCAAGCGGGAGGCGCAGCTCTTGGTCGGGTACCCGGACAGCCCGATCGTCGGGCCCTGGGATACTCCGCCATCCGATGCCGGCGGGCTATCAGCTCAGCCGGGTAGCCGGGCACCGGACTGTCGGGAGCTGCACAGCGCGATCGCCACTTATCCGTTGCGGCTGTTCGATCTGCTGCGGGGAACAGGCCACACGCTGCTGCTCTACGCGGATGGGGCCGCAGCCTCAGCGGCGAGTATCTTCCCGCAGCTAGCCGCACTCGCGGAGGAGCGGACAGACGGACAGCTGGACGCGTACGCCATCGTTCCCGACGGGGTCGAACCGGTCGGTGACGGAGTGATGCCTCCGGTCGTGCGGGACAGTGCCGGGCAGTTCCGGGCCGCGTATGGGGCGACGGGGATGGAGGCTGTTCTCATTCGGCCTGATGGGTATGTCGGAACCCGGGTCCCGCTGCCCGAGGATGGTGCTGTGCTCGACTATCTGAATCGCATCTTCGCCGCCGCGTGACGCCACGAGCAGCCGGATCGGATCAAAGGTCGGCCCGGGGCAGATCCAGCATGTCCCGGATGGCCTCCCCGTCCGGCGCGCCGACATCGTCGAACATGACCATGGCCTCGGTCCACGCTTCGCGGGCCGCGTCCGGACGGCCCGCCGCCTGGTGTGTCTGGGCGATCCGGGTCAGCACCCTGGCCTGGTGGCGCACGTCGCCGAGGCCGCGGAACAGCCCCAGGGCACGGTCGTAGGCGTCGAGGGCCTCGGCATGGCGGCCGAGGTGGAAGGAGGCCAGGCCCACGGTGTCGTGGGCATGGGCTTGGCCGTTCCGGTCGCCGAGGCGGCGGTGCAGGCCGATCGCCTCGGCGGCCAGGGCCAGGGCCTCTTCGTGCTCGTCGCAGTGCGTGAGGCTCCAGGCGACCATGGAGGTCGTGAGGGCGATGTCGGGTTCCCAGCCTCGGGCGTGCGCCAGGTCGAGGGCTCGGCGAGCGTGCGCGGCGGCGTCGGTGTGCCGCTCCAGGATGTGGTGCAGCTGTCCCATGTTGGCTTCGGACAGCCAGGCGCCCCTCAGGTCGCCCAGGTCCCGGTACAGAGCCGCGGACAGTTCGAGGTGTTTCAGGGCCGCGTCGAGGTCGCGGATCTGCAGCAGGTAGGCACCGGCGTCGTTGTGGGTTCTGGCCCGCGCGGCCGGGTCGCCGGTGCGGTCGGCGGCCTCGGCGGCGGCGACCTGCAGTTCGGCCAATGTCGTCCAGTCGCCCCGGCGGAACAGGTAGGTGGTGAGCATCCAGGGCAGCAGATGTGCGTACTCGTCGTCGCCGGCTCGCGCCGCCAGGGCGATCACGGCGGGCAGGACGTGGCGCTCGGCATCGAACCAGCTCCAGGCCTCCGGTTCGCCGTCTATGGACTCCGGACGACTGCCGGGCACGGCCTCGGGCAGGCCCAGCGGCTCGCGGGTCGGCTGCAGGACCCGGTCGGCGGCGATGCCCGAGCGGAGATAGTGGTCGTAGACCCGGCGGCGGGCGGCATCCCGGGCCTCCGGCGGGTCCTCGCAGGCCGCTTCTCCGGCGTAGGCGCGGATCAGGGCGTGGAACTGGAACCGCTCGGCATGGCGGGACAGCAGGCTGGCGCCCACGAGCTCGTCGAGAACGGTCTCGACGTCGTCGTCGGCGAGGGCGGCGGCCGCGGACCGCGACAGGTCGGGGCCGGGATGGACGTCGAGTAGGCGGAACAAGGACGCCGCACGGTCACTCAAGCGCTGGTAGGAGACGTCGAACACGGCACGCAGACTGGCGTCGTCCGCGTCGAGCGCGGTGAGCACGGCGCGGCGGTCGCGCAGCCGCTCGCTCAGCGACGACCAGCGCAGGCCCGGGTCGAGCTGCAGCCGGGCCGCGGCGATGGTGAGTGCCAGCGGCAGGCCGTCGCACGCCTCGGCGAGCGCGGCGGCGGCGGCCTCGTCGGCCGCTTCCGGGATCCCGGCCCGACGAGCCAACAGTTCCAGGGACAGGGATCTCCCCAGCTTCCCGAGCACGACCGGGCGCGCGCCGTCCGCGGCGACCAGGCCGGCCAGCCGGTTCCGGCTCGTCACCACGACCTGGCTCGCCGCGGTCCCGGGGATGAGCGGTCTGACCTGGGCCGCTTCCCAGGCGTTGTCCAGCACCACCAGCAGCCGCCGGTCCGCCACGACCGTCCGGTACAGCGCCGTCCGCGCACCGGGGTCCGCCGGGACCGCCGCGGAGGCGACCCCCAGCGACTCCAGCAGGAGCGCACAGGCGTCGTGCGCGGTCAACGGCCGGCTGTGCGGGTCGAATCCCCGCAGATCGACGAACAGCTGGCCGTCCGGGTAGCGGGCCGCGACCCGGTGGGCCCACTGCACGGCTAGCGCCGTCTTCCCCATTCCGGCCATCCCGGAGACGACCAGCACCTGGCCGTCCTCCGCGGCGGCGTCCATCGTCGCGAGCTCGTCGGCGCGGCCGGTGAAGTGCCGCGCCGCGGGCGGTAGCTGGCGTGGTTCCAAAGCCGGTACGCGAATCCGGGACGGTGCGGGTGATGGTGCCGGTGCCGGTGCCGGTTTCGGTTCCGGCCGCCCGGCCGCCGAGGCCGCCAGCACGGAGTGGTGCACGCGTACGAGATCCGGGCCCGGATCGAGGCCCAGGCTGTCCCGCAGCGCCACGCGCGCTCTGTGGTACACGGAGAGCGCCTCGGCACGCCTGCCCTGCTCGCTCAGCACTGTCATCAGGCGTTCGTAGAAGCGCTCCCGCAGCGGCTCCTCCTCGGTGAGCCGTGTCAAGACGCTGATAGCCGCTTCCGTCCGCCCCAACCGCAGGTCCGCTTCGACCGTCAGCTCGGTCAGCCGGACCCGTAGGGCGTCCAGAACGGTGGCATCCTCGCGGTGCAGCCGTGGAACCGGCACGTCCTGGTAGGGAATCCCCCGCCACAGCCCGAGCCCGGCGCCGGCCAGCTCACCGACGGCCGGCCAGTCGCCGTTCTCCGCAGCCAGACGGGCCCGCGTCTCGAGATCCGCGGCCTGAGTGCAGTCGTACTCGTCGACGGCGATGTCGACAAGGTATCCCGGCGGCTGGGTACGGATCCGCTCTCCGAGATCGGGCCCCAGGACACGGCGCAGGCGTGACACATACGTGGCCAGCGTGGTGCGCGCGCTGTCGGGATCCTGGCCGTCCCACAAGGTCTCGACCAGTTCGTCCCGTGAGACGACCTTGTTGGCGCGCGACAGCAGAATCGCCAGTACGCCGCGCTGCAATGCCGCGGGCACCGTGATCTGGTGGGAGCCCTCCGAGCGGACGACCAGCGGCCCGAGCACGCCGATGTACACGGACCCGGACGGTATCAGATCTCATATGTCTAAGTGATCTCGGCGAGTTCGGGCCGTGACGTCGCGAAGGCGCAGGTGGGCGCGCGGAGTCAGAGCTTGCGCACCACCACCCCCACGACGCGGTCCACGGGCAGGGCACCCCACTGCTTGGAGTCCTCGCTGGCGGGGTGGTCGCCCAGCACCATCACTTCGCCGGACGCGACCACGGCTCCGTCGGGCAGACCCCGCCTGGCGCGCACCGCGTCCGGGATCGTTTCACCGCCGGTGGCGACGACCCGCTTGATGAACCAGCCGTCGTCGCCGGGCCGTTCCACGACCACCACGTCGCCGTTGCGCGCCGCCGTCCGCGCACGGCGGGAGACCAGGACCCGATCGCCGTCCAAGAGCGCGGGGCTCATGCTCATCCCTTCGACGGTGATCGTCACGAATCCGCGGCGCGTCCGCACCAGCACCACCGCGGCCGTCGCGACGAAGGCGAGAACCAAGACACCCACCGCGACCAGAGTCACGTTCATGCCATCGCCTCTTGGTAGCCGGCCGCCTGCACCATGAACAAGCGGGCGTAGTCGCCTCCCGCGGCCATCAGCTCGTCATGGGTGCCGCGCTCGACGACGCGGCCCTGGGCCAGCACGATGATGAGGTCCGCCTGCCGTATGGCGCTGAGCCGGTGCGAAATCAGGATGCTGGTGGTGCCGCGGCGGTGCTCGCGCAGGCGCTCGTGCACCGCCTGTTCGGCCTCGGCGTCCAGGCCGGAACTGGGCTCGTCCAGGATGAGCAGGTCACGCTCCCGGCGCATGAGGGCACGGGCCAGCGCGACCCGCTGCCACTGTCCGCCCGAGAGACGGACACCGGTGGCCGGGTCGTCGGGATCGCTGCCGGCGAAGAAGACCCGGGACAGCAGTGTGTCGTATCCCCGCGGCAGGCTGGCGAGCTTGTCATGGATCTCCGCGCGGTCGGCGGCGGCCTGAACACGGCCCCGATCGCCGAGATGGGCCAGATCGCCCAGAGCGATGTTCTCGGCGGCGGTGAGGTCGTATTCCATGTAGTCCTGGAACACGGCCGCCATCCGGTCGCGCAGGTCGGCGACCGCCACGTCGCGGATGTCGGTGCCGTCCCAGGCGATGGCGCCGCGGGTCGGGTCGTAGAACCGGCACAGCAGCTTCACCAGCGTCGTCTTGCCTGCGCCGTTGACCCCGACGACCGCGACGCAGGCGCCTCGCGGGATGTCCAGGTCGACCCCTCGGAGCACCCATGGATCATCCGGGGAGTACCGGAACCACACGTCGCGCAGCGATATCCGGTCGGTCAGGGGCGCCAGGACCACGGGGTGCTCGGGCTGCGGCAGGTCCGGCGGCGCCTGCACGACCGCGAGGTAGTGTCCGAACACCAGGGCCGCCTGGTAGGCGTCGGCGCTGCCGCTGACGGTGGCGCCGAGCGCGGACTGGACCCCGGCGACGGCGGCGATGAACACCGACACGTCCCCCAGGGTGATGTGACCGGCGGCCGCGGAGTGCACGGCCCAGATGAGCCCGGCGGCGCTCAGCGCGGCACCGGCCACAGCAAGCGGCCCCTGGGTGATCAGGAGCCTGCGATCGACCTCCCGTTCGGCCCGGTTCACCACGTCCAGTTCGTCGAGCATCCGACCGCGCAGGAACGCGCCGAGACCGAACAGCCGCACCTCCTGCGCGGCGTGCTGATCCGTCATGAGCATCTGGTAGAACATCTTGCGCCGACCGGCCGAGCTGCTGCGCCACAGCATCGCAGCCCTGCGCTTGCTGTTCGCCAGCTGGGCGAACAGGGAGGGCACCGCGGCGGTCAGCACGGCCGCGGCCAGGAGAGGGTTCAGCAGGAACAGGGTCCCGATCAGGCCGGCGACCGTGATCGAGCCCTGGACCACCTGGAACGTCGCCGCCAGCGTCTGGCCCGGAGCCGACGCGCCCGCCTGCTGCGCCAGGCGCAGGCGGTCCAGGAACGCCGGGTCCTCCATGCGGGCCAGGCCGGCGAAGCCGTTCACCGCGCCGAACATACGGTCCTGGACCAGGGTGGAGACGGCACGCTGCAGTTGGGCTTGGACATACCGCGACACCTGGGGCAGCGCTGCGGTGGCGAGCCCGGCCGCGCCGAGTGCGACGGCCAGAGCGACCGGAGTGCCGGAATGCCGGCGGGCCGGCGAGACCAAGGCGTCGAGCAGCAGCTTGGTCAGCCACGCCGCGGCCGTCGGCAGCATGCCGGCCAGCACCGTCACCGCCAGATAGCCGGTCGCCGTCAGCGGTCGGGCCCGCCAGGCCAAGGCCAGCGCGGTGGCGCCGCGGCGCACCAGGGCCCGGAAGCCGACACGCTCGCCGCCATCCGGTCCGACGGCCGGGCGGGTGGGTGTCGGCGGGGCAGGTGCCGACGGGGCCGGGGCCGACGAGGCTCCTGGTGGCCGATGGGGCCGGGCCCCGCCGAACGGGCCGTCGGGACTCACGCGGCCACTGTCCGCGACACGTCGGTGAGGGCCAGCCCGGATGCCTCGACCGTGCCGTCGGGACCCGCGAGGACGTAAGTGGGTGAGAACCGGAAGGCGAACGCCGACGACACCGGGCCGGCGGGCGGCTCGACGACGACCCGGCTCACTTCCGCCATCGCCACGAGCGACGCGGCGACCGCGCCGCCGTCGCCGATCACCACCGACACCACCTGTTCCGGTCCGAGACCGCTCTCCCGCACGAAGGCGATGTACTCGGACATCCGCTGCCAACAAGGCTTGCAGGCCACTGAGAAGAACGCGTACAAAACGCGCTCGCCGGCCAGGTCTGTCCGGCTCACGGCGGAGCCGTCGGTGGCTGAGGCGGAGAACTCCGGGATCGCGTCGCCGACGAGCAGCGGCGGGCGCGGCTGAAGGGATGCCGGACCCGGCAGCGCTTGCTCGGATTCCGGGGAGTGGGAGGACTCGTGAAGGCGCCGGATCACCGCCATGGTGAGGATGAGGTTGAGCACCGCCAACGCGCCGATGAGGACCAGAGCGGAGATGACGAAAGGCATGGGCGTTTCCTTATAGCGAATCAGAGCGAGAACGCGCTTGCCAGCTCGTCCGTGAACCGAACCAGGAGCACCACGACGGCGCCCGCGCAGAACGCGACGATGACGCCGCCGGCTTCCGCGTGCGCGCGTACGGCGTCGGACGCCGCGAGCGTCCCGAGGACACCGAACCCGGCTACGGCGACCAGCAACACGTCACGGACGATGTGCCGGATCCCGACCGGAGCGGCTGACACCCCGAAGCAGGGGCACGGCACGTTCAATCCCCGGTACACCGCCTGCGTGACCGCCGCGGTCAGGACGACCAGCAGTCCGGCGGCGAGAAGGAACCCGGGCAGGACGGTGGCGGGGAAGGCGAGTAGCGCGGCCGTCGTGAGCTCGACAGCCAGGACACCGTAGGCGGCGAACCGAGTGAAGCGGTCTGGCATGAGCTGGAAGCCCGCGATGGCTGAGGCGAAGGCACTCGGCGCCCGTAGTTTCTCGCCTGCGGACAGCAGGAAGACTCCCGCCAGGACGCAGCGACACGCGACAATGAGGTACACCATGGCATGTCCTTGGTTGTCAGAGCGGTCTCCGCCCCCGGCATGTGCCGCCGGGGGCGGAGATCTCAGAGGGTGGTGCTAGCAAGGGAGCTGCGCAGCCCGACCGAAGCGGGTCCGTCCCTCAGCCCCTGCGTGGGTTACCAGCAGGTGCCGGCGTAGTTCCAGCTGCTGCAGTAGTAGCTGCAGTTGCCGCTGTAGCAACACTGCTGCGAGTACAGGTTTCCCGAGTCGTCGCAGCTGTAGTAGGTCTGGCAAGAGGGCGAGCAGCCGCCCTTGGCCGTGGCCTTCGTGGCCACGCCGGCCAGCATGCGGTCGCCGATCTTCTTCACAGCACGTGTCATGGTGTTCACCTCCATTAGGAAAGGGAATGCTCGGGGATCCGAGCCGGACTCAAGATCCGTACTCAATGAGTATTCTCGGCGCCGATGCGAACTCGCTGTGATCGCGCTGTGAAGCCGCTGCGGAGCCTCCGAACGCGGATCATCCGGTGAGAGCGTGGCAGCCCGGAAGAGTCGCCAGCAGTTCCCCCATCTCGGACGGCCCGCGGAGCAGAAGCTCGTGGATCTTGCTGACCCGCACGCCCGGACTCATCCCGTACTCGTCGCGTAGGTGCTGTCGCAAGGCCCGGTAGGTCCCCAACGCCTCGGCATGGCGATCGGTCGCGTGCAGCGCGATCATCAGCTGCGCGACCAGCCGCTCGCGCCCCGGATGCCGCGCCCGCTGTCTCGTCAGCTCGGGGATCACCCGCTCATAGCGTCCCGACCGCAGATCGGCGTCGAAGCAGTTCTCCCACGCGGTCATCCGCATCTCTTCCAGGGCCAGCGCCTCGATCTGGAACGCATGCGGCCGCAAGCCGTCGAAGGCCGGCCCCCGCCACAGACCCAGTGCCCGCTGCCAGCACTCTGTGGCGGAGTCGCGTTCGCCCCGCTCGACGGCATCCGAGGCTTGCAGCATCAGGGCCCGGAAACACTCCGCGTCGACGCGCTCCGGCTCGACGCACAGGACATAGCCCGAAGGATCGGTGGCGAGCACAAGCGCGTCACCACCCGCGGCTGCGACCCGCTTGCGCACCGAGGAGACAAGCCCATGCACCCGGGTCCGCGCGCCCGACGGCGGCGGACCGTCCCAGAGCATGTCGGCCAGGCGCTCCGTGGAGACGACGGTTCCCGGCGCACAGGCCAAGGCCGCTAGCAGGCTTCGCTCCAAGTAGGAAAGAGCCACGTCCGTGGCTCCCTCGCCACTTCTCACAGCGATCTTGACGGTTCCCAACAACGCAATGTCGATGACCACGGCGCCAGCTTGCCCGGACACGCTATCGCCGCGACTTCTCCGCGATGGCGCGAATGTGCGACGAAATGCCTCGACCGGGTCGGGCGGATCCTCCTGCCCGCCAGCCCGTCGGAATGCGCCACCTGCTCGTCCGGCAGCGGCTATGGCGACGCCGCCATGCTGTGCGCCGTCGCGGACGGCGGCTTGGACGTCGGGAGCCACACGACCCCGGCTCGCTTCCTCGGCGGCCCGGACGAGAGCTCGGCCGGATCCTTGAACCGCCGGGGCTCCTGCGACCGCGCCCCACGCCTCCGGGAAAACTGCTCGGCGGCCCCGCTGAGCAGGGCATCGGCGCGGCGCCTGTGCTGCTCCACCGGTGACTCGTCGACCTGGGCTGTTGTTCCGAGGGGCGAGACAACGAGGGCGAACTGATGGAATAATCCAGGCATAGTGATAGAAATAACAACATGGTCGAGCATGTCGACCGGGCGCGGACCGCATCCAGAAAGCCACTCGTCGTGAGAAACCGACGGAGCGTGGCTACTCAGGTATTCGCTCTGGAACTCGTGGTCGTGGTGCTGCTCGTGTTCGGGGCGATCCTGGCGCAGGTCGTGGAGTCCAGGCGGAGCAGCGACTCCGAGGCGAAGAACAGGTCGATCGCCGTCGCCCAGTCCTTCGCGCATTCCCCCGGACTGCTCGCCGCGCTCAAGTCGCCCGATCCCTCAGCGATCCTGCAGCCGATCACCGAGGCGACCCGCCAGGTGGCCGGTGTCGACTTCATCGTCGTCATGAACGACCAGGGGATCCGCTACACGCATCCGATCCCGAGCAAGATCGGGCAGCGGTTCGTCGGCACCATCGGCCCGTCGCTGCACGGGCAGGTCTACACCGAGAGCGTGCACGGCCCGCTGGGGCACGAGGTCCAGGCGACCGTCCCGGTGACCGCGCCGGACGGGTCGATCCCCGCCCTGGTGTCGGCCGGGCTGAAGGTCAAGAACGTCACCGCCGCCGGCAACCGGCAGCTGCCGCTGATCCTCGGCACGGGTGCCGCCGCCGTCACGGTCGCCACCGTGGGCACCGCGCTGATCGCCCGCCGGGTGAAGCGCCAGACCCGGGGCATGGACCCGGGTGAGCTGGCCCGGATGTACGAGCACCACAACGCCGTCCTGCACGCGGTCCGCGAGGGCGTGGTCATCGTCGGGGAGGACGGGCGGCTGCTGCTGGCCAACGACGAGGCGCGCAACCTGCTGGGCCTGCCCGCGCAGGCCGAGGGCCGGTACCTGGGCGACATCGAGGGGCTCACCCCCGAGACCACCGGCCTGCTGCTGTCGGGGCAGGCGGTCACCGACGAGCTGCTGCACGTCGGCAGCCGGCTCGTCGCGGTCAACCAGCGGCCGACCGACCCGCACGGCCCCGACATGGGCACGGTCGCGACCATCCGGGACTCCACGGAGCTGCTCGCCCTCTCCGGCAAGGCCGAGGTGGCCGGCCAGCGCCTGGCCCTGCTGTACGAGGCCGGCGTCGGCATCGGGACCACGCTCGACGTCGAGCGCACCGCCCAGGAGCTGGCCCGGATCGCGGTGCCGGGCTTCGCGGACTTCGTCACCGTCGACCTGGCCGACCCGGTGCTGCAGGGCGACGAGCCCACCGGCGGCGCCGTCAACCTGCGGCGCACCGCCGTCCACGGCATCCGCGAGGAGCACCCGTTCTACCCGGTCGGCAAGCTGACCGCCTTCATCCCGTCCTCGCCGATGGCCCGCGGCTTCGACAGCGGCCGTTCGCAGGTCGTGCCCGACCTGGAGACCGCGTACGGCTGGCAGGCGCAGGATCCGGAGCGGACCCGGCGGATCATGGACCACGGCTTCCACAGCCTGATCACCACCCCGCTCGACGCCCGCGGCATCATCCTGGGCGTCGTCAACTTCTGGCGGTCGCGCAAGCCCGCGCCGTTCGACGACGACGACCGCTCGCTGGCCGAGGAGCTGGTCGCGCGGGCCGCCGTGAGCATCGACAACGCCCGCCGGTACACCCGCGAACACGCCATGGCCGTGACCCTGCAGCGCAGCCTGCTGCCGCGCGCCCTGCCCGACCAGAACGCCCTGGAGGTCGCGCACCGCTACCTGCCCGCGCAGTCCGGCGTGAGCGGCGACTGGTTCGACGTGATCCCGCTGCCCGGCAGCCGGGTCGCCCTGGTCGTGGGCGACGTGGTTGGCCACGGGCTGCACGCCGCGGCCACCATGGGCCGGCTGCGCACCGCCGTCCACAACTTCTCCGCCCTCGACGTGCCGCCCGACGAGCTGCTCGGCTACCTCGACGAGCTGGTCAACCGGATCGACCAGGAGGAGGCCGAGAGCGGGACCGGGTTCGGCGTCACGGGCGCCACCTGCCTGTACGCGATCTATGACCCGACCACCCGGCTGTGCACCGTCGCGACCGCCGGCCACCCTCCGCCCGCGCTGGTCGAGCCCGGAGGCAAGGTCTCCTTCCCGGACCTGCCGACCGGACCGCCGCTCGGCGCGAGCGGGATGCCCTACGAGACGGCCGAGTTCGAACTGGCCGAGGGCACCCAGATCGTGCTCTACACCGACGGCCTGATCGAGGAGCGCACCCGGGACTTCGACGTCGGCATGGAGCTGCTGCGCGCGGCGCTGGCGCAGGGCGACCGGGAGCCGGAGGAGAACTGCCGGGCCGTGCTGGACGCGCTGCTGCCGGAGCGCCCGCAGGACGACGTGGCGCTGCTGATCGCCCGGACCAGGGTGCTCGGCCCCGACCGGGTGGCCGAGCGCGACGTGCCCGCCGACCCGGCCGCCGTCGCCGACGTCCGGGCGTGGAGCGCGGCGACGCTGGACGAGTGGGGCCTGGGCGAGCTGTCCTTCGCCACCGAGCTCGTCCTGAGCGAGCTGGCCACCAACGCGATCCGCTACGGCTCGGAGCCGGTGCGGGTCCGGCTGCTGCGCGACCGCAGCCTGATCATGGAGGTCTCCGACGGCAGCAACACCTCGCCGCACCTGACGTACGCTGCGAGCACCGACGAGGGCGGCCGCGGGCTGTTCCTGGTCGCCCAGCTCACCGAGCGCTGGGGCACCCGCTACACGTCGCACGGCAAGATCATCTGGGCCGAACAGCCCCTCCCGGACCCCGTCCGCACCGTGACCCCGCCGCAACGCCGCGAGATCGAGGTCCCGCAGGCCGTGCCGCTGCCATCGCCGTGAGGCCGTGGCGCCGTGAGGCCGCGGCGTGGAGTCGCGGCGCCGTGAGCGAGGCCCTTCAAGGAGAGCGCTGAGGCGGCGACAGCGGGCACCCCGCCGGTCGGAGTCCCGGTTGCAGGCGGCACACCGCCCGCCGACGATGGACGCATGCACGATGACCTGGCGCCGGACGTGCCATGACCTTCACCGAGTTCATGGAACACCTCGCCCAGGGCTTCGAGCTCGCCGGAGCGGCCGTCCTCGCCGTGGGGCTCGTGGCGGGCCTGGTACTCGCCGCCGTGACGTGGCGGCGCACCTCGGACGGCGGCCGGGCGTATCGCCTCCTGCGGGGCTTCTTCGGCGGTGCGCTGCTGCTGAGCTTGGAAATCCTGGTCGCCGCGGACCTTCTCAGGACGGTGGCCGTCACGCCCACCCTCGAAGGGGTGGGCGTGCTCGGAATCATCGTGCTGATCCGTACCTTCCTCAGCTTCTCGCTGGAGATCGAGATCGAGGGCGTCGTCCCGTGGCGCCGTGCCCTGACCAGCGGTGCGACTGTCGCCCGCCGGTCGATGGCCCAGGCGGGACCGGGCGACGATCACGGTGATCCACCGTAGGGCCGTGACTCCAGTGAGCCAGGCTACTTGCTCAGGTCGGGTCGGCTTCCCAGGCCGATGTCTCCTCGGCCTGGGAACGACGGCGGCAGCCTTGCCGTGTCCGGCTAGGCGTCCTCGAGGATCTCCGCGAACGCGATCACCACGCCGCCGGTGGCGTGCTGCTTCGTGGCGCCGACGAGCGGACCCGCCTCCGCCGCGGCGGCGCTGGCCGCCGCGTAGTCGGCGAAGTACAGGTCCAGCAGGCGGTATGCCGGAGTCGGGGAGCCGTCCTCCTTGGGCCAGACCTTCGAGGACTGGAGGCGGATCAGGCCGGGCAGCTTGCGCGCGAGGTCGAGCTGCTCGGGGTAGGCCGCTTCGAACGCCTCCGGGTCGGCCGGGTTGGAGTAGACGAAGCTGATCTTGGTGGGGTTGCCTTGCTCGGCCATGGACGACCTCCTGGTTGGTTAGTCTCGGTGGGCACACGTGAGCGGATCAGGACCCGGATGGTTTCGAGCAGCTGGACCGCAGCGGCGGAAATCCGCCTGTGACCTGGCCTGGCTCACTGTTCGTCGATCGTATGCAGAGGGATGGGCAGCGAC
The DNA here is from genome assembly GCF_039531675.1 of Catenulispora subtropica. NCBI lineage: Bacteria > Bacillati > Actinomycetota > Actinomycetes > Catenulisporales > Catenulisporaceae > Catenulispora > Catenulispora subtropica. Next base: position 98,119 of record NZ_BAAAQM010000006.1, read on the forward strand.
CATGACCGCTCCGCCGGAGAATCTTGCCGATCGTCCAGCGGTGCCGGATGAATCGCTCCGGCCGCCGCCCGAGGGCGAGTCGCACGACCTGCTTTCGGAGTTGCTGCGGAGCGTCCGGCTGAACGGGGACCGGATCGTCGCGTACGCACCGCCACCGGGGGCCGCGGTCGACTTCAAGGACGTGGGCTGCCTGCACATCGTCGAAGCGGGTGACATCGCGCTGCGGATCGACGGCGACCCCCACATCGAGCGCGTCGGCCGCGGCGATTTCGTCCTGCTCCCCCGCGGCGATCCGCACTGCGTCCGCGACGTGGGCGGGACCGAACCGGCACGCTGGCTCTGCGGGACGTTCACGATCGGCGACCCGCGGGCGAGTCATCTGCTCGGGGGCCTCCCGGCCGTGATCATCCTGCGCAGCGGCGGCGGCTCGGCCCTGGAAGGGCTCGAGATCGCCCGCAGGATGGCCGTGCTGGAGATGCGGTCGCCTTCCCAGGGCTCCGCGGTGATGGTGGCCCGCATCCTCGACCTGATCTTCATCCAGATCATGCGCGCCTGGGCGGCCGGCGCGGACGCCGAACCGAACTGGCTGGCCGGCGGGTTCGACCCGCAGATCGGCCTGGCCTTGAGCGCCATCCACCGGGATCCGGGCCGCGACTGGACGGTCGAGGAACTGGCCCGGGAGTCCCGCCTGTCCCGATCGGCCTTCGCCGCGCGGTTCGTCGAGCGTGTCGGGAAGCCGCCGGCCACCTACCTCGCGCACGTCCGCCTCGACGCGGCCACCCGCCTGCTGCGCGACGGTCTTCTTCCGGTCGCGCAGATCGCGGAGAGCGTCGGCTACGCGTCGGAGGCGGCCTTCAGCCGCGCGTTCAAGAACCGCTACGGCACGCCGCCGACGCGCTGGCGTCGTGACCAGGGCGGTCGTCGATCCGGCGGTTAGGCTGAAAGGAGGACCCTGAGACCTCTCAGGTACCGATGTCCCGACCCTCCGCCGTAGCGTTCCAGCCGGGTAACGCTCAAGGAGGACATAGGACGTGAATCGGATCAGAGGGCTGACCCGGTGGCTGGCGGTCGGAGGACTGCTGGCGGCCGGGCTGACGCCGGCAGCCGCTCAGGCGCACACGCCGGCGCCGCAGCCGGCGATGTCGTGCCACCCGTTCGTGATTCTGTCGGCTTACGGCACCAACGAATCCTCGGACAGCCAGCACCGCTGGGGCGACGTCGGCGTCAACAACAACTACATCTGGGGTCTCAAGAAGGCGCTGTCCCAGCACGGCTACGGCGGTGCGAACCTGGACGGCGACAGCAACGTCCTGCCGGACGCGACCGTCGACATCCGCAACGTGGACTATCCGGCGGCGCCGGACCTCTGGCCGCCGACCTTCACCGGTTACATGGACTCCATGAACCGGGGCCGGGACGAGATCGTCCGGGAGGTCCGCTGGTACTCCGACAACTGCGGCGGCACCACGACCGTCATCCTCGTCGGTTACTCGCAGGGCGCGGAAGCCGTCAAGAACGCGCTCTCCGAACCCGGGCTGCAGTCCGTCGAGTCCGAGGTCGGCGCGATCGTGGACATCGCCGATCCGTCGCGGGACAACGGCCAGGCGGGGATGGCCCAGGACGGCCAGATGCGCACCCTGGACGCGAACCTGCGTCCGGCTTCGGCGTCCGTCGCGGACGGCGGGCTGTTCGAGCGCCGTCCGGTGCCGGGCGTCTTCGCCGGGTTCATCGGCGGCGGCCGCTACTTCGACGTCTGCCGCACCGACGACCACGTGTGCAACCGCCCCGGCGCCGTCGGCTCGGACTGGCTCAAGCAGTTCGGCGACAGCCTGCCGCAGCACACGCAGTACGGCACGGCCAACGACGAGAACGCCCCGGCGTCCGAGATCACCTCGGCCGCGGTGAACACGGCGGTGCAGCACCACGTCTCGCAGACCGGCACCGGCGGTGTCGGCGCGCTGACCTGCGACCAGAAGGGCGAGACCGACCCGCTCGGCGCCGCCGCGATCCAGGCCGCCTGCGGCGTCATCGCCAGGCCCACCTGGTACACCTGGGGCGGCGGCCACAGCGTCTCCCCGCCGCGGGCCACCTACGGCTCGGTGGACAAGTCGGACCCGGTGCGCAGCGCCAACGACCCGCAGCACCTCGGCTTCGACTGCTCCGGCTTCATCCGGTACGTCTACTACGTCGCCGCCGGTTACGACATCATCGGCGACACGACCGCGGACGGGAACTTCAAGGCGCCGTGGAACGTGCGGATCACGCCGGCGCAGGGCATCGGCGCACTGCGTCCCGGTGACGTCCTCTTCTTCGGCAGCGCGACCTACGTCCACCACACGGCCCTGTATCTCGGGCAGGGCGTCATCGCCGAGGCCCGGCAGTCCGGCGAGTACATCCGGGTCTCCAACCTGTCCGACCACGCCGACTACGCCGGTGCGATCCGGGTCAGCGGCGCCGGAGGCGGCGGCGGGCCGAACTCCACGTGGGGCACCGGGGTCAGGACGCACACCTCGCCTTCGGTGTCCGCTCCGGTCTACACAACGCTGCCGGGTCCGACCGGGATCCGGATCGACTGCCAGGAGCACGCCGAGTCGGTGACGGCCGAGGGCTACACCAACGACGTCTGGTCCCACCTGCCGGACCTCGGCGGGAGCTGGGTCTCCAACATCTACGTGAAGGGACCCGGCTGGCTTCCGAACATCCCGGCCTGCGACGGCACTCAACCATCGGGAGGATCGCAGTCGACGTGGGGCACGGACGTCCGGGTGCACTCGCTGGCCTCGGTGTCCGCACCGGTCGTGGCCACGATCTCCACACCGACCGCGGTCACCGTCCAGTGCCAGGAGCACGCCGAGTCGGTGACCGCCGAGGGCGTCACCAACGACGCCTGGTCCTACATCCCGGACTACGGCGGCTACGTCTCCAACATCTACATGAAGGGCGACGCCTGGCTGGCCGGCGTGCCGACCTGTGACGGCGGCGTGGCGGGCGGCGGCGGCAACCACATGACGTGGGGCACCGATGTGAACCTGCACACCGCGCCGTCGTCGACGTCGGACCAGGCCGGCCGGCTGGCCGGGCCGACCGCCGTCCGCATCGACTGCCAGGTGCACGGCCAGTCGGTGACCGCCGAGGGCTACACCAACGACGGCTGGTCGCACCTGCCCGACTACAACGGCTGGATCAGCAACATCTACGTCAAGGGCGAGCCCTGGCTGACCGACGTGCCGGCGTGCGACGGCGGCCAGACCGGCGGCCAGAACAACGACGGGAACCAGCGGCAGATCTGGGCGACGAACGTCAACGTCCGGGCGGACACGACGACCGCCGCCGCCGTGGTGACCACCATCGCGGCGCCGACGGTGGTCACGATCAAGTGCCAGTGGCACGGATCCCCGGTGACCGACCAGGGCTACACCAACGACGGCTGGTCGTACCTGCCGGACTACAACGGCTGGGTCAGCAACATCTACATCAAGGGCCCGGCCTGGCTGGACGGCATCAACGAATGCACGGCACCGCCGCACTCCAGCTGACGCGATGAGGGGGTGGGGACGGTCCTCGTCGGCGGACGAGGACCGTCCCCTCAGACGCCGTACTCCGAGGCATCCTCGAGAACTGAGTCGGTGAACGCCGCCGCCTTCGCCGGAACGCCGCGCGCGGCCGCCACAGCGGCCGTGCTGGTGTCGTAGCCCGCCACGGTGAGCGCCGCGAGATCCCCCGGCAGGTGCTCCTTGGCGAACTCCTCGTCCAACCCGCACAGGTAGTCGCCAGCGGCCATGATGGCGTCCGTGGGGTTCATGTAGTCGGCGCTCGGCGGCGCCACAGCGTGGAACACCTGCGGAGTCCAGCCGGCGATGCCGTAGGACTCGGTGGCGGGATCGGCGAAGTCCGGATCGAACCCGCTCTCCTCCTTCAGGACGCCGGCGATCAGTGCCGGAGTGACTTCGGGCGCCGGGCATGCGTGCGCCGCCGTCCGGATCGCATCGCGGTACTGCGCGGGCACCGCCGCGCCAGGACGGAGCTCACCGCGCGCGGTCCCGGAGCCGGCCCTCGCCGATGACGGTGAGGCGGGCGTTTCATCCGATGAGCCCGGCCACAGCGCGAACGACGTGGCCGCGATCGCAGCCACCGTGACCACCGTGACCACCGCGACCAAGGCTGCCGGCACCGGCCGGACGCACCGACGAACGCGCGGAAGACCCCCGGGATCCGCCAGCAACCCGTCGATGCGGTCGGCGACGACCCGTGCGGGGAACGCCGCCCGGCTCGCGTGGTCCGGGGCCAGACAGTCCCTGATCACGTCTCGCCAGGGCTCTGCGATGCCCTCGTCGATGAGCAAGCCCTCGCCGCTGTGCCCGTAGCTCTGCGCGTTCATGGCGCGGGCGTGTGGCGTCGCGCCCGCGAAGGGATGCCGTCCGCCGGTGAGCATCTGGTGAGCCAGAACGCCGAAGGCCCAGACGTCAGCCGTGGGGCGCAGCATGACGCCCTCCACGCCGACCTGCTCGGACCACCATTCCGGCGGCAGATGGTCGGAGGACCCCAGACGCGGCACGTAGCCGTGGGTGCCGTCGAGCTCGGTCGTGACGCCGAAGTCGGCCAGGCGCGCGCCGCCGTCGGCCAGCAGCAGGACGTTGCCCGGCTTCACGTCGCCGTGGATCCAGCCCGCTCCGTGCATGTGGGCGAGCGCTGAACAGACCTCTGCCAGCATGCGCTCGGCACCGGGAACCGGGCGGCCGTCCAGGAGCTGTCTGACGTTGCCGACGGCCCGCTCCATCACCAGTACGGTCGCCCCGTCGGCGGCGCCGCCGACCGCGGTCTCCACGGCGATGGTCCGGATGAGCGCGGGGTGGTCGGCGCTCGCGCTGAACCGCCGTTCACGCTCGACGACCCCCGCCAGCAGTGCGCGACGACCGGGCGTGCCGACCGACGGCGGCAGGAACTTGAGGGCGACCTGTCCCGGTTCGCCGTCCGGCAGCTCCGTTTCCGCGACAGGCTCGCCGGAATAGACACTGCCCCAACTGCCGGAACCGAGATAGCCGGTCACGCGCCACCGGCCGACGACGTAGCCCGGGGGCACGTCCACCGGGCGGGCCCCACCGGTGCTCATTCCGCCGCCCTTCGCGAGGGCAGCATCCGCAGGTGCTCGTCCCGCACCAGGTCGTAGCGCAGCGCCAGGGAGACGAGCGCCTCGCGCTTCCAGTCCATCCGGGCCGCGTCGTCCGTGCCCTCCCGCTGCCGGAGCCGGAGCTTGGCGGTGGCCAGATAGTCGATGTGGTAGTTCACCGCGGATCGGGTCAGGTCCGCGCACGACGGCAGCGGTCGCAGCCGGGCCACGACCTCGCCGGCGTTCGGGATCGCGACCGCCGAGGCGTCCCGCAGCCTCGGCTCGCACAAGGCGAGCAGCACCAGGAAGTACTTCGCCCCCGGGTCGAGGGCGAACGGCACCACCGTCCGGTCCCCCGACTCCCCGTCGCCGGCCGGTTCCACGTACGAATGCTGAGGCGCGTAGACGGTGAATCCGACGAAGCCGTCGGCGACCGGCAGCACGACCCGCGAGATCTCGAACGGGATCGGCGCGCCGATCCGTCCGGGCGCCACTTTGACGTGCTCGCCCGCGCCTTCGAGGTTCTCGACGACGTAGGTGGTCGTCCCGCTGTAGTTGGAGATGCGCCAGTGGTCGTCCACGGCGACGACTTCTCCGGCTCGCCGCGAGACGCCGGCTCCGGCGAGTTCCAGGCCGACCGGAGCCCCGGGCGCGCCCCGCCCGAAGCTCAGCACATCACCGGGCCCGAGACGGATGAGATCCGCGTCCGCGGGCTCGATGATCACAGTGTTCACAAAGGTCTCTCACAGGTACTCCTGGCCCCTTGCCCCCGGCGGAGTGGATGCCCTTTTCGAGATACCTGTCGACCTTAAGTCCGGTCGGCGCGGCCACGCAAAGCGTCTCAGAAAACCGATTCAGTCCTACAGCCAGCCGCGCTCGTTCGCGATGCGCGCGGCGAGGTGGCGTGACCTCCCGCCGGTCTTCTGCATCGCCGAGGACAGATAGTTGCGGACGGTGCCCGAGGCGAGGTACAGGTGGTCGCTGATCTCCCGGACGCTGAAGCCGTCCGTCGTGAGGCGGAGCACGTCGAGCTCCCGGTCGGTGAGCGGGCAGTCGTCCATCATCGCCGCGGCGGAGATGTCGGCGTCGATCCAGCGGCGGCCGCCGTGCACGTGGACGATGACGCGCTCCAGTTCGCCGGGATCGACGGACTTGGGCAGAAAGCCGCGGACCCCGGCGGCCAGCGCCGCCCGCAGGACACCCGGGCGGCCGTGCCGGGTGAGCAGGACGACGGCCTGCTCGGGCCGCCGCGCGAGGATGCGCCGGGCGGCCTCGATGCCGTCGAGCCGCGGCATCTCGAGGTCCAGCAGCACGACGTCCGGGTCGTGGCCGGCGGCGAGCTCCACGGCTTCGGCCCCATCGCGGGCCTGGGCCACGACTTCGAGCGACTCCCCCATGTCCAGCAGGCTGGCGATCGCGCTCCGGAGCAGGGTCTCGTCGTCGGCGATCAGGACGCGGATCACGGCGCGACACCGGCCGACGTCACGAAGGTCCCGTCGGCGCACGATGTCTTGAGGATCCCACCGCGGGCCGCGAAGCGTTCCCCGAGCCGCGCCAGCCCGCTGAGCCCCTGCATGCCGTCCCGCACCCCGTCGTTCACGATCCGCACGGAATCGGGTCCCCACTCGACGAGGACGTGTTCGGCGTGCGCGTGCCGGAGCAGGTTGGTGGTGGCCTCACGCACCACGAGCGCGAACAAGTCGTCGAGCGGGTGCCCGACCGGGGCCCGCCCCTTGACGTCCAGCTCGATGCCGGCGGCCCGCACCAGCGACTCCGAGTTCGCCAGCTCTCCGGCGAGGGTGACGCCGCGTTCCCCGTAGGCCAGGCGTCTGGTCTCGGCGATCGTCTCGGTGATGAGTTGCTCGGCCTCACGCACGTGGGCCCGGGCAAGGGCGGGGTCCTTGTCGAGCAGTTTGTCGGCGAGTTGCAGTTTCAAGCGGCTGACGTGCAGCGCTTGGCCTTGAATGTCGTGGAGGTCGGTCGCGAACCGGTACCGCTCCCGCATGACGGCGAGGTCCGCCGTGGCCCGCCGGGCTTGGTCGATCTCCAGATAGAGCCCGAACCCGAAGCGGTTGCCGCGGAACAGGCCGATGGCGGCGGCCATCATGGCCGCCACACCCACCACCGCCTTCGCGTCGCCGAGGACGGCCACCGGCAGGACCGCCAGCGCCATCGCGAGAACGCTCCATCGCCACCGGGCCAACGGCGGCACGCTCGTCACCAGTGCCGCGGACAGACAGAACGCGATGCCCTCCATCGGATTGCGATGGGTGATCGCGATCGCCCACGCCACCGCGTAGGAGGCGACGAGCGCCGAACCGGCGACGGCGGGCCGCGCGCCCTCTTCCCAGTGCGCGCACTGCCAGCAGACCAGGGCTCCGGCGATCAGCGACGCCGTGGCCGGGAACGCCGACGGCTTCGGCTGCGAGGCGCCGATCAGGCACACGTAGGCGGCCACGACGCCGACGAGGGTCCAGGTGGTGTAGCGACGCATCCGGGCCAGGGCGGGCACGGTGAGGTCGGTGGCCGACCAGTCCTGCGGGATGTCCGGCGTCATGGCGCCAGCCTAGGCGGGCCGGGCACCGCGCGGACCGGCCGAGCGGTCACGTCTCGGGCTGACAAATGTCACGCGAGGTCGTGGGAACGCGGCACTATGGCGGTTCCGCGGCCGCTCGGGATCGTGGGTTCATGAGGGAAACAACGGAAGACGCGGTCATCGAGGCCTGGAACGTGGGCTTCACTTATCGGCGGAAGCGCCGTTCCACCGAAGGCGGGCACGCAGCCGTCCGCGATGTGGGGCTCACCGTCCGCCGCGGCGAGACGTACGCCTTGCTGGGCACCAACGGCGCCGGGAAGACGACCACGCTGGAGGTGCTGGAGGGGCATCGGGTTCCGACGTCCGGCCGGGTACGGGTGCTGAGCGGAGATCCGGCGGACCGGCGCCGCATCCGCCCCCGTGTGGGGATCATGCTGCAGGACTCCGGGCTGGCCGCCGAGCTCAGCGTCCGGGAGAGTGTCGCGTTGGCCGGCGCGATCTCGGGGCGCCGGGATGACGTCGACAGCGTGCTGGAGCGGGTCGGCCTGGCCCCGAAGAGCGGAACCCGCGTCGCGCAGCTGTCCGGCGGAGAGAAGCGGCGCGTCGACTTCGCGATGGCGATCTGGGGGACGCCGGAGCTGATCTTCCTCGACGAGCCGACCACCGGGCTCGACCCGACGTCCCGTGCCGCCCTGTGGGCGATCGTCGCCGAACTCAAGGCCGCCGGGACCACGTTCCTGCTGACCACCCACTATCTCGAGGAAGCCGAGAAGGGCGCCGACCGCATCGGCCTGATGCACGAAGGGACGCTGCGCCGCGAGGGCACGGTCGCCGATCTGACCGCCGACGGCGTCACGACGGTGCGCTTCGTGCCGCCGGGCGCCGTGGACGCCATCCCGGTCGCGGTGACCGGCACGGAGAACGGCCTCGTGGTGATCCGGACACGCACCCCACAGCGGGACGTGGCCACGCTGATGACCTGGGCCGCCGCGAACGGCCACGAGCTGATCCGGTTCAGCGTCAGCCCCTCCGGGCTCGACGACGTCTTCGCCTCGCTCGGGGCCGAGAGGACCACGGCATGAACGCCATCGCCGCCGCCGAACTCAGGATGCTCGTCCGCAACCGCACCGTCGCGGGCGCCGCGCTCCTGTTCCCCATGTCCTTCGGTGTCTTCCTCTGTTTCAGCAGGGGCGCCCATGAACGCGGCGGCGCCGTGGCCGGCGTCCAGATCATCCTGATGGTCGCGATGGGCACCTATGTGACGGTGACGACGACCCTGGCCTCCCGCCGCCAGACCCTTTACCTCAAGCGGATGCGCGGTGGGGCGGTCTCCGACCGCGCGATCATCGCGGGGCTCGTCGCCCCGCCGGTCGGCGTGAACCTCGTTCAGCTCGCCATCGTGCTCGGCGTCCTGGCGTATGCCGACGTCCCTTCGAACCCCCTGCTCCTGGTCGCCGCGATCGTCATCGCGCAAGCCATGTTCGCCGGCCTGGCGCTCGCGACCGCGGGCCTCTCCGCGTCACCGGAACACGCGCAGTACACGACGGCGCCGATCTTCCTCGTCGCCACGGCGGCGGCCGTCTGGTTTCAGGCGACCGGCACGGACCATCTGATCGCGGTCAAACGCACCCTCCCCGGCGGCGCCCTGGCCGAGCTGGTCGAAACGGCCTGGGACGGCGGCGGCCTCTCGACGCTGCCACTCCTGCTGCCGGCGACCCTGGGGTGGACGGTCGTCGGCGTCCTGGCCGCACGGGCCTTCTTCCGGTGGGAGCCGCGACAGTAGCGGGCGCGTGGACATGCCGATCGGGGCACGCGGACGCATGGTGGAAAGATGGACACGTTCGCAGAAGAATCGCCCTCCACCACCCGCATGCTCCGGGCCGGCGCCGCCCTGGCCGGCGCCGGCATGATGGTCGCCGCCGTCGGCATGGCGCTGACGGCTGTGGCCGTGGCCCGCAGCCTGAGGACGTGGACCAAGCAGCACGACATCTCCCCCACCGCCCTCGCGGCGGCCCGGCTGGAACAGGCCAGGCACGCGTCGATCGCCGGCCTGCACGCGTGGCACGAGCACGCCCCGGCCCTGGTGGACGGGCACCGCGGGGAAAGGTGACGGCCGGCCGCTGAGCGGTCGCATCACCTGATCGGCGTAGTAACCGGATGCTGTGCGCGCCGCTGAGACGACACACGCGGCCCTCCCGCACCGGGAGCGGGCAGGCTCCCCAGCAGCCGCTACCGTGGACCACGTCGAAGGGAGCGGCTCGTGGTCGCGGAGAACCCGCTCAAGCTGGCGGTGCTGATCGATGCCGACAACGCCCAGCCGAGCAAGGTGGAGACGTTGCTCGCCGAGGTCGCCAAGTACGGCACGGCGCACGTCAAGCGCGCCTACGGGGACTGGACCGGGACCGGCCTCAAGGGCTGGAAGGAGCACCTGCTCGCGCTGAGCATCCAGCCGATCCAGCAGTTCGCCTACACCTCCGGCAAGAACGCGACCGACGCCGCGATGGTCATCGACGCCATGGATCTGCTGTACTCGGGCAGGTTCGACGGGTTCTGCATCGTGTCCTCCGACAGCGACTTCACGCGCCTGGCCGCGCGGATCCGCGAGTCGGGACTGATCGTGTACGGCTTCGGGGAGCGCAAGACGCCGAAGCCGTTCGTCGTGGCGTGCGACAAGTTCATCTACATCGAGAACCTCGTGGCCGCCGACGAGGCCGTCCCGACCACCGCGGCGAAGCCGACCGCCACCACCGCGGAGGCGCGGCTGCGGGGCGACGCGAAGCTCGTCAGCCTGCTGCGCAACGCAGTGGAGGCGGCCAGCGACGAGGACGGCTGGGCCGTGCTGTCCGGCGTGGGCCACATCCTGACGAACCAGCAGCCGGACTTCGACTCGCGGACCTACGGCTACGCCAAGCTCAGCAACCTGGTGGCCGCGACCGGACTGTTCGACGTCGACCGCCGGAGCACCGCCGAGGGCAAGCCGGCCCAGATCCAGATCCGGGACAAGCGCTACGAGTCGCGCGGATAGCGCCGGTCCGCTCCGGTGACCCGTGCGGACCAGTGCCGGCTTCGGCGGCGGGTCCGGCGGGCACGAGTGCAGCGCACCAACCCTCATCTGCATCTGGAGCCCTGGTGAACGGTCGCGTCGGCAAACACCGCAACATCTTCCTGGTCTGGTTCGTGTGGCCGCTGATCACCCTCGGGATCTACTGGTTCGTCTGGTACTACAAGATCAACCGGGAGGCGCGGGACTTCGACCGGCGGATCGACGTCCGGCCCGGCGTCTCGCTGCTCGCCGTGCTGGTCGGATGGATCATCATCATCCCGCCGTTCGTCTCGGTCTACCGCACCGGAGTCCGCATCGCCGAGATGCAGCGCGCCGCGGGGCTGCCGGGCAGTTGCAACGGATGGATCGGGCTGATCCTGATGTTCGTCGCCGGCCTGCAGTCGTTGTACTACCAGCATGAGCTGAACCAGATCTGGAACCACTACGGGAATCCGCCGGAGGGCTCCGAGGTCCCGCTGGCGGTGGCGCCCGGGTGGAATCAGTCCGGTCCCGGGTACGGCACCGCCGAGTCTCAGTCCTGACGGCGGCCCACTACGCCACCTGCTCCAACGGCTGTGAGTCGGCCCGCAACGCGGCCAGCACGCCGCTGTAGCGCGCCAAGCCGTCGAGCAGTTCACGCAGGCTGTCTTCGTGGTGCGGCGCGAGTCCGGTGTCCCGGAGCTGGCGCAGCGACAGGGGGACGACGCCGACCGGGACCATGGCGAGGGCCACCGCGATCTGCGAGGCCATCTCCGCTGCGCGCAGCCCCGAGGAGGACATGCCGTAGGCGAGGAAGCCGACCGGCTTGTCGTTCCACTCGCGGTAGAGGTAGTCCATGGCGTTCTTCAGCGGTGCGGTGATGCCGCGGTTGTATTCGGCGGTGAGGATCAGGAAGGCGTCCGCGCGGTCGACGATCGCGCTCCAGGCGCGGGTGTGATCGTGGGCGTAGACACCGGAGCCCGCGTGCTCGGGCTCGTCCAGGAAGGGCAGGTCGATCTCGGCCAGGTCGGCGACTTCGACGTCGAAGGCGCCGTGGGCGTGCGCCAGGTCCCGGGCCCAGGCGGCGATGTCGGTACCGGCGCGGCCGGGACGCGTCGTGCTGGTGATGATCAGAAGGCGGGGCATGGGTCGGTCCTCTCGGGACTCTCGGCAGCTTGTCCGGAACGGGCCGCCTCAGCGGGGACCCGCACGGCGAACCGCGTGATGAAGGCTTGGGCGAGCGGGCCGATCGCGACGGCGTAGGCGACGGTGCCGACGCCGACCGAGCCGCCGAGCAGCCAGCCGGCCAGCAGGACGGCGGCCTCGATGACGATCCTGACGCGGCGCAGGGAGCCGCCGGTGCGCGCGGCGAACCCGGTCATCAGGCCGTCGCGGGGGCCGGGGCCGAGTCCCGCGCCGACATAGAGGCCGGTGGCGATCCCGTTGAGCAGGATGCCGGCGGCCAGCAGCGCCGAGCGGGGCACCACGGCGCCCGGGCTCGGCAGCGCCGCGAGCGCGGCGTCGGCGGCGAAGCCGACGACGACGACGTTGCTGACGGTCCCCCAGCCGGGCCGCTGCCGGAGCGGGATCCAGGCCAGCAGCACCAGCGCGCCGACCGCGATCACCACGTGGCCGATCGACAGGCCGGTGCGGTCCGCGAGGCCCTGGTGCAGCACGTCCCACCCGGCGAGGCCGAGCCGGGAGCGGACCATCAGGGCGGTGCTGAAGCCGAACAGCACAAGTCCCACGTAGAGCTGCGCTATGCGGCGGACGAAGGGGTGCATCGCCGTTCCTCCTCGGGGAGCGCCGCCGCCACCGGAGGTCGGTGACGTGTCAACAAAGACCGTACGCCGCGATCGGTGATACGTCAACAAAAGCGCTATGCTGGCGGCATGACCGCGGACGCCCCTGCCGATCCCGTCCCCGACCCGCGCTGGCTGACCGCCGAGGAGATGCGGGCCTGGCTCGCCTACCGGCGGCTGCGGCTGGTGCTGAGCGCGGCGGTGAACCGCGAGCTGGCCCAGGACAGCGGCCTGTCCGAGCCGGACTACGACGTGCTGTCCAACCTGTCCGAGTCCGGGCGCCGCCGGCTCGGCGAGCTCGCCGACCGCATGCTGTGGTCGCGCAGCCGGCTGTCCCACCACATCACGCGTATGCAGGACCGCGGTCTGGTCCGGCGCGAGGACGTCGACGGCGACGCGCGCGGCTCGGACATCGTGCTGACGCCCGCCGGGCGCCTCGCCCTGGAGGAGGCCGCACCGCGGCATGTGGCCTCGGTGCGGCGGCTGTTCATCGATCGGATGACGCCGGAGCAGATCAGGGTGCTCGGGGACATCGGCGAGGCGGTACTGGGACCGCTCGGCGACCACACCGAGTAGACCGCGTAGGCCTCGTAGACCGAGTAGACCGCGTAGAGCGCCGAGGGGCGGGTGGGCCAGAGCTGCTCCACCAACCGTGCCCGGCCGTCGCGCGCGAGCCAGGCCTCGAAGTCCAGCAGCCCCGGGGTGACGCCGCCTTCGTAGTAGTGCGCGTCGACCCAGGTGAAGACCTTCGCCGCCTCCGGCGCGTGCTCCCACAGCGCCTGGAGGGGCACGCGGTGGTGCGGGATGGTGCGCCCGGCGACCACACTCAGCGCGGCGGCTACCTGCGGAGCTCAGCCGGTCGCCTGCGATCTCCGTTACGCGGCAAGGCACTGCAGATCCAGATGGACGCGCAACAGGAGATCGCGCGGGCTCTGAGCGCCGCGTTCCCCGACCAGCTGGACCGCGTCACGGCCGCGGCTCTCGCCGGCGCCTTCACCGGTGCCGTGTCCGGCGCTGTCACAGCCCTGATGGACGAGGGTGCGGACGCCGGCGACGCCGCCGCCCGACGTGCCCTGATCCGGCAGGCGACGAACGCGGCACTGGGCCCGTGGCGTCGGTGAGGCCGTCGCCCGAGACCTTCTAGCGGCTCAGGCCCTCAGGCGGCTCAGCGGACCGCTTCCGCGATCTTCACGAACTCGTCGAAGCACTCGTCGATCCTCGGCCGCATATCGCCGGCCGGGCTGGTCACCCACTGCGCGAACGCCGCCCGGAAGACCGCGATGCCGGAGTCCGCGGCCAGACGTGCGGCCGGATCCGGCACGCCGCGGGCGCGCAGGGCGTCGGCCAGGGCCTCGGCGAGGTGGGCCAGCTTGGCGACCTCGCGCTCCTGAAGTTCGGGGTGGGAGTCGATGATGCTCTGACGGAGCCGGGCCGCGGCGTGGCGGCCGGCGAACATCGGCGCCACGGCGGTCACCCCCGCCGCGACGGCGGTGAGCGGCGCCGCTTCCGGCGGAGCGGCTTCCACCGCGCCGACCATGCGGTCCTGGAGCACCGGCCCGCCGTAGAAGAGCACTTCGCGCTTGTCGGCGAAGTGACGGAAGAACGTGCGCTCGGTGAGGCCGGCGCGCATGGCGATGTCGGCGACGGTGGTCTGGTCGTACCCCCGCTCCACGAACAGGTCCATCGCGGCTTGTTCGAGGCGTCCCCGGGGATTCGACGGCCAGCGGCTCATGGCTCCCATCTTAGGTTATGACAGTGACTGACATCAGTGCTAGCCTCCATGATGTCAGCGACTGACATCATCGGCTGAGGAGGCCCTGCCATGCGCGTTTTCGTCACCGGCGCGTCCGGTCACATCGGTTCCGCCGTCATCCCCGAGCTGCTCGCGGCCGGCCACCAGGTGGTGGGCCTGGCACGCAGCGACGCGGCGGCCGCGGCGGTGACCGCGCGGGGTGCCGAGGTGCACCGCGGCGACGCCGCCGACCCCGACTCGTTCCTGGACGCGGTCGCCGCCTCCGACGGCGTCATCCACCTCGCCTACGACCACTCGTTCACCGACATGGCCGCGGCGGCCGCGGCCGACCTGCGGACCGTGCGCGCCATCGGCGAGCGGCTGGCCGGGACCGGCAAGCCGCTGATCGGCACCGCCGGCACCCTGTTGCTGGCCCTGCGCGCGAACGGCGTGCTCGGCTTCGAGCACGACACGCTGCCGGGCGGGTCGCGCGCCGACACCGAGAACGCGTTGGTGGCGATGGCCGCCGACGGGGTGCGTACGGCGGTGATCCGGCTGGCGCCGCTCGTGCACAGCGACCTGGACCACCACGGCTTCGGCCCGGTCATGATCGGTATCGCCCGCCAGAAGGGGGTCGCCGCCTACGTCGGCGACGGCGCCAACCGCTGGCCGGCGGTGCACACCCGGGACGCGGCGCGGCTGTACCGGCTGGCGCTGGAGTCGGCGCCCGGCGGCACGCGGCTGCACGCGGTCGAGGACGAGGGTGTGCCGTTCCGCGTCATCGCGGAGACGATCGGGCGCCGGCTCGGGGTGCCGACGGCGTCGATCGGCGCCGAGGAGGCGGCCGGGCACTTCGGATTCCTCGCCGGACTGGTGCAGCTGGACAACCCGACGTCGTCCGAGGCGACGCGGAAGCTGCTGGGGTGGGAGCCGGAGCACGCGGGGCTGGTCGCGGATCTGGAGCAGGAGCACTACTTCGCACCGCGGGCTGCGTGACACGCGGCCGGCTTCGGCGCGGCACGCCGCGGTCCGTACGGTGGGAGCCCCGGACCGCGGCGTGCCGCGCTCGTGTCCGAATCCGGCCGGCCACCGTCGGTGGCGTGAGCTATACGTGGGTTATGACCGTCTACTCGGCTGTGGTCACCACCGGCGTGTACTGCCGTCCCGGGTGCGGCGCGCGGCCGCTGGCCGACAACGTCCGCACCTTCGATCTGGCCGCTTCGGCGGAGGCGGCGGGGTTCCGGGCGTGTCTGCGCTGCCGTCCGTATCGGATGGTGGGTTCGGTGCCGTGGGACGCGCCGGAGCTGGTCTGCCGGGCCGTGCGGCTGATCATCGACGGCGCGCTCGACGACGGGGGGACCGAGGCGGCGTTGGCGGCGCGCCTGGGGTGGTCGGGCCGCCATCTGCGCCGCATGTTCCTGGAGCACCTCGGGCTGACGCCCGACCAGCTGGCGCGGTCTCGGCGGACACACTTCGCGCGGCGGTTGCTCGACGACACCGACCTGGCGGTGGCCGACGTCGCGTTCGCCTCCGGCTTCGGCAGTCTGCGGCAGTTCAACCGGGCGATGCGGGAGACGTTCCGCGACACGCCGAACGGCCTGCGCGGACGCCGGCGGCGTGCGGATCGCCTGGTCACCGACGGCGGCCTGGCCATCCGGCTGGGTTTCACACCGCCCTACGACTGGGACGCGATGCTGGCGTCGCTCGACGCGCGGCGCGTCCCGGGCGTGGAGTCCGTCGACATCGCAGAGCGCTGCTATCGACGCGTCATCATGCTGGACGGCGACCCCGGCGTGCTGGAAGTGCGGCCCGGCGGGGACGACCACCTGCTGCTCGTGGCGCACCTGCCGTATTGGGAAGGGCTGATCCACGTCGTCGAGCGGATCCGCCACGCGCTCGGGCTCGACGCCGACCCGGAGGCCCTCCCCCACCTCGGCTCGGATCTGCTGCTGTCACCGCTGCTGCGGGCCCGGCCGGGATTGCGCGTGGCCGGCGCGTGGGCACCGTTCGAGGTCGGGGTGCGGGCGGCGATCCGCGTCCGCTGCGGACGCGAGGAGACCACCGAACAGCTGGCGCGGTTGGTGAAGGAGCACGGCGTCGAGGTGCCGGGGCTGCCGCACGGCCTCAGCCATGCGTTCCCGTCCCCCGAGGTGCTGGCCGAGGCCGGCCTCGAGGTGGAAGGTCCCTTCGCGCAGGCGGTGGCGTCGGGACAGATCCGGCTCGACGGCAGCATGGCGCTGGAGGACCTGGCAGCGGCGGTGGAGGCGGTGCCGGGCTTCGATCGCACGGCGGCGCGGCATCTGGCGATGCGGCTCGGAGAAAGGGATGCGTTCCCGGACGGGGATCCGCTGGTTCGCAGGGCCCTGAACAAGCTCGACCCGGCGCTGACCGACATCCGGAAAGCCGCCGACGCCTGGCGCCCATGGCGCGCGCTGGCGGCTCAGCACCTGATCGCGCACGCGCGGACCCTGCCCGGGCAGCCGCGCGACGCCGAGCAACCTTCCGCGGCCGCCTGAAGGCCGGCGGCGGCTCAGCTACGCGTCTGCTCCCGCGTCGCCTGAAACCGGCCCGAGAAGTTCACACTCACCCGAGCGCCGGCCGCGTCCAGCCGGGGACGTGCTCGACCCACGATGTCTCGTCGAGGGCGATGCGGTGCGCCGTGGCGAATCGCGCGTCGACGGCCGGCTGGTCGTCGGCGAACAGGTCAGGCTGGGCGACGCCCAGACCGACAGGAAGAGTGTCCACCTCCCCCTCTCTATCCGGGTCCCGCGACGGCTTCCGGCCACATCCGGACACCCGGCGGCGTCCGGATCCGGCCGGAGCCCGGACCGCGTCCGCAGCATCCTGGCGGAGCACCGGCAACCACCGTCTCTGAAGGAGCCCGTCCATGCTCGCCAAGGTTTTCCCCATCAAGCTCAAGTCCGGCATGCAGGCCGAGGCCGAGGCGGTGGTCCTCGACTTCGCCCCGAAGGGCCCGGCGCTGGAGGACGGCACGCTGTCCTTCCGCGTCTACCGCGACCCGGCCAATCCGGACTACCTGCTCTTCGTCGAGCACTTCGCGGACCAGGCCGCCTACGACGCGCACACCGGCTCGGAGGTCTACCGCGAGCTGATCGCCGGCCGGTTCGCCGACCTGATCGTGGAGTTCGTCGAGCTCGACCACGAACTGCTGGTCAGTCACTGACCTCCCGCCGAGCGGAGAAGACGACGCACGCCGGCCCCGACGCTTCCCTCAAGGCGTCGGGGCCGGCGGCTTTCCCGGAGAAGGTGGCTCAGGACATCAGGAGGTCGTCAGAGCGGTGTCGTCGATGATGAAGTTGGTCGTGCCGCCGTTGGCGTCGGTCTCGGCGCCGGTGAACTTCAGCTTCACCGTCTGGCCCGCGTAGGCCGACAGGTCGACGGTCTTCTGGGCGTACCCGGAGTTCTTGTCGAGGTTCGAGAAGGTGCCGACGGTGTGCCAAGCGGCCGCGGCGTCCAGGATCTGCACCTTGAACGTGTCCGGCTTGGCCGTGGTGGTGTTCTCGGTGGTGTCGACGTGCAGCCAGTAGCTCAGCGTCGCCGTGCAGCCCGCGGGGATCGTCACGCTCTGCGCGGCGGTGTCGGTGTCCGCGGAGCCGTTGCCGTTGAAGTACGCGATCCACGAACCCGAATGCGCGGGCTCGGCGGAGGTCGCGTTGGTGATCGGCGTGTAGCCGAGCGTCGAGGTCTGGGCCCACACGGTCGCCCCCGACTCGAAGCCCGGGTTGGCCAGCAGCTGCGCCGGAGTGCAGGTGCCGCCGCCGGTCGTGGTGACGGTCAGCGAATAGGTGGCGGTGTGCGACCCGGAGGCCGCCGTCCCGGTGACGGTGATCGTGTAGGTGCCGGCCGGCGTGCTCGCGGCCGTGGCGACGGTCAGCGCCGAGGAGGCGCCGGAGGTCACCGAGGACGGGCTGAAGGTCGCGGTCGCGCCGGTCGGCAGGCCGGACGCGCTCAGCGTGACCGACTCGGCCGAACCGGAGGTGACAGCGGTGCCGACGGTCGTGGAGGCCGAAGAACCCTGACTCACCGACCCGGACGCCGGCGACGTCGAGAGGGAGAAGTCGTCGGTGGGCGGCGGGGTGGTGGATCCGGCCGGGCTCCAGTAGTCGCCCGCCATCACGATCATGACCAGGGTCTTGATGGACTCGCCGTAGTACCCGTCACCGTAGGGGTTGGTCTGCAGGAAGCTCCAGATCTTGTCGGTCCAGGCCTGGTCCCCCGCCGCCATCGCCGACGGGCCGATCGAGTCGCCGGCCTCCTCGGCCACGTCCGAGGTGCTGTGCGCGGTGCAGTTGAGGTTCAGGTGCGGGTAGACCTTGCTCGGGTCGCCGCCGGAGACCTTCTTGGCGCACGCCGACCACTTGGTGGCGTCACTGAGCTCGAAGGCGGATGTGGTGGCGCCGTTGAGCAGCGCGTCGGTGCCCATGTGCCACGGCACGCGGATCGAGTTGTAGCCGACGATGTTGTCCGGCTGGTTCTCCTGGTAGTTCGCCGGGGCCGGCGACGGCGTGGCGTTGGCGCCGACGACGAAGTCCGGCAGCAGGCCGTTGGCCGAGGAGTAGTTGTTCACCAGGGAGGAGTCGACCGCCTCGGTGCGCGTGATGACCTTGTTCCAGTCGTGCGCGGTGTCGTACGCGGCGAACGCCCGCAGGTGGTCGATCATGTGGTCCGAGGGCCGGGTGTCGGTGTTCGGGCCGTCGTCCTCGCACTTGAGGTGGCCGTCCGGCGCCACGTTGTGGGCGTAGAAGTTGGCGAGCCACTTCAGGGCGTCGGCCTGGTAGCCGCCCCACTGCTTGTCGGCCAGGATCAGGCCGTAGCCGATGTCCAGGTCGCCGTCGGTGGCGCCGTCGGGCGTGCCGCCGCTGTAGTACTTGCACGTCTTGCCGTCCAACTGCCACTGCATCATGCCGTACTGGTCTTCGTGGTCCTTGACCAGCTGCCACAGCCCGTTGAACTCGGTCTGCGCGTTGGCGTCGTACCCGGCCATCAGCGGGACGATGTTCATGCCGTAGCCCTGGCCCTCGGAGACCGGGCCGTTGTTGGTGGCGTCGCCGTCGCCCTTGGTGGAGACGTAGTACTCGTTGCTGGCACAGCCGTGGACGAGGTAGTTGGCCTTCCACGAGTCGTACTGCTTCTGCACCGCGGCGTCGCGGGTGGCCTGCGACGCCGACGGCATCACACCGACCTTGTAGGTCTGGTGGGACGGGAACGCGTGCGCGGGCCCGGCCGCCTGGGCGGACGGGGTGGTGATCAGAGCCACGCAGCCGGCTATGGTGCCGACTCCGGTGGCCAGGCTGAGCACGCGCTTGGCGGAGCGCTTCACAGTGCTCGTTCCTTTCGGGTGGTGGGGGTGGGTGGGGGGATTCAACTGGTCTGGACGGCGGTGTCGTCGACGATGAAGTTGGTCGTACCGCCGTTGGCGTCCGTCTCTGTTCCCGTGAACTTCAGCGTCACCGTCTGCCCCGCGTAGGAGGACAGGTCGACGGTCTTCTGTGTGTAGCCGGAGTTCTTGTCCAGGTTCGAGAAGGAGCCGACCGTGGCCAGGACCGTGCCGGAGGAGTTCAGGATCTGCACCTTGAAGGTGTCCGGCTTGGCCGTGGTCGTGTTCTCGGTGGTGTCGATGTGCAGCCAGTAGGTCAGCGACGCGCTGCACCCGGCCGGGATGGTCACGTTCTGCGCGATGGTGTCGGTGTCCTTGGTGCTGTTGCCGTTGAAGTACGCCTCCCACGAGCCCGAGCGTGAGGGCTCGGCCGACGTCGACTTGGTGATCGGCGTGTACCCGAGGGTCGAGGTCTGCGTCCACACCGTCGCCCCGGACTCGAAGCCCGGGTTCCCCAGCAGCTGCGCCGGAGTGCAGGTGCCACCGGAGGAGTCGACCGTCAGCGAGTAGCTCGTGGTGTGCGTCGCGGACGGCGCGGTGCCGGTGACGGTGATCGGGTAGGTCCCGGCCGGTGTGCCGGCCGAGGCCGCGATGGTCAGCGTTGAAGAACCGCCCGCGGTGACCGAGGCCGGGCTGAACGTCGCGGTGGCGCCGGACGGCAGGCCGGACGCGGTCAGCGCGACCGACTCAGCGCTCCCGGAGACCACGGCGGTGGACACCGTCGCCGTCGTCGTGGAACCCTGCGTCACCGTGCCCGAACTCGGCGAGTCGGCGATCGAGAAGTCGTTCGGGGTGCCGGTCCCGGTGCCCGCGACCACGTCGATCTTCGAGGCGTTCCAGCCGTACAGGCTCACCACCGGAGTGGCGCCCTGCAGGTCGGACGACTTGTAGGTGGCGGTCAGCGTCTCGGACTCGCCGGGCCACAACGTGACGTCGTTGTCGCCCCACACCGTCGACGCCACCTCGTTGTCGCCGGACAGCTCGCCACCGGAGGCCGTGCCGCGCCGCAGGTCCGCGCGGAGCAGGAAGCCGACGGTCGGGGTCGAGGCGGTGTTGGTGACGGTGACCGTGACCAGCTTGTCGGCGCCGTTCGGGCCGGCGTGGTCGGAGGTCGAGGCGGTCGCCGTGACGGTGGCCTTCGGCAGGCTCTGCAGCGCCGTCAGATTGGCGTAGCTGCTCATCGTCGCCTGCGGGTTGCCGCCGCCGGACGGGATGGTCGAGCTCCAGTTCACCGCGTCGGGCGTGGTCGAGTCCCAGTACACGTTGCGGTCGACCAGGGTGCCGTTCTGCTTGAGCAGCAGCTCGACGAAGTAGACCGTGCCGGAGCCGGTGGGCAGCTTCGGGGTCAGCACCTTGTTCTGGACCTTCTGCGAGGCCAGCGACAGCGAGCCGGAGGTCTGGTCGTCGAGCAGGGTGCCGGCGGTGTTGTAGACCTTGGACTCGACGGTCACGCCGGACTGCGTCTGGCCGGTCAGGTTGTCGACCGTGACGGTGTGGTTGTCGAGCGTGAACAGCGCGTGCAGCGGACGGTTGGCCTGCTGGGCGCCGAAGTAGGCGCCGGCCTGGTCGTAGTCGTTGTTGTAGAGCGACCAGAGCAGCGTGGGCCAGCCCTTGTTCATCTGCCAGTAGATGGTGCCGGTGGACGGCTGCGTGCTGTTGGTGGAGTGCGCGATGTAGGCCTCGAACTGCGCGCGGGTGTCCTCGTAGTTCTGGGCCTGCGCCTCCTGCACGTACTGCGCCAGGCTCGACCAGGTTCCGTACCGCTTGGAGACGGCCTGGTCCAGGTTGTAGAGCGTGCCGAAGGCATAGCCGCTGTGGCTGGTGCCCTCGTAGTTGGCGTGGTACTGGTTCGCCCCGGTGTTCTGCCACAGCGTCGACTGATCGGAGGCCGACAGGAAGCGGTTGATGGAGTCCATCGTCGGGACCGTGTCCCCCGCGCTCTGTTCGCTGTCGAAGCCCCAGGCACCGCCGGCGTTGGTCAGGGTGCTGTCACCCGAGGGGTAGTGCGAGGTGTCGTACCAGTAATTGGAAGGCACCCAGTCGTAGGGCCCCTCCTTCTCCCCCGACACGCCGAGCTGCGAGCTCGAGTTGTACTCGGCGGAGGAGATGAACGGGCCGGGGAAGTCGGCCGCGGCGAAGCCGTTGAGCGCCTGCGTCTCCTGCGTGGAGCTCGGGGCGTTGTCGCTCCACTGGAAGCTGAAGACGCTCGGGTGGTTGCGCCAGATCGCGCCCTGGGACTTCGCGGTGTTCTGGTAGTTCGTCCCGGCCGAGCTGCCCTCCCAGTAGTCGCAACACTGGTAGCCCGTGTTGACCAGGATGCCCGCGGCGTCCATCTGCTGGTACCAGTCGGCCGGCATGAAGTGGCCTTCCAGGCGGACGGTGTTCAGGCCCATCGCCTTCATCAGTGCTATCTGCTGCGCGGTGTCGGCCGGGTCGTAGCGCAGGAACAGGTCGGGATCCCAGCCGCCGCCGCGGATCACCAGCGGGTGGCCGTTGATCCCGAACTGCCGGACCCCGGACGGCGAGGCGCCGCCGGCCCCGACCAGCGTCGAGGAGACGGTGCGGATGCCGAAGGTCTCGGAACTCGAGTTCAGGACCGTCGAGCTCTGCGACACCGAGGTGTCCAGCGTGTAGAGCGGCTGTCCGCCCATCTGGTACGGCCACCAGATCTGCGGGGAGGCCACGGTCAGCGCCGGGTAGCTCGCGGGCGCGAAGGTCACGGTCGAGGTGGCGTTCGCCGCGACGGTGACGTTCTGCGTCACGGAGATCGGCGCGCCGCCGCCGGGCGGCGTAACAGTCGCGGTGACGGCGCCGGTCTGCGAGGAGCCGGTGACGTTGACGACCGAGGCCTTGACCGTGAGGGCGCTGCTGGACAGGTCGCTCGCGGTGTCCTGGTTGACGTGCGCGTCCTCGACGATCAGCGGGCCGCCGGTCTCCAGCTGCACCGGGAACTGGATGCCGGTGTTGTTGTCCGGCGGGATCTGGCTCCAGTCCACGTTGTCGAGCGTGAGCATCTTGGTCGGGTCGTTCGGGTGCACCTCGATGGCCAGCGAGTTGGTGCCGGAGACCAGCTTGGAGGTGATGTCGTAGACGTTCTTGACGTAGTCGCCGGTGACAGCGGAGGCCGCGGCGACCTGGGCACCGTTCACCCAGACGTCGGCGGTCCCGACGACACCGTTCAGGACCAGGCGCGCGGACTGGCCCGACGGCGGGCGGGTGAAGTCGGTGCGGTACCACCACGGCACGGAGAACTGGGCGATGGTGTCCGCCCCGATCTTCGTCATCTGGCCGAAGCAGCTCTTCATGTTCGCGGAGAAGTAGACGTTCGGGCAGGTGCCGTTCTGCAGCAGGGCGCTGATCTCGGTGCCCGGGGCGCCGCCGCCGTCGTCGGCGACGGACAGCCAGCCACCGGTGGAGAAACCGGGCGTGGAGATCTGGGCCCCGGTCTGGGTGGCGGTGGCGCTGGTCAGGACCTTCCAGCCGGCGCTCGCGCCGAGGTTCTGGACGGCACTCGACCCGGTGGCCGGGTCGACGGCGGCGGCCGACAGCGCGGCGGCGGACGCGGACGGTGGACGGGCGCCGGTCGCGGTCGCCATCTGGGCGACTCCGGCGAGGACGGCGACAGCGATGCCGGCCGCCCCGAGCGCGCGGGCGCGGGGGCGAGGGCTGCGGATCGTGTCTGGAGATCTCATGCCCGACTCCTCGGTGGGCTTGGCTGATGACACGGGATCGGCGGTGCGGGTGAGGCGGCGATGAACGTGCTCTTGCGTAATTAGGAAAGTTTCCTAACGAGATCGGGGCGTACGCTACTGAAGCCCCGGCCCGTCCGTCAAGAGTCTGCGAAAGGTCCTTGACCAGAAGCGGTACGGACCGACCCGACCCGCTCGGAGCGGCCCCGGATCGGGTTCCGGGTGCGGGGGACCCGTGGCCCCGCGGCGTTTGGGGGTAAGGGGTTGGGAGAACCGAAGGGCTTCCCCATGACGTTGCGTCGTTCCGTCCTCACCGCCGCGGTCGCCGGCGGACTGTCCGTCACGCTGCTCGCCGGGTGCAAGAGCTCCACGTCCGGGTCCGGCTCCGCGCCCGGGCCGGCGCCGACCGGCATCGGCGGGTCCGCGTCGAGCCTCGCCTCGAAGGCGCAGTCGGCCGCCTCGTCCGCGCTGTCCGAGATCAGCGGCGGCGTCCTGGCCGCCGGCGACGTGACGGCCGGGCCCGTCGTCATCGACGCCGACGGGCATGCCGCGTCGCAGCTCACGGTCGAGAACAAGACCGACGCCGACCACGACTACACGGTCTCGGTGATCTTCGACGACTCCGGCGGCGGGTTGCAGGACGTGGTGGTGGTCAACGTTTCGGGGGTCCCGGGACACGGGGAGGCGCGCGCCACCGCGAAGAGCAACCGGAAGCTGTCGGGGTCGCTGACGGCGAAGGTGTCGGCGGCCGTGCGGCACTGAAGGCCCGTGGACAGCGAAGCGCGAGCGGCCCGGACGGGACCGCTCGCGCTTGACTGGGGGTGGGTCAGAGACCGAGGACCTTCGCCTTCGCCGCCGCGAACTCCTCGTCGGTGAGCACGCCCTGCTGCTTGAGCGCGGCCAGCCGCTCCAACTCGGCGATGTTGTCGGAGCCGGACGCTTCCGGGGCCGCCGGCGGCGCGGCCTGCTGCTGCTGCTCGTATGCGGCCTCCTGCTCAGCCTGGGCCGAGCGCTCATCCTGGCGGCGCCGCACCCGGCCGGAGACGGCGGTCGCCGTCCCTGCCACCACCGCCGTACGGGCGGCCGCGCCGACCAGCCCGGGGCCCCGGCGGACCCTGGCACGTCCGATAACCATGGGAAGCTCCTTCGTCTCGCGCTCCCCCCTGCTCTGTCACCGTAGATCGCCCCCGTTCGGCCCGCACGCGCTGCGCGCGCCACCCGACCCGGCGATGGTGGGAGGGCAGCCCCCGGACACAGACGAGGAGCATCGGGATGGCACTGGATTCGACGGACATCGGGCCGGTCCAATACGCCGTGGTCGCGTTCCCGGACGGGACGCTGAGCAAGGACCTCGCCCCGGCGCTCGCGGACGTCGTCGGGAGCGGCGCGGTGCGGATCATCGACCTGGCCTTCGTGCAGAGCGGCCCCGACGGCATGCCGCACTACATGGAGGTGGACACCGTCCCCGCGGACCTGAAGGCGGCCCTGGACCGGGTCGAGGGCGAGGCCCTCGGACTGCTCAGCGAGGACGATCTGAAGGACCTGGCGATGTCGTTGCCGCCCGGGTCCGCGGGGCTGTTCGTGGTCTGGGAGTCGTTGTGGGCCAAGCGGCTGGCCGGCGCGCTGCGGGACTCCGGGGGCGAACTGGCCGCGATGGAGCTGATCCCGCACGACGTGGTGGTCGCGGCGGTCGACGCCCTCGGCGGGTGAAGAGGACGGGCGCCGGAGGCGCCCCGGGTCGATGTCGAGTACCGACCCGGGGCGCCTTTCGTCACCGGCCTATCGCGGGCTGACCATGTGCTACTTCTTCTGGGTCAGTCCCGGCACGTCGCCGTGGCCGCCGGTGCCGTCCCGGTCAACCTTGCCGCCCTGGCCGTCGGTCACGACACCGCCGGGCGGCGGAGCCGTGGGCAGGCTGACGCAGGTGGGGACCTGGCCCTTGACCGGCACCATGGCCGTGGTGGCCTTGTCGTGGTCGAAGCTGTAGACCACCAGGGCGGTCTCGTCGTTCGGCAGGCCCGAGGCGGAGACCGTGATGGAGTTCGGGTCGCCGCCCTTGACCATGACGTCGACCAGGGCGTGGCCGTCGTTGCCGGGGGCGCGGAAGGTGTCGATCGACGGGCAGCCGGGCTTGGCCTCGACGACGGCCACGCGGGAGCCCATCTTCTTCAGCTGGTCGTTGGCGCCGGCGATGCCGCTGGGCTTGGTGACCTTGACGGTGAGCGTGCCGTCGTGGTTGTCGGTCACGGCGTAGGCCGAGGCCGTGCCGCCGAAGACGGTGAAGCCGAGGGCCGCGGCGGTGGCCGCCGCGACGGTGCCGGCGGACGCCCACGCCGGGCGGGCGAACCGGCGGCGGGCCGCGACCGGCGCGGACGCCGCGACCGGACGGGCCGTCAGCGCGTCCCCGTGCTCGTCCATCAGGTTCTCGAACAGGTGGTCGGCGAACTTGGTCATGGCGTTTCCTCCAGTTCCGGGCGCTCGTGCGCCCTGCGAAGTCGGGCTCGGGCGCGCATCAGCCGCATGCGCACCGCGCCCGGGGAGATGCCGAGCACTCCCGCCGCCTCCTTGGCCTTCAACCCCGCGAGGTCGACGAGCTCCACCGCCTGGCGGTCCAGGGCCGGCAGCCGGGTCAGCTCGCCGACCAGGCGCCGGCCGACGCGCTCGGCGTCGATGCGGTCGAGGAGTTCCTCGACGTGGTCCGCGGCCAGCTCGCGGCGTCCGGCCAGGCGGGCCGTGCGCTCACGCTGCCGGCTGTACGCGTCGCAGTGCTCGGCGAACACCCGGCGGGCGATGCCGAACACCCAGGCGCGCTCGGTGCCGCGGCGGGGGTCGAAGGAGGTGTAGGAGGTGATCGCCTCGACGAAGGTGTCCGCGGTCAGGTCGGCGACCGTCTGCGGATCGGTGCTGCGCCGGGCGAAGTAGGCGGTCACCGCGTCGATCTGGGACCGGTACAGGTGCTCGAAACCGACGGCCGGGTCGTGGCCCGCCGGAGGCCGTCGGGGCTCCGGCGGGTGCGCTGGTTCGTTCCGGATCCGGATCCGAGGCTGCTGTCGTGGCTGCGTCGTCGTCTCGCTCACGCCTGTTGGTTGCCGACTGCGCCGGATTGTGTCACAGCCGCCGGTCGCGGCGCGGTTCACACGTCCGGCGCCATCGGCGTTTGCGCCGATCCCGGGCGGTGCATGCCCACCGGTGGGCCCGCCCCCGAGCCCGCCCCGTGCCCGCCCCCGACGCAGCGAGGTCCCGTTGAACCAGCGCCCGATCCGCCCCGTCCGGCGCGCGGCCGCCGTGGCGGCGTCTCTGCTCGTGCTGGCCGCGGCCGGCTGCGGCGACGGGAAGTCGAAGCCCTCGTCGTCGCCGGCCGCGTCGTCCTCGCCGGCGGCCGCGAGCCCGACGGCGGTCACGGATCTGCAGTCGGTCTACGAGCGGGTGGTCACCGACGTGCTGCCCTCGGTGGTGCAGATCAGTACCTCCTCCGGGCTGGGCTCCGGCGTGGTCTACGACGGCAAGGGCGACATCATCACCAACGCGCACGTCGTCGGCACCGCGACCCAGTTCACGGTCACCCAGCCGACCGGCGGCACGCCGCTGAGCGCCTCGCTGGTCGGGTCCTACCCGACGGGGGACATCGCGGTGATCCGGGCCGGCGGCGGCACCCTGAAGGCGGCGAAGTTCGGCGACTCCGCCAAGCTCCAGGTCGGGCAGATCGTGATGGCCATGGGCAGCCCGCTCGGCCTGACCGGCACCGTCACCCAGGGCATCGTCTCGGCGCTGGGCCGCACGGTGACCTCCAAGGACTCCTCCGGCGGAAGCATCATCACCGTCGGCGACGCCATCCAGACCTCGGCGGCGATCAACAACGGCAACAGCGGCGGCGCGCTGGTGGACCTGACCAGCCAGGTGGTGGGGATCCCCTCGGCCGCGGCGCTCAACCCCGAGCTCGGCGACAGCGCGGCTCCCGGCATCGGGTTCGCGATCCCCTCCGCGACCGCGACCCGGATCGCCGACCAGCTGATCGCCAACGGCAAGGTCACCGACTCCGGCCGCGCCGCGCTCGGGGTCAAGGTGGTCGGCGTGGTCGACCGGTCCGGGACGCCCATCGGCGTGGGCATCGCGGAGGTGGAAGCGAACAGCCCGGCCTCGAAGGCCGGGCTGAAGGTGGGCGACGTCATCACCGCGGTCAACGGCGCGCCGACGCCGGACCCGACGACGCTGTCCCAGGTGCTGGTGACGCTCAAGCCCGGACAGCAGGTCAAGGTCGACTACACGACGCCGGACGGCACGAAGCAGAGCACGACCGTGACGCTCGGGACGCTGGCCGGCTGACGGGTCACACGGTCCACGGCGGCACCATGCCCTCGCCCTCACGGGGCGAGGGCCAGGCGCGGACCCCGGCCGGCGAGGTGACGATCGCGCTGAAGCCGCTCTCCGGGTCCCCCACCACGCGGCGCTCGGCCTCGCCGGGCAGCACGACGGTGTCGCCGGCGCGGACCTGGAACGACTCGCCCGCGCACTCCACGTCGGCGGCGCCCGCGGTGAAGGTCCAGATCTGCTCCACGTTGATCACGTGCAGCGGCCCGGCCGGGGCCCCGGGGGCGACGTCGACGCGCCACAGCGGACGCTCGGCGCCGCCCAGAGTCGGCGAGGCCAAGGTGGTCATGGTGGCGGACGCGGTCTCGGCGGTCCGGGCGTCGGCGGTGCGGATGACAGGCATGAACGGCTCCCCTATGATCGACAACACGGTTGTCCTAACTAGACAATGAGGTTGTCGATCGTGTCAAGTGCACTTCCCCCGCAGGGCTCGGACCTGCCCCTTCTGCTGCTGCTCGGGTTCCGGGCATTGGTCGACGACCTCCACGCCGAGCTCGCCGCGGCCGGCCACCCGGACATCCGCACCCTGCACGGCATCACCTTCAAGGCGATCGGCGACGGCATCACCGCCTCCGCCCTGGGCCGCCGCCTCGGCGTGTCCAAACAGGCCGCCGGCAAGACCATCGAAGGGCTCGAACGCGACGGCTACGTCGAGCGCGTGCCCGACCCCGAGGACGCCCGCAGCAAGATCATCCGCCTCACCGCGCGCGGCCGGGAGGTGCAGCAGCTGGCCTTCCGGATCATGGGCGCGCAGCGGGCGCGCTGGGCCGAGCGGCTCGGCGAGGACCAGGTGGCGGCGCTGGAGGGCGCGCTGCGGGCCATCACCGCCGATCAGGAGATGCGGTTCGACATCCCGGGATGGTTCAACGCGTAGCCGGCCACGCGAAGGGAGCCGGCCGCGTGTCGAGCCCCATTCCACAGCGACACGCGACCGGCCGTCATCAGGTCCCGAGCACTCGCAGCTCGTAGACGCGGGTGGCCCGGTCGCTGGTCTGCGTCGGCTTCGTGACGGTGAGCCGCACATACCGCGCCGTGACCGCCGTGACGGGGTGAGTGGTCGCGCCCGCCGTGTTACCGGTGACGGTGACCACAGTCTGCCAATGGCTGTCGTCCGCCGACACCGCAATCGAGAAATCGCGGGTGTTGTAGGAGACTGATTCTCCGCCCGCGGAGGCGTGCGCGATCTCGAAGCCGCTGATGGTGTGCGCCGCGCCGAGATCGACCTGGAGCCAGGACGGCGAGATCAGCGAACAGAACTTGTCGGACAGGCCGCCGCTGACGCTGCCGTTGACCGCTTTGGGCGGCGTCTCGTTGCCGTTGGCGGACGCGGTGCCGGTCGCGGGCTTGTTCAGGGCGAGGTTCACCGGCGTGCCGCCCCCTCCGCCGGTCCAGGTGAGAACGGCGGTCGCGGCCGGGCCCTCGTCCCCGGCCGGGGAGACCGGGACCACCTGGACCGTCGTGGTCGTCTCACCGCCGACCTGGTCGATCTCGGCGACGTAGAAGACGTCGTCGTAGGTGCGGCCGAGGGCTTCGACCGAGCCGTCGGGGCGGAGGCGGCGGATGTCGTAGTACCAGACTCCTGTCGGTGCCAGGGTCCAGGACAGCAGCATCTCGGCGGCAGTGCCGTCGGCATAGGAGGCGTCGATGGCGAAGGCGGTCGGAGCCGTGGGGGTCGGGACGGTGCCGTCGAGGAACGCCAGCTCGCCGATGTTCACCGCGTAGGTGGTGGTGGAGGGGGCGGCGAAGCGCAGGCTGATCGCGGCGATGGTGCGGCCGGAGTAAGGGCTCAGCGACACGGTTTCGGTGTTCCAGCCGCTGCTGTAGGTTGCGCCGATCGGGAGCCAGGTGGTCTGGCTCGGTGTGTCAGCGAACACCAGGCCGATACTGAGGCCGAGGTTCGTTCCGGAGCCGCTCCCGCCGGCGTCGGCGTTGTAGCGGATGCGGGTGGTCGTGGCCGTACTGGCCGTGAGGTCGGTCTTGAACAACCGGATCACGCTGGTGTCTCCGGCGTTCTGAGCGCCGGTGACCTTCAGCGAGGCGCCGCCGTCCCAGGCGGTGGTGAGGTCGTAGTCGACGGTGAGCGGTGCCGAGGAGCCGGTGGCGGTGACCCACCACTGCCACGTGGGGAGGATGTCCGCGACGCCGGCGTCGGCCCACTGGCCGGTGCTGATCTGCGCGCCGCCACGCCAGACGCCGAAACCCTTGCCGGTGTTGAAGCGGGTGACGAAGGGGAAGGCGCCGATGACCGAACGCTCGACGATGTAATGCGCGACGCCGTCCCAGACCTGGTAGGTGTCGTAAGGCGTGCCGGTGTCGGAGCTCGACGGCGGCCGGACGCGACCGGTGCGAGTGGGGTCGCCGTTGGGGCCGGACCAGAAGTAGCGCTCCTTGGCGTAGCGGTCGGCCTGGTTCGCGGGAACGGTCAGGTCCACACCGGGCGGGCACAGGATGTTGGTGGTGCCGCCGAAGATGCCCCAGCTGTTCTGCGCGGTGCCGCCCTCCGGGAAGTTGCCACGCGGGTCGTAGCCGTACTGGACGAAGCCGCGGCCCTGGCACTCGGTACCGACGTAGACGGCGGCGTAGGGATCGAGGCCGAGGCTCTGGGCGTAGGCGCGGGAGTTCGAGGCGGCGGTGGCGTTCCAGGCGTAGTTCACGAACATGCTGTGGCAGACCGGGGTCGTGCCGTTGCGGACCCAGGGAGCGTTCGCCGAGTCGAAGGTGTTCTGGTAGCTGAGGGTGCCGCTGGGGAGCATCGCGTCGTAGTACTGGACGTGGAAACCGGACGGCGCCTTGGCGCGCAGGTACGTGAACATCGCCATGAGGCCGGCGGCGTCGGTGGCGGAGACCGTGGCCTCCTGGTTGATGAAGTAGCCGTCGAAGCCGAAGTAGGCGGCCATCGCGAGGAGCTGGTCGGCGACCGGGAACGTGCCGTCCGGGTTCTTGACGACGAGCTGCGAGAAGGTGTCGCCGCGCGGCCAGAACCAGCAGCCGAGGGACTTGGCTCCGTTGCGGTGGGCGACGTCGGTCCACGCCGGGTTCGGGATGTTGACGACGCCGTAGGTGGCGTTGCCGTCCAGGGTGGAGTCGGCGGTGATGAGGCCGTGCCAGGAGGCGTAGATGTCGGTGTACTGCCAGAAGCGGCTGGTGCGCAGGGTGACGTCGCCCTGGTGGCGCAGGCCGCGGTAGGCCATCTTGCCGAGGTAGTCGTCGGACAGGTCCAGCACCTGCGGGCCGTAGGCGAGGGCGGGGTTCGCCTGCGTGGCGGCGAAGACCGGGATGCGGGGCGCCAGCGGAACGCGGGAGCGGAAGTACTTCGCGTAGGGGTCGGTGGCGGGACTCCAGGAGGCGAGGTCCTTGGCCAGGTAGCCGTGCATCCACGGCTCGTGCGGGGTCACGGTCAGACCGGCCGGATCGGTGGTCGAACCGGGTGGCGATGAAGCGTTTTTGGTCTTGGTGGCGGCTGCGGCGGCGGTGTCCTGGGCGCGCAGTTGCAGTAAGCCACTGAGACCGATGGCGGCTCCGGCAGCACCGGCGCCGCGCAGGACGGTTCTTCTACTCGGCTGGACGTGGTCGATTCCCATGATCCTCCCTGGCGAGTGACGAGACCGGGCATAAAGCGATTCAGTCAGTCGGCTAGCGGTGAATGTCTCACCGTGTCAGGGGTCGGTCAATGGTCGGCCAAGCGTTCGGCCACAGCTCGATCAAGTGGCCGCTCCACGGATCGGTCGACGGGTCACCGAGTGCTGTAAGCTCTCCCGGCGCTCGGGATGGGGCGCAGGGGGCTCTTTCGGTGGGGGGAAGATCATGTTGGGGGTTCTGCCGTGCTCTGATCCGGCATGCCGCACGGTGGCGGGCATCCCGCCGAGCCTGCTGCCGTCCAGGCTGAGGATCGTGGTGCAGGCCTCCGGCACACCACTGGGTGAGGACCCGCTCACCGCGGACTTCCACCCGGACCTGGTCGCAGCACTGGTGGTGAAGGGACAGCAGGACGAGGCCCTGGTCCTCACCCGCCACCTGGCCGCCACCTGGCCGGTCCCCCCGGCGCGCCTATGGGACGACGCCCTGGACGCCCTCGGTGTGGAACCCCTGAACGTCCAGGGCTTCCACCTCTCCACCGCCAACGCCCCGGCCTTCGCCGTCAACGGCCAGGGCTGGCCCGGCGCCGCGCACGTCTTCCGCTTGGACCGCGCCCTCGGCCGCCCGCTGCCGAACGGCGCCCTGGTGACGCTGACGAACGACAACGCCTTCGTGACGCTGCCGCTGGAGTCGAACGCGACACTGCGCGCCACCGCCGCGTTGTGGGAGCTGAACGGAGCGCTGGCGCGGGACACGCCGCGGGCGCTGCCGCCGCGGTTGTTGTGGGTGCGAGGGTGGACGGTGCATGACTTGCGGGCGGGGGTGGTCGGCGGGGAGTTCTCGTTCGAGATGCCCGTGGAGATGCAGAGTGTTGTGGCGGGGTTGGCCTGAATGTCGGTCGGTGTGGGCTGACAGCCGCCGGATCAGCAACCAGCCCGCGCCACCCCGCCCGCGATCACCAGCAACCCGACCGCCAACCCGAGCGCCGCAGAAACACCCACGTGCAGCACCAGCACCCCGCCCGCCAACGCCCCGACGAACATGCACACCAACGAGATCACCCGCCGCCACGTCGCCTTCCCCAGCGGATCAGCAGCCAGCCCCGTCACCGTCATCGTCAGCACCGTGGTCGTGAGATCCGGCACGGCCAGCTTCCGCACCACCGCGTTCTGCACCCCGAAGCCGAACGCGAGGATCGCCGTCAGCTGCGCGTGCGTCGACGTCTTCGCATCGTCCTCGAACGCCGCGATCAGCAGCGCGACCGTCACGAACGCGGCGTGCGCCCCCACCGCCGCCGACAAGCGCCGCCGATCGTCCCCCGCGGAACGCCGTCCCAGCCGGGTCTCGGTCCAGGCACCTGCCGCGAAGCAGCCGGCAGCCAGGATCGGCGCCCAGACCGTCAGGCCCTTGGCTCCCGCCACGGCGAAGCCGAGGAAGACCACGTTGCCCGTCATGTTCGCGACGAAGATGTGCCCCAGGGCCAGGTAGCTGACCGCGTCGACGGTGCCGGTGACCAGGGTGGCGACGATCAGGGCCGCGGGGAGGGTGTTGTATTCGGCGGCGCCGTCGTCGTAGAGGCGGTCGGACAGGCGCAGCAGGGCAGCTTTCATTGGGATGATTAGACCAGACGCCTGGCATCCGGCTCCCCGGTCGGAGGCTTGGGTCGTTCACGGGGCGCGGAGCCGGGTATGGGCCGGTTGTGACGAAAGGAACGGACAGCTTCGCCTTCCCGTCCGGTGGGACGGTCGTCGAGCTCGCCTCCAGTGCCGAGTGCCCGCCGGAGATCCGGGAGCGGGCCCTGCGGGCGCTGGCGGCGCGGGCCCGGGACGCCGAGGACGCGCGGCACCTGATGGAAGCGCTGGGTCTGGTGGAGACGCCGCCGCGGGTGCGGCCGACGCGGCGGCGTGGGCGCGCCGTCATCCGTTCGGTCCGTACCACGGGTGAGGACGCGGAGCCGGAGTGATCATGGGGCGGTAGCGCCTGCCGCACGCCGAGCCCCAGGAGGCACCATGAGCGACCAGCTGCCGCCGGCTCCCCCGCCGCCGCCGGACTCGCCGAACCAGCCGCCGTACGGCCAGCCACCCTACGGGCAGCCGGGCAATCCGTACGGCCAGCAGCCCGGATACCCGCGGTACCCGGGCGGCGGCGACCCGTACGCCGGCATGCGGATCGAGCCGCAGCTGCAGCTGGACGTGCACGGGCTGCGCGACCAGAAGCGCTGGACCGTGCTGATCCGTCTCATCCTGGCGATCCCGCAGCTGATCATCGCCTACTTCCTGATGGTGGCCGGCTTCTTCGTGATCATCGTCGGCTGGTTCGCGGCGCTGTTCACCGGGAGGCTGCCGGAGGGGATCCGCGACTTCCTGATCGGCGTCCTGAGGTACCAGGTCCGGGTGCACGGCTATGTGCTGCTGCTGGTGGACGAGTACCCGCCGTTCATGTTCTTCGACGCGCCCGGCTACCCGATCCAGATCGAGGTGCCGGCGGCGACCGCGCTGAATCCGGCCGCGGTGCTGTTCCGCATCATCCTGATGATCCCCGCCTGGGTCCTCAGCGTGATCGTGATGGAGGGCTGGGGCGTCATCGCGTTCTTCGTCTGGGTGATCATGCTGTTCAAGGGCCGGCAGCCGGAGCCGGTGTTCGGCGCGACCAGCGCCGCGCTGCGCTTCGAGACGCGCTTCCTCGGCTACGCCGGGATGCTGACGCCGACCTATCCGAAGGGGCTGTTCGGCGAGGTGCCCGGGGCCGCCGAGCGGGTCTCGCCCACGCGTCCGCTGCTGCTGAGCAGCGGAGCGCGCGTGCTGCTGATCATCATGATCGTGCTCGGCGCGATCGCGTGGATCTGGAGCGGTTCCTGGAACAACGGCTCCTGGAACATGAACGACTCCCAGGGGCCCGCGCACTCGGTGTCGCAGCCCCGGTAGTGCTCCCCAGCCGCCCGGCCCGGTCAGGAGTGCATACGCCGGTAGAGCTCGCCGAGCAGGCCGCCGACCAGGCCGGCCAGCACGACGAGCTCGATCGCGGAGCCGGCCAGGCTGTCCCGGTACCACGCCCGCATCCGCTGGGCGGTGCCGACCGCCGCCCGCCCCGCCAACGCGACGGCGACCGCCGCCCCGATGCCCGCGATGACCACCATCATGGCCGCCTCCCGTCCCACGTCGCGGAACCCGTGCCATCCAGGTAACCGCGCGGCGTCGGCGGAGACCAGGAAGGTGCGGAGGAAGTTGCGCGGACGATTAGCCGCACGTCACGCGGGCAGACTGCCGCTGTGGAAGAGGGGGACGGCCACTCCGGGTTCGCCGAGGCGGTCCGGGCGTGGCGCCAGCGCCGGGGCTGGACGCAGGAGGAGCTGTCGCACGCCAGCGGTCTGAGCACGCGGGCGATCCGCAGCCTGGAGCGCGGCCGGACGCTGAGCCCGCGGCGGACCACGGTGCAGATGCTCGCGGACGCGCTGCAGGTTCCGAAGGCCCGGCTGATGGGGACGATGCGCCGGGCGACGGCCGACGGCGACCCGGAGTCGGAGACGGTGCCCGGCGGCGAAGGCGCGGTCGGGGCTCCCCGGGAACTGCCGCCCGATCTCGCCGACGCGACGTTGGACGCGCGCGAGGTGGTGGCCGCGCTCGTCGCGCCGCCGAGCGAGCCGTATCGGGGCGTGGTGGTGACCATCGAGGATCCGCACGCCTCGGAGCTGGCGATCCGTGCCGCGCACCAGGTTTCAGCGAAGTTCCCCGATGGTCAGCTCTATGCCCGCCTCGTTGGCACGCCGGCCATCCCGCCCGCCGCGATCCTCCGCAGGTTCCTGCGTTCCCTGGACGCGGCCGAGCGGCCCGGCGACACCTCGCCGTTCGCGACCGACGAGCTCGCTGCGGCGTTCCGCAGCGAGCTGGCCGGGCGCCGGATCCTGGTGGTGCTGGACGGCGCCCGGTCCGAGTCCGGTTCTCCTCTGACGGCCGGTTCTCCTCTGACAGCCGGTTCCTCTCTGACAGCGGGTTCTTCTCTGACGGCGCAGATCAGGCCGCTGATCCCGGCCGACGCGAACTGCGCGCTACTCGTGGCGTACGCGACGGAGCTCCAGGCGGATCTCCAGCCCCCGGCCCTCAGTCCTCCGGCGGCACGAAGGTCGTGAACCTCCCGCCGAGATACTTGTACTCGGGGTCCTCAGGGTCGGGAAGGTCGGTGGCGGCGGCCTCGACCTGCGCGGCGAACACGTCCGAGTCGTCCTGCGGCTCGAAGCCGAGGCGGCGTGCCGGCTCCATGTCCCACCACGCGGTCTTGTTCGCGGACACGCCGTAGACGATCTCGTAACGCAGGTCGGGTGCCGTGGCCAGGGCGTGGAACAACCGCACCCCGTCGGCAGGGCTCAGCCACGTGTCGAGCATCCGGCGGGAACGCGGCTCCGCGAAGCAGGACCCGATGCGGACGCAGGCGACCCGCAGACCGTGGCGGTCGGCGTAGAAGGAACCGATCGCCTCCATGAACACCTTGGAGACGCCGTAGAACGTGTCCGGGCGGGGACGGACGTCGACGCCGATCGGGGCGTCGCGGAAGTCCGCCCGCTCGTAGTAGCCCACCGCGTGGTTGCTGCTCGCGGCGAGCACCCGAGGCACCCCGTTGCGGACGGCGGCGTCGAAGACCTGGTAGGTGCCGTCGATGTTGGTCTTCAGGATGCGCTCGAAGCGGTCCTCGACCGGGATGCCCGCCAGGTGGATGACCACGTCGACGTCCTGCATCGCCTCGTCCAGGGCCGCGGGGTCGCCGACGTCGCCGGTCCGCCACTCCACCGGGCCCGGATCGGGCGGGGTCACCAGGTCGAAGCCCCGTACGGTCCAGCCCTGTTCCGGCAGCCCGGTGCGCAGGAACGTGCCCACTCCCCCGGCGGCTCCCGTTATGAGGATCCTGCCGTGCTCGCTCTCAGCCATGTGCTGTCCCGCCCCTTCCACGACGCGCGGTCATACCGCCGGGCCGATCCCGTGTTCGACCAGTACCCGGCGGCCCTCGACCACCAACTCCGCCAGCCGCTCGACGTGCTCCGGAGCCGGTTCCGTCAGCGGCGGGCGCACCGGTCCGGCGTCCAGCCCGTCCAGGCGGACGCCGGTCTTCACCAGCGACACCGCATAGCCGGGGGCCTTGTGGCGGAGCTCGACCAACGGCCGGTAGAAGCGGTCCAGCAGCGCCGTGACCAGCGCGGAGTCGTCGTCGCGGTAGGCGTGGTAGAAGGCCAGCGCGATGTCGGGCGCGAAGCAGAACACCGCCGACGAGTAGCCCGGGACGCCGACGCCGCGGTAGGCCAGCTGCGACATCTCGGCGGTGGGCAGGCCGTTGAGGTAGAGCAGCGCGCCCTCGCCGTGCCGGTCCCGGACCGCCGAGACGATGCGCTGCATCAGGTCCAGGTCGCCCTTGCCGTCCTTGAAGCCGACGATGTTCGGCACCGCCGCCAGCTCGGCCACCACCTCCGGGGTGAAGGTGACGTTGTCCCGCTGGTAGATGATCAGGTCCAGGTCGGTGTTCTCGGCCACCGCGGCGTAGTGGTCGCGGAGCCCCGCCGCTCCCCCGGCCACCAGGTAGGGCGGCATCACCAGCAGCCCGTCGGCGCCGGCCTCCTTGGCCGCGGCGGCGAACGGGGCGGCCAGCGCGGCCCCGTAGCCGATGCCCGCCACCACCGGCACCCGGCCGGCCGCGGCCTCGGCGGCGACCCGGACGCAGTCGGCGTACTCGTCCAGGTCCAGGGAGAAGAACTCCCCGGTGCCGCAGCACGCGAACACCGCCGCCGGCCCCGGCCGCTCGGGCGCGTCGAGGAACGCCAGCCGCGAGCCGAGGTGCTCGCGGTAGGCGGCCAGGTCGACGCGTCCGGCGCGGTCGCCCGCGCCGCGCGCGAAGGGGGTGACGGGGAAGTACAGCAGCCCGTCCAGTCGCTCCACCAGTGATTGCATCAGTTCCCTTATCCCTTGAGCGAACCGCTGAGCAGGCCGCGTTCGAACAGTCTCTGCAAAGCCAGGTAGACCAGCACGCCGGGCACCGCCAGGATCAGCACGGCGGCCAGCCGCACCCCCTCGCCCTGTTCCTGCGACGCCTGCAGGCTGGTGACGACCACGGTCAGGGTGTCCATCTTCGGCGTCTGCGACACCAGCAGTGGCAGCAGGTACTGGTCCCAGATCATCAGGAACCCGAACACCGCGCAGGTCCCCAGTGCCGGCCGGCACACCGGCAGCACGATCCGCCAGAAGATCCGGAAGTCGCCCGCGCCGTCGATGCGCGCGGCCTCCTCCAGCTCCATCGGAACCCGCTTCATGAACCCGGTCAGCACGTAGACCGGCAGCGCCCAGCCGACCAGCGGCAGGATGAGCCCGCCGTAGGAGTTCACCAGCGAGCCGCCGGTGAACGGCTGGTGGATCTTGCCCAGCACCTGGAACAGCGGGATCGCGATCACCTCCTCCGGCATCATCATCGTGGCCAGGATCGCCAGCATGACCAGGCCCGCGCCCGTGAACCGCTTACGGGCCAGGGCGTAGGCGGCCAGCGAGGACACCGCCAGCTGGAGGGTCAGCCCGACCGCCACCACGATCAACGAGTTGACCAGGCCCCGGGCAACGCCGAGGTGCCACGCCTGCGCGACGTTGGCGCCGGTGAACCCGTGCGGCACGGTCATCAGTTCGCCCAGGCGGGCCTGCCGCTTCGAGAACACGGTCGCGACCAGCGTCCACAGCGGGTAGACGAACACGAACAGGACCAGGGCGTAGAGCAGCCACACGCCCGTTCTGGTACGAGCCCTCATGTCTCCTCGCGCCTCCGCCACAGCAGCATCAGGCAGGTCAGCACGACGGTGACGACCAGCAGCGCGGTGCCGAGCGCGGCGGCGTAGCCGGTGTCGTCGTTCTGGCTGAACTGCCGGTACAGATAGGTCACCACCGACTCCGACGACCCGGCCGGGCCGCCGTTGGTGGCCACCCAGATGTCGGTGAACACGCGCAGCCCCCGGATGACACCCAGCACGAGCACGATCGTGGTGATCGGCCGCAGCGAGGGCAGGGTCACGTACCGGAGCCGCTGCCACCGGGTGGCTCCGTCGATCTGGCAGGCCTCGTACATCTCCCGGTCGATCGAGGCCAGGCCGGCGACGAAGATCACCATGTCGTAGGGCGCGTGCTTCCAGACCTGCATCGCGATCACCGAGACCAGCGAGGAGTGCGGGCTGGAGAAGAACGGCTCCGGCCCGATGCCCACGCGGCCGAGCATCGAGTTCACGGCGCCGTAGCGGGACGGATAGAGCAGCGTGGTCCACAGCTCGGCCGCGGCGACCATCGCGATCACCGTCGGGAGGAACACGGCCGTCCGCAGGATCCGGACGTGGCGCGCGGGGCCCTGCAACAACAGGGCCAGGCCGAAGCCGACGAGGATGGACCCGGCGACCGCGAGGAAGGCGTCGAACACCGTATGGACGACGGCCGAGCGCAGATCCGGGTCGGAGAAGAGCTTGTTGTAGTTGTCCGTACCGACGTACTCGTTGCCCAGATACGGCCGCACGTGGAAGAAGCTCAGGTAGACGCCCCAGATCAGCGGCCACATCTTGAACACGCCGATGAACAGCAACAGCGGCGCCAGGTAGAGCCACGGCCCCAGGCGGCGCAACAGCGGTTTCGCGGGCGCCGACCTGTGGCGGCGGACGGTCACGTCCCCATCCGCCGCCACAGGGCTCCGTGTTCCGACGGTCATCCCACGCCCTGCTGCTTCAGAAGCGCCGAGACGTCGGAGTTCATGCCGTCCAGCGCCGCCTTCGGGTCCCCGCAGGAGGACAGCAGCTTGTTGAGGTCGTCGGACATCTTCTGCCGCAGCTGGGTCCAGTTCGGGGCGTTGTCGTACTCGTAGTGGCCGGAGGTGGTGTAGACCTGCTGCGCCAGCTGCCAGCGGGAGTCGCCGGCGTGCGCCTGGGCCGCGTCGACGCTCTTGTTCACCGGCAGGCGGACGATGGTCGCGGTCGGGACCGCGGTCATGCCGAGCTTCTGGGCCTCGGCGGTGACCATGAACTCCTCGAGCTTGGTCACCTCGTCCTGCTTGCTGTCGGCCATGGTGAAGATGTCGGTGCCCTCGGCGAGGGTGCCGGCGGTGCCGGTCGGCCCGGTGGGCGGCGCGACGGCGGTGTACTTGCCCTTGACCGCGGTGGCGTCCATGGTCGCGTAGGCGTAGGGCCCGGTCAGGTACATGCCGGCGACACCGGTCTGGAAGGCCTTGTTGGTGGCGGTGGTGTCGTCCCCGAGGGCCGAGGGCTGCACGTCCTTGTTCGTGCACACCTGGTCCTCCAGGAACTTCGCGGACGACACCGCCTGCGGCGAGTTCAGGGTCGCGGTGAACTTGCCGCCGCCGGCCTTGAGGAAGTCGCCGCCGGCCGAGTACAGGAACGAGGACCAGAACCAGGAGGTGTAGCCGCGGGAGGTGGAACCGGGGACGGCCAGCCCGTAGGTGTCGTTCTTGCCGTCGCCGTCAGGGTCCTGGGTGGTGAACGCCTGGGCCACCTTGGCCAGGTCGTCCCACGTCTTCGGCGGCTGCAGGCCCAGCTTGTCCAGCCAGTCCTGGCGCACGAGCAGCACGTTCGCCTGGGCCGAGAAGGGCACGGCGTAAGTCTGTCCCTTGAGGTCGGCGGCGGAGGCCCACGCCTGGTCGGTGAGCTGGTCGGCGCCGGTGAACGTGCTCTTGTCGACCGGCAGCACGATGCCCTGGGAGACGAAGTTTCCCAGCTGCGCGGCGTCGTCGAGGACCATGTCGGGGAGCTGGTGGGCGGACGCCGCGGCGGTGAGGGCGGTCTCGAAGTCGGTGAGCGTGGCCTTGCCGATCGAGACCTTGATCCCGGTCTGGGCGGTGAAGGCGTCGAAGATCTTCTGGTAGGCCTTCGGCGAGTCGCCCGCCCCCCGGATCCAGACGTTCAGCGTTCCGGTGGCCTTCGCGTTCTTCGAGGTGGCCGCTCCGGAGGACTTGCTGGAACCGCACGCGGTACCGGACGCCAGCAGCGCCACGGCCGCGAGCGCGGCGGCGGCGGATCTGGCCGTTCTGGGTGTCGCTGTTCGCATGAGGGCCTCGGCTTCAACGAGTTTCACATATGTGAACGAAGACAGATGAGTGAACGTGCTCGGCTGCTGGAACGGTAGTGGCGGCGCCCCATGCGGTCAAGGGGAAGGGGATCCGCCGGTGCCGAAGGCCTGTGCTTCAGATATGTGAACAACTTCCATATACCTGAAAGTCGCCACAGACGGTAATGTGAGGCCCCAGACCTGTCGACGAAGGGGCCTCATGGCGGACACCGACACTGCGATCCAGACGACGACGGACGCCGCGGGCGTGAAGTCGGCCCGGAGGGCCGTGGAGCTGCTGGAGGCGTTCGGCGCCAACCACGCCTGGCTGTCGCTGACCGACCTGCACCACCACACCGGCATCCCGCGCTCGTCGCTGCACGGACTGCTGCGCACGCTGCGCGACGTGGGCTGGATCGAGTCCGACGACGCCGGCACCCGGTTCCGGCTGGGGGTGCGGGCCCTGATCTGCGGGACCGCGTACCTGGACCGCGACCCGGTGATGCCGTACGCCACCGACGCCCTGGAACGCCTGCGCGACCAGGTCGGCTACACCTGCCACTACGCTCGGCTCAACGGCGCGGACATCGTCTATCTCCAGACCCGCGAGTCGCGCACCTCGGCGCACCTGGTCTCCCGGGTCGGCCGCACGCTGCCGGCCCACGCCACCGCCCTGGGCAAGGTCCTGCTCGCCGAACTCGCCGACGACGAGCTGACCGCGGTGCTCCCCAAGCACCTCACGGCCCTGACCGACCTGACCATCACCGACCGCGAGGCGCTGCGCTCGGAGCTGGCGTTCATCCGCGAGCGCGGGTACGCCACGGAGCGCGGGCAGAGCTCCGCGGACGTGGCCTGCGTCGCCGCGGTGGTGCCGTTCCGCATCCCCGGCACCGACGCGATGAGCTGCTCGATGCCGGCCGACCGGGTCACCGACGCCGAGCTGCAGCGAGTCGGCTCCCTGCTGCGGGAGGTGGCTGAGGACTTGAGCCAACAGCTGCGGCGGGCCGGGATCCGCTGACACACGGACGCACCGACGCGCGAACGCACTGACGCACTGACGCACCGAGCCGGCGTGCTGCCGAACTCAAGCCACTGAGTTACCGAGCCACTGAGCGCGTTTCTGAAACAAGCCTCTGATCTGGCCGTCTCGCGGAGGCGGCCGATCGGCGCGCCTTGGTGCCCCGACCAGGGTGCGGCCGTTTCCGATGATGTTCATGTATGTGAACGGCATCCATGTTACTGAATCGTTACGGGATGCCACCTTGTCAGGGTCCTTGGCCGGTGCCACGGTCTCCGCCATGGCGACTTCCGCGTCCCCCGCAGCTCCGGCCGCCCGCAGGCCGGTGAACCGCGCGACCCTTTACACGTTCGGAGCTTTCGGCGGCATCCTGTTCGGCTACGACCTGGGGGTCATCGCCGGGGTGCTGGTGCTGCTGGCGAAGCAGTGGCAGCTGTCCGCGTTCCAGAAAGGCGTGATCACCGCCAGCCTGTCAGTCGGCGCCATGGCCGGCGCGATGCTGGCCGGGCGGCTGTGCAACCTGATCGGGCGCAAGCGGACCATCATGCTGGCGGCGAGTGTGGTCATCGTCGGCACCCTCGGGTGTGCGCTGGCCGGGAGCTGGCCGGTGATGATGGCGACCCGCGGCGTGATCGGCATCGGGGTCGGGCTGTCCTCCGCGACCGTGCCGACCTACCTGGCCGAGCTGGCGCCGGCGCGGACCCGCGGGGCGCTGGGCTCGCTGAACCAGCTGTTCATCGTGACCGGCATCCTGATCGCGTTCCTCGTGGACTACGCGCTGAGCGGCCACGACAACTGGAAGGGGATGTTCCTCGGGGCCCTGATCCCCGCGGCCATCCTGCTGGCCGGGCTGGCCGTGCTCCCGGAGACGCCGCGCTGGCTGCTGAGCAAGGGACGGGACGCCGAGGCCCGGGCGGTCCTGGCCGCGGCGCGGCCCGGCGCCGGCGCGGACGCCCTGGACACCGAGATCGGCGAGATCCGCGACATCATCCGCCGCGACACCGAGGAGCGGGGGCGCATCAGGGACCTGTGGCAGCCGTGGGTGCGGCCGATGGTGGTCGTGGCGCTGATCCTGGCGATCGGACAGCAGTTCTCCGGCGTCAACGCGATCAACGCCTACTTCCCGACCATGCTGAAGTCGCTGGGCTTCGCGACGCGCACCGCGCTGCTGTCGGCGGTCGTGCTCGGCGTGGTGAAGTTCCTGTTCACGGTGTGGGAGCTGTTCGTCGTCGACCGCTGGGGCCGCAAGCCGCTGCTGACCATCGGCGCGGCGGTCATGGTGGTCTCGCTGTTCGCGGCGGGCCTGGTCATCAAGAACGTGCACGACAAGGACACCCTGGGGACTCTGACCCTGATCTTCCTGATCCTGTACCTGGCCGGATACGAGCTCGGCTGGGGCGCCACGGTGTGGGTGATGATCGGCGAGATCTTCCCGCTGCGGGCCCGCGCCGCCGGGACCGGGCTGGCCACCACCGTGCTGTGGTCCGCCACCGGCATCGTGACCGCGGTGTTCCCGACCATGTCCGCGAAGAACCACCTCGGCATCGGCGGCGCGATGTGGGTGTTCGCCGGGGTCAACGTGGTGCTGTTGCTCCTGGCCCGGTTCTTCATCCCGGAGACCAAGGGCCGCAGCCTGGAACAGATCGAGCGCGACCTACGGCACGGCGAGCCGGGCGGAGCCGCGGGGGGCCCGGCCGTCGCCGGCGTACCGGCCGGGGCTGACCCCGACGACTCGCTTGAAGTGCCGGGCGAGGTGGGACTGATCCCAGAATCCTGAGGCCGTCGCCGCCTCCGCCGGCGGCATCCCGGCCAGCAGCAGGCCCCGCGCCAGGTCGACGCGTCGCGACGTCAGATACCGGTGCGGGGCCATGCCGTATTCGCGGGTGAAGCTGCGGATCAGGTGCGCGGGGTGGAAGTGCAGCTCCTCGGCCGCCGCCTCCAGGCCGACGCCGTCGACGATCCGCGCGTCGATCAGGTCCCTGAGAAGACGCGCGGCGGTCGGGGACGGCGTCTCGGACGGCGTGGTCACGGCCGGGGCCAGCCGCTCGCGGAGGCGCTCACGGACCAGCGTGAGGCGGCTCTCGGCTTCCAGCTCCTCCCCCGGCAGGCGCAGGGCGCCGTGCAGCTGGTGGATCCGCTGCCGCAGCAGGGGATCCACGAACGCCGGATGGTCGACGGCCGCGCCGATCAGGTCCAGGCCGAGACTGTCCCGCTCCAGGTACAGCACCCGTTTGCGGAAGCCGTCGGGGTTCCCGGGGTCCGCCGAGCGGCCGTTGTGCGGCACGTCCGGCGGCAACAGCGTCACCACGCCGGTCGGTGCGCCGTGCTCGTGCCGGTCCAGGTCGTAGCGCACGGCGCCGTCGTCGACGATGAGCAGGGTCCAGGTGGCGTGCGCGTGCATCGGGTAGACGTGCTCGGTGAAGTGCGCGTGGAAGACCTCCGCGACACCCGGCACCGGCGGCCGCCAAGCCGTGACCCGCTCCATGTCAGGA
This sequence comes from Catenulispora subtropica, assembly GCF_039531675.1. Lineage (NCBI taxonomy): Bacteria > Bacillati > Actinomycetota > Actinomycetes > Catenulisporales > Catenulisporaceae > Catenulispora > Catenulispora subtropica. The sequence goes on from NZ_BAAAQM010000006.1 coordinate 141,918, forward strand.
ATGTACAAGACGGGCGTCGCCGCAGGTCGGGATGCTCGGCATATGGAAAAGTTCGAAACCAAGATCGCCGTGGTGCTGCGGGACGACCTCGCGGTGTGGCAGCGCTTGAACGTCACCGCGTTCCTGGTGAGCGGCATCGGCGCCGCGCGTCCCGAGGTGATCGGCGAGCCGTACGAAGACGGCGACGGGCAGCGCTACCTGCGGGAGTTCCGCCAGCCGGTGATGGTGTTCGAGGGCGGCAAGGAGACGCTGGCCTCGGCGCGCGCCAAGGCCCTGACCCGCGGGCTGGACGTGGCGGTGTTCACCGCGGACATGTTCGCGACCGGCAACGACGCGGACAACCGCGCGGCGGTGCGCGCGGTGCTCGGCGCCGACCTCGACCTGGTCGGGATCGCGGTGTACGGCGCCAAGAACGCGGTCGACAAGGCCCTCAAGGGTGCCGCGAAGCACCCGTAGCGGCGCGGGCCGACCATGACGGACCGCGACGGCCCGTGACGGCTCGGCACGGACCATGACGGGCCATGACGGACCATGACGGACCGTGACGAACCATGCCGGACCGCGGCGGCCCGTGGCCGCTCAGCCGTGCGCCGGCGCCTGGTCGGCGAGCACGGCGTCCAGCAGCCCGGGCCACCGGACGTCGACCAGTTCGCGCCGCAGCCGGACGTGCTTCTTGGCGCCGACCCACCACATGACCACCAGGCCGGCCTCGCGCAGCACCTTGTAGTGGTGGGACATCGTCGACTTGGTGGCGGTGAGCCCGCTCTTCTCCCAGACGTCCAGGCATGCGATGCCGTCGTCGCCGCCGTAGGCCGCCACCGTGCGCACGATCTTCAGCCGCGCCGGCTCGGCCAGCGCCGCCAGGACCGCCGTGAGGTCCACGGCGTCCGGATCCGCGTGCGCCAGTTCGTCGCGCTCGACCTGGGATTCCATTGCCACAGCCTAAACCCGCTTGCCTTGAGTTCGATAGTGGTCGTACAGTTCGATGTTAGTCGAACGGTTCGATGAACGTCGAACCGATGGCCTCGAGCGAATGCGATGGAGCCAGCCCGTGTCAGCCATCACGGAACGCGTGATAACCGCGACCGCCCTACCGGGTTCAACACCGTCAGCGGCGGAATCTTCCCCGGAACCGGACGCGCGCCGCTGGCGCATGCTGCCGGTGATCCTCTCGGCCATGTTCATGGCCATGTTCGATTACTTCGTCGTCAACGTCGCCGCCCCGTCGTTCCAGCACGACCTGCACACCTCCGACGCCGGTCTGGAGCTCGTGGTCGGCGGCTACGGCTTCGCCTACGCGGCCGGGCTGATCACCGGCGGCCGGCTCGGCGACCTGCTGGGCTACAAGCGGATGTTCGTCTACGGCATGGCCGCGTTCACCGCCGCCAGTCTGGCCTGCGGCGTCGCCACCTCCTCGGCGCTGCTGATCACGGCGCGCCTGGTGCAGGGCGCGACCGCGGCGGCGATGGTGCCGCAGCTGCTGGCCCTGATCAACGTGATCTACCCGCTGCACGAGCGGCCGCGGGCGATGGCGTGGTTCGGCGCCACCATCGGCACCGGCTCGGTGGCCGGGCAGGTGCTCGGCGGCGTGCTGCTGGAGGCGAACCTGTTCCACTGGACGTGGCGCCCGATCTTCCTGGTGAACGTGCCGATCGGGGCGGTCGCGGTGGTGCTGGCGCTGCGCTGGCTGCCGGACACCCGCGGCGCGCAGCGGCCGCGGTTCGACCCGGTCGGCGCGGTCGGGATCGCGGCCGGCATCGGGCTGGCGCTGGCGCCGCTGATCCTGGGCCGGGCCGAGGGCTGGCCGCTGTGGACGTGGATCTCGCTGATCGCCTCGGTGCCGGTGCTGATCGCGGCGCTGCGCTGGGAGTCCCGGCTGGCCCGGGCCGGCGGGTCGCCGATGGTGGACCTGGTGCTGTTCAAGGAGCGCACCTTCAGCGTGGGCCTGGCGCTGTCCGGCCTGATGCTGGCCATGTTCGGCGGGTTCATGCTGGCCATGACCTTGTTCCTGCAGGGCGGGATGCACATGAGCCCGGTGCGCGCCGGACTGTTGTTCGGACCGCTGGGGCTGGCCTTCGCCGGCAGCTCGATGCTGGCCCGGCGGGTGTCGGGCCGCTACGGGGCCCGGGTGATCGCCATCGGGGCGTCCATGAGCGCCACCGGCCTGGTGCTGCTGGGCGCGGTACTGGCCTGGCGCGGCACGGACCTGGCGTCCTGGCAGCTGCTGCCGTCGATGATGCTGGTCGGCGCCGGGAACGGCTTCGTGCTGCCGTCGCTGGTGGGCTCGGTGCTGGCCGGGATCCGGTCCAAGAACGCCGGCGCCGCGTCCGGGATGCTGGTCACGGCGCAGCAGTTCGGCGGCGCCACCGGCGTGACGGTGCTGGGCACGGTGTTCTTCTCCGCGCTGGGGTCGCACCCGAGCGGGTTCGGGGACTTCGTCACCGCGATGCGGTGGGTGGACGCGGTGGACGTGATCGTCATCGCGGCCATCCTGGGCCTGGCCTTCCTGCTCCCGAAGCAGGCGGCGGGGATGGCGGCCAAGCGCTGAGGGAGTCCCGCGGCACAGGGCCGCGGCTTCCCCGCCTCGTCTCGACTCCCGTGGCCGACCGGATCGCTCCATTAGCCGATCCGGCCGGCCACCGGCATGCCGGGCGGGGTCCGGCGACGCACCCTGGATCGCATGACGGAATCGAGCCTGTCCTCGCGGGTGGCGGTGGGACGCGCGGCGCGTAAGCAGATCTCCCGGTCGGCGACCGGGGAGTGGTCGCCTCCGGCCGACCGGCGCGATCCGGTGGCGATCCTGGAGCAGCAGGCGGAGACCCGGGTGCCGGCCCTGGTGCCGATTCGGTACGGAAGGATGGCGGCCTCGGAGTTCGCCTTCCTGCGCGGAGCGCCGGCGATCATGGCGGCGGACCTGGCCCGGTCGCCGAACAGCGGGCTGACGGTGCAGCTGTGCGGGGACGCGCACCTGTCGAACTTCGGGCTCTACGCCTCCCCGGAGCGGCGGCTGGTGTTCGACCTGAACGACTTCGACGAGACGCTGCCCGGGCCGTTCGAGTGGGACGTGAAGCGGCTGACGGCGAGCGTCGCGGTGGCGGCGCGGGAGAACGGGTTCACGGACACGTGCGCCCACGACACCGCCAAGGCCGCGGCGTGGGCGTACCGGACGATGATGGCGGAGCTGACCCGGACCGACGAGCTGGACGTCTGGTACCAGGGCGTGGACGCCTCGTCCCTGCTGAAGCAGGCGAAGCGCCCACGCGGGCGCAAGGCGCTGGAGTCGGCGTTCGCCGCCGCCGAGCGGCACACCAGCGTGCAGGCGCTGCGCAAGCTGACCGAGCCGGGTCCGGACGGGACGCCGCGGATCCGCTACCAGCCGCCGCTACTGGTGCCGTACGCGGAGCTGGGTTTCGACCGGATCACCGAGGAGGAGATCGTCCGGCGGGTGTTCACCGACTATCGGGCGACGCTCCAGGAGGATCGCAGAGTCCTCCTGGACCGGTTCCGCTACGTGGAGTCGGCGCTGAAGGTGGTCGGGGTCGGGAGCGTCGGAACCAGGTGCGCGATGGCGCTCATGCTCGGGGACACCACGTCGGCACCCTTGTTCCTGCAGGTGAAGGAGGCCGAGGAATCGGTGCTGGCGCCGTATCTGAAGGCCGGCCGCCACGAGCACCAGGGGCAGCGGGTGGTGAGCGGGCAGCGGCTGATGCAGGCCAGCAGCGACATCTTCCTGGGGTGGGCGACCGGGCCCGAGGGCCGGTTCTTCTATATCCGGCAGCTTCGGGACATGAAGGGGTCGGCCGTGGTCGCCGGCCTCGACCAGAAGATGCTGCGCAATTACGCCGGACTGTGCGGGCAGGTCTTGGCGCGGGCGCATGCGCGGTCCGGGGACCGCGTGGCGATCTCCGCGTATCTGGGCCACGCGGACTCGTTCGACCGGGCGATGGCGCGGTGGGCGGTGGCGTACGCGGACCAGACCCGGGCGGACCACCAGGCGCTGCTGAAGGCGATCAAGGAGGGGCGGATCCTGTCGGTGGACGCCTGATTCCCCGGTCGGGGAAGGCGAAAGGCCCCGCCGAAGCGGGGCCGTTCTGCTTTCTGCTGCCTCAGATCCCCGCCGCCCGGGACTTCACCTTGCGGCCGGTCCGCAGGCCCAGCCCGACCAGGACCGCGACCACCAGGACCACCAGACCGTCGGCACCCAGGCCGAGGCGGATGCCGCCGGTGAGGGCGTCCTTGGCGGTGTGCCCGGCCTCCCGCAGGCTGTCGGCGCGGGCCGAGGCCAGGGCGCTGAACAGCGGGATGCCGATGGTCAGGCCGACCTGCTGGGAGGTGGTCACCAGGCCGGTGGCCAGGCCCTGCTCGGCGTCGCTGAGGCCGCTGGTGGCGGTGACGCCGTAGGCGACGATCGCACCGAGGTGGCCGAACGCCGCGATCGCGGCGATGGTCAGCAGCAGGAGGGTGCCGTTCGAGGAGTCGATCAGGGCCAGCGGGGCGATCAGCACGCCCTGCCACACCATCCCGCCGACCAGGGTGGCGCGGGCGCCGAAGCGGGCGATCGCCTTGGGGGCGACCATCCCGCCGAGGGCGGCGACCACGCCCATCACGCCGAACACCAGGCCGGTCAGCGTCGGGGACATGCCGTTCACCTGCTGCAGGAACAGGGTGCCGAGGAAGACCACCGAGCTCATCGTGGCGAAGGTGACCAGGCCGCCCAGGTTGCCGACCGCGACGCTGCGGCGGCGCAGGATCCGCAGCGAGACCAGCGGCTCCTCGGTGCGGGCCTCGATGACGACGAACGCGGCGAGCAGCGCGACTCCGGCGACCAGGCCGACGACGACGTCGGCGCGGCCGAAGCCGACCTGCGCGGCGGTGGACAGCGCGTAGATCAGGGCCAGCAGCGCGGTGGTGACGGTGATCGCGCCGGGGATGTCGAGCTTGGAGCTGTGCGCGTTGCGGCTCTCGCTGAGCAGCCGCGGGGCGCCGAGCAGCACCAGCGCGCCCATCACCGTGTTCAGGACCATCGTCGAGCGCCAGGTGAAGGCCTGGGTCAGGACCCCGCCGAGGACCATGCCGAAGGTGAAGCCGACGGTCATCAGGGTGCCGTTGATGCCCAGCGCCCGCTCCCGCTGCGGGCCCTCGGCGAAGGAGGTGGTCAGCAGCGCCATGCCGGTCGGCACGATCATCGCCGCGCCGACCCCCTGCAGCGCGCGGGCCGCGAACAGGATCGCGGGGACCCACGCGAGAGCCGCGATCAGGCTGGCGGCGGTGAACAGCACGGTGCCGGTGACGAACACCTTCTTGCGGCCGGCCAGGTCGCCGATCCGGCCGGACAGCAGCAGGAAGCCGCCGGAGGGCAGCGCGAAGGCGGTGGAGACCCACTGCAGGTTCGCCTCGCTGATTCCGAGGTCCTCGCCGATGCTCGGGACGGCGATGTTCAGGATGGAGAAGTCGACGGCGACCATGAAGTTGGCCGCGCAGAGCAGGAACAGCACCAGCTTGGCGCGGGTGGACATGCCCTGCTGGTTCGGGGTGCGGGTGTCGTTCGCGGTGGCTGCCGCGCCGTTCGCGGAGCCGGATCCGGCGGTGGCCGGGCGGTCGAGGACGTCTGTCATGCATCCAGGATTCGGCCGGGGAAGAGAACGAAGGTAGCGCGTAGTTATCCTGGTGGTCCTTACACCAGGCTGTGCAGCAGCGGAAGCAGCGCACGGGGCATAGAGTGCACTGTCTGCTCGAGGGGAGAGAGCTGTGTCGATGACGGGCCCGGTCCAGGTGGATCCCGACACCGTCCGACGGGCGAACCTGCGTGAGTTCCTGGTCGCCCGGCGGGCCCAGATCACGCCCGAGGAAGTGGGCCTGGCCCCGGGCGGCCGGCGCCGCACCCCGGGGCTGCGCCGCGAGGAGGTCGCCGTCCTGGCCGGCGTCGGCTCCTCCTGGTACCAGTGGCTGGAGCAGGGCCGCGACATCACGGTGTCGTCGCACGTCCTCGACGCCGTCGGCCGCGTGCTGAAACTGAACGAGGCCGAGACCCGCCACCTGTACGCTCTGGCCGGCCTGAACCCGCCGCCGCTCGGCGCCATCTGCCCCCACCAGGCCGAACAGCCGGTCGACGAGGCCCTGGTCCGTCTCGTCGACGCCTGGCTGCCCAATCCCGGCCACATCGTCGACTGCTACTGGAACATGGTCGTCGCCAACCGCACCGCGCAACTGGCCCTGCGCATGACCGACCCGGGCGTGAACTGCCTGCACCAGTACTTCCTCGACGACATCTACCGCGAAAGCGTGACCAACTGGGAGGAGCTGGCCCCGCACGTCGTGGCGAGCTACCGCTCGGAGATGACCGCCAACCCCGGCGACGAGGGCTTCCAGGAAGTGGTGGAAGCCCTGATCCCGCAGAGCCCGGAGTTCGCCGCCTTGTGGGAGCGCCAGGACGTGGCCCACAACAGCGCGCGTAGTAAGACCCTGAGTTCCAAGGTCGGAGCCCTGCACTTCGAGTCGGTGGTCCTGGCCGTGCCGAACCGCGCGGACCTGCGGGTCGTCCTGCACAATCCGCAGGCCGGCACGGACACGGCGGTGAAGCTGGAGCGGCTGCTGGCCGAGGACGAGCGGCGGAACGGATTGCGGCTGGTGGCGGGCTGAGCCGGACCGACCTACCCTGAAGAACGCACGGCAGAACAGTGCGATAAGGGGAAGTCGATGACGGACGTCGAACGTACCGACCTGAACCGGTTGCGCGACATCATCCGGAGCGCGCAGCAGTCGGGCGATCAGTATCCGGTGGATCCGAAGGCGCGGGTCGCGGTCGGGTCGGAGGGTGAGATCTACACCGGCGACGCCCCCACAGGGCGTCCTTTGAGCAAGGTGCAGCACGGGACGTTCGCGGCGCGGGTACGTGGGCGGGAAGTCGAGGACCTGCAGTGGGCCGCGCAGCACATGCCGCGGAACACGCGGTTCATCGATCATCGGGATGCGCGCGGGTGGTGTTACAGCTTCCGGTCGCAGATGGGGCGGCCGTACACCATGTTCGCGTACTTCGACGGCATGAGCTATCAGGTGAAGCTGGTCGAGCCGCGGCTGGAAGGGCTGCTCGGGGTGCACTCCTCGCATCTGTTCGCCAACGGGAAGCTGTGCCTGAGCCAGCATGGGGGTTCCGGGCAGCCGAGTCTGGAGGAGGCCTACTCCAAGTCGGTGTTGTGGGCCACGGGCATGGATGTGGTGCTGGCCGGGTATCCGTTCCCGTTCTCGGTGAACAACGAGGTCGAATACGACCTCTGAGCAGGGGGTGCGGATGCTGACGCCGGTACGGGTCGCGGACTACGTGCTGGACGCGATCACCGCGCGGATCGGTGCGGTCGCGCCGGAACAGGGCGGCGCGCTGCTGGGCCTGCCCGGGCTGGACTACGTCACCGGCTTCCTGCACGACGCCGGGGCGGCCACGACCGGTACCCGGTATCAGAACACGGACTGGCTCATCGCGGCGGTCGCCGAGCGGGAGGCCGCCACGGCGGCGCGGTTCAAGGGGATCGTGCACTCGCATCCGGCCGGGATGCCGGTGCCGTCGGGGCAGGACCGGTCCGAGTACGCCGAGTCGCTGCGGCTCAATCCGCACCTGGCGCGCTACCTGGCGCCGATCGTCACCCACGACGTCGACACGCCGCTGGCCGGACACGAACTGCGGCTCGGACCGGCGCGGATCTCGTTCTACGGCGCGGAACGGACGGCGGAGGGCGTGCAGGTGGCGCCGGTGCGGCCGGTCGTGGTACCGATCGTCAGGATGCTGCGAAGAGCCGGTGTGCAGCCGGAGGCGGATCCGGCCGCGGTGGAGGTGGAGGGCGCGGCGCTGCTGGCCACCCATGCGCGGATCCCCGGGTTCGGCGGCGTGACGATCCTGTTCGGCACGGACTTCCCGGCGACGGCGCCCACGCTGCTGGCGGAGGACGGCGACGGACCGCTGTCCCTGGTGTGGGATCTCAGCCTGCCGCCGCTGGAGCGGATGGCCGGAGCCGTGCCGACGCTGCGCACCGCACGACGGCCCAGGCCGAGGGAATCGCACGATGCCTCGCACGATGCGGCCTCGGCGCCCCTCTTCGCCCGGACCGGGGGCCTCCTCTCCCCGACGCTGGCCCGACGCAGGGTCCTGATCGTCGGTGCCGGCTCGGTGGGCTCCTACGTCGCCGAGACGATGGCCCGCAGCGGGGTCGGCGCGTTCACGATCGTCGACCCGGACGTCGTCGAACCGGCCAACGTGGGACGCAGCGCCTACCGCGTCGCCGACGTGGGGCTGGCGAAGGCGCGGGCGCTGGCCGATCTCGTGCTGTCGATCAACCCGCGGGCGCGGGTCGCGCGGCACACGGCACGGCACGAGGACCTGGACCTGGCGGCGCTGGTGGCCGAGGCGGACCTCGTGATCGCCGCGACCGACGATCCGCAGGCCCAGGCCCGCCTCGGCCACTTCGCCCACCACCTCGGGCGGCCGGCGGTCTTCCCCGGCCTTTATCAGGGTGCTCAGGGCGGCGAGGTCATCATCGCCACGCCCGGAACACCCTGCTTCACTTGCGCTACCGGCGGCGTCCGCGCGGATCTGCAGGAGACGGCCAGCGGTTCGGTGGCCGCCGCCACCGATTACGGCACCGGGCGCCTGATCGCCGAGCCGGGGCTGCTGACCGACATCCACCAGGTGTCGGCCGCGGCCGTGAAGATCGCGCTCGGGCTGCTGCACGACGCCGACGACGAAGCCGCCGCCGCGCGGTTCGCGCAGGGCGTCCTCAAGGCCGGGACCACGTACGCGGTCTTCGGTCACGAGCCCGACTACTGGATCTTCGCCGACCTGATGCGCGGGGCACCGGCTCAGTACGCGTACCAGTCGCTGTGGCTCTCGGTCGAGGGCCGGCCGGGCTGCCCGGTGTGCGGGGAAGCCGAAGGCCGCACCGATCCGGGCGCCTTCCAGGAGCCCGACGTGGACGTCATCAGAGCCCTGACGGACTCGCCGTGAGCGCCCTCTATCCCACGCCTTCGCCGACCGCCACCGCTTGGCTGGCGACGCTCCGGAACACCCTCACGGAGCTCCGCGGCGAGGTCGCCCCGGCCGAGCCGATCGATCCGGAAACCCTTGCCGCGCATGTGGAAAGCGTCGCTCCCGAAGCCGCCGAAGTCGGAAGCGAGGTGCTCCAGGCGACGCTGCGCGAGTTCGGGTCGACCATCGGCGGCCTGACGGCGGCGTTCGGCATCCGGCCCGCCGCGATCGTCACCGCTCTGGGGCGGGGCCAGCCGCTCGGCGAACTCGATCCGGTGGTCGCCCGGGCCTTGGAGCACGTGCCGGAAATCAGTTCTCTGACTTCATCCGGAACCGTCACCGTCGAGAAGGACGGCCGCACCACCACGCTCGTCGCCGCCACCACCGTCGGACCGCCGGCCGGCCCGGTGCGGGTGGCCTGGCCGGACCGCGACGACGTCTGGCTGTGCGCGGTCCCCGCCGCCGAGCCGCTCGACGCCGCCCGCGCGGCCTTGGCACGCATCCTGCCGCACGTGGGCGTGCTCCGGGCGAGCCTGCGAGAAGACCACCGCGGCCTCCACGCCGCACTCCTGACCGTCGACCCCGCCGCCGACCCGGATCTCGTCATGGCGCGGCTGGAGGGCTGGCGCGCGGCCGTCGAGCAGCTGCACCGCGGCGCCGTCGCGATCCACTGGGAGCAGACATAGATGGCGAACCACGACATCGAGAAGATCCGCGGCGCGATCGCCGAGGAGCACGGCCGCGCGGTGCGCGTCATCCGGCGGAACAAGAGCCACCGGCCGCATCTGCGGCCCGCGCCGCAGACCCCGGGCGAATTCGTGCTGGCGCTGCTGTCGATCGTGCTGACGTTCCTGGCGCTGCTGTTCGCGATCAGCGCCGCGCAGCTGGCCGCGTTCTGGATCGGGGACCACGCGCAGCACCACGGGAAGGCCTGGCCGGTGTTCCGGGCGCTCGGCTACCGGCCGTGGGATCTGGGCGGGGAGGCGTACCTGTTCCACGCCGTGTTCGAGGAGTTCCGGCTGCTGCCGTGGATCATGATCGTCGCGGTGGGTACCGCCGCGCTGGCGCGGCCCTACCAGGCGGTCCTGGTGGCGTTCGCGGCCGGGATCGTGGAGAACAACTGGTGGCTGCACCTGCCGACCTACGACTTCCCGAAGTGGTTCGCCGACCTCGTCGACAAGCAGCGGACGCTGCTGGAGCACTTCAACCCGTGGCAGGCCTTCGGGATCCTGCTGGGGCTGGCGTTCGTCGGGATGGCCTGGGCGGAAAGGACCCAGGCCCCCTAGGTCTCATTCAGCCGTACTGCAGCAAGTAATCCATGACCTCGGACATGGTGGCGGTGGCCACGGCGATGACCGAGTCGCCGGCACCGTAGTAGAGCCGCAGTTCACCGGTCTCCGCATCGTGGATCAGGCCGGTCGGGAAGACCACGTTCGGCACGTCGCCGTGCGTCTCGTAGTCGGCCGCCGGACCCAGCACCCACTGCGGGGAGCGGCGCACCACCTTGGCCGGGTTGTCGATGTCGAAAAGGACGAGGCCGGCGCGGTACAGCGGCCCCGCGGCCATCTGCTTCACGCCGTGGTAGACGCCGAGCCAGCCGTGCTCGGTCTCGATCGGCGCCGGGCCCAGACCCATGCGGGCGGCGTCCCACCAGGCGCCCTCGCGACTGGCCATCACCGGCTCCGGGGAGCTCCAGGTGCGCAGGTCCTTGGACCGGGACAGCCACACGTCCGCGCCGCCGACATGGGCCGAGTACGGCCGGTGGTACAGGATGAAGTCGCCGCCCACCCGCCGGGGCAGCAGCGAGGCGTTCTTGTCCTCCGGGGGCATCACGACGCCGAGCTTCTCCACCGACTGGAAGTCGTCGGTGGTGGCCAGCGCCACGCACGGGCCCGAGGGACCGTAGGCGGTGTAGGAGATGACGTAGGTCTCGAGTTCGGCCACGTAGGTGATCCGGCAGTCCTCGACCCCCCACATGCTGGTCTGGTCGGCCGGGTCGTCGGCCAGCAGCGGCTTGGGGTCCACGCGCCAGCCGAGCACGCCGTCCGGCGAGCGGGCGACGGTCAGGTGGGACAGGCCGCGGCGGTCCTCGACGCGGCACAGCAGCACCGTCTCACCGTCGTGAGTGGTGGCGCCGGGGTTGAAGACGGTGTTGATCTGGTAGGGCCAGTCATTCGCCGTCAGGATCGGGTTGGCGGGTTCCCGGCGGAACAGTTCGCCATGGGGGCTGGTGGTGCCGAGCGGTGTCGACATCTTTTGCCTCACAGGGGGTCTGGTTGCGAACAGGTTTCGATCTTCGCAAACGGCACAGTTCGCCGCTGGAAAGCACCGACTGTAGCGCCCGTGATCACACCGTGTCTGGACAACACGCTAAACGCGGGCGCCACATGGGGTTTCCATATGACGGCGGGCTGTCGCAGCTCCGGGTCTTTTCGCCACGACCCGCTACGCACTGCGTATTGCGGGCCAGGGCGGCGCCAGGGCCGTTTGTGTGACGAAGGCCACAACGTGGGGCTGGCGGGGGCCGCCCGGCGCGCCGCGCCTTCGCCACCTCTATGATTGCTCGGCTGTTGACGGACTGCACGCAGTTCAAGCGCCTGCGAAGCCAAGACAGCGGCCCTCTGTACCCCGGCTGTCCGCCTTCGTCCGAAATGGATGCGCGCTGTGCACGTCAACGGTTTCACCTACGGTCCCCTGACCCCGTTGCTGGCCTACTTCATGTCCTTCCTAGGCTCGGCGATCGGACTACAGAGCGCCTCGCGCGCCCGCGTCGCCGTTGGCCCATCCCGGTACCGCTGGCTGGCCATGGCCTCATTGGCCATCGGAGGCACCGCCATCTGGGTCATGCACTTCATAGCCATGCTCGGTTTCACGGTGCCGGGCGCCGAGATCCGCTACGACCCGCTGCTCACAATCGTCAGCCTGGCGGTGGCGGTGCTGATCGTGGCGGTGGGCCTTTCGCTGGCCGTGGCGCGCGGCGGCTCGGCCGGTTCGCTGCTGGTGGGCGGCCTCATCACCGGCTCCGGCGTGGCCGGCATGCACTACCTGGGCATGGCCGCGCTGCACATGGCGCCGTCGATGCACTTCGACGTGAAGCTGGTCGCCGCCTCCGAGGTGGTCGCGGTGGGGGCGGCCACCGCCGCGCTGTGGTTCGCGCTGCACGTGCGCGGCCTGCCGGCCACCATCGGCGCGGCCGGCATCATGGGCGTCGCGGTGACCGGCATGCACTATCTCGGGATGACGGCGCTGCACGTGACGGCGACCGCCGCGACCGACCCGAGCGGCTGGATGCCGGGTATGCCGGTGACCTCCGTGGCGGTGTCCGGCGGGATGTCGCCCTCGCAGCTGCTGACCCCACTGGTGGTCGGCATCAGCGTGACCACCACGGTGATGCTTCTGGTGGTGGCGATGGCGCCGACCGAGCGCGAGCTGCACGAGGAGCGGCGGGCGGCGCAGATGTCGCTGGCGCTGCGGTCGCGGCGATGACCCCGCGGTCGACGAGACGACGCGAGACGGCCCCGTGCCGCTCCCTGCTCAGGGGAGGGCGGCACGGGGCCGTTTTCCTGTACGCCGTAGGCCATGCGGGCCACACAGGCCGTGCCGGACGCACGCGCACGGCGCGCTGGCGCGCTCGGGGCGCCCGGGTCCTCCGGAAGGCCCTACGGCTCCCGGAGCCCCTCTCTCACACCAGCGCGGCCCGCCGCAGGGCCAGCAGCGCCTGGTAGTACGCCAGCGTCGATTCAGCACCCTGATTCTGGTTGGCGTCGGTCTCGCGCAGCCCGTCGCGCCCGCCGCCGCTGGCCGCGTCGTACAACGGGATCCCGAGCCGGTTGGCGCCGAGGAACCAGTCGAACGCCCGCCGGGCGCGCCGGGCGTAGAACTCGCGGCCGGTCACCCGCCAGGCCTCCACGCACGCCTCGACCACCGCCGCGGCGTCGATCGGCTGCTCGTCGCCCTCGTACGCGGGCCGCGGCTCCCCCTTGCGCCGCCACAGGTTCCCGACCAGCCGCAGGGTGCCGTCGGGCGCGTCGGCGCCGATGCCGACCTGCCCGAGGTACCAGTCCAGGGCCCGCAGCGCCCGGTCCATCACCGCCGCGTCCCCGGCCCGCTCGCCGCCGAGCAGCAGGGCTTGCGGCAGCCGGGCGTTGTCGTAGGTGAGCTCGTCCTCGAACCACGGCCAGTCGTCGGTCGCGGTGGCGGTGAGGGCCGCGTCCAACCGGGCCACGCCGAGCTTCAGCTCGGCCGTGGGCTCCGGCGCCCGCACCAGGCCCAGCAGGCCGTAGGCGGTGGAGCGGACGGTGGTCAGCACCGGCAACGCCGAGCGGGCCCCGTCCAGCAGCCCGGCCGCGCGCTCGCGCAGCTTGTCCGGGACCGAGCCGCCGGAGGCGACGTCGCCCAGCGCCCACAGCATCCGTCCGACGTGGTCGCCGCGATGCGGCTGGTCCAGCCAGGTCCCTGCCGCGTCGCGCATGTTGCGGGAGCCGAGGGCGTCCTTGTCGTAGCCGGCCTCCAGGAAGTCCAGGGAGGTGTCGAGCCACGCGTGGGGGTCGGTGCCCTGCAGATCCCGGACCGGGATCGTGCAAAGCCCGGCTGCCACAATCGCCAGCCGGGCCACGTCGTCCACGCAATAGCCGGATCCCAGATCCGGCTGGGCGTTCTCGCTGAACTGGACGATGCCGCCGGAGTCGGTGATCCGGTTGAGGTGGGTGAGCTTCAGCTTCGGGACGTCCACGTGCGCCTCCCCGGCGGCGTCGGTGCGGATCGCGTCGGTCAGCGGACGCGGGCGGCGGGCGGCGGCCGCCCGGGCGATGCCCGCGAAACGGCGGGCGACGGCGGTCCAGTGCAGCGCGGACCCCAGGGTCCGGGCGGCCTCCCGGGCGCGCTCCATGCGCGCCGGGTCGGACAGCAGCGTGTGCAGGGCTTCGGCGAAGGCCTCCGGATCCTCCGGCGGCACGGTGATGCCGGCGCCGCCGCCGAGCATGTCCTCGGCGTAGAAGTAGGAGGTCGACACCACCGGGCAGCCGGCGGCCAGCGCGAAGGTGAGGGCGCCCGACGAGATCTGCTCGCGGGAGCGGTAGGGCGTGCAGAAGACCTCGGTGCGGGCCAGGACCGCGGAGATCTCGGCGTCGGACAGGAAGGTGTCCAGGAAGACCACGCGGTCCTCCAGGCCGGCGCCCTTGACCGCGAGGACCAGGAGGTCGCGGTAGTTCTCGCCCTCCTGGCGGGCGATCTCCGGATGGGTCGAGCCGGCGATCAGGTAGGTGACGTCGGGATGCCGCTCGGCGATCCGGCCGAGGGCGGCGATGGCGGTCTCCAGCCCCTTGCCGGGCGAGAGCAGGCCGAACGTGGACAGCAGCCGGCGGCCGCGCAGGGCCTCCAGAGTCGCGTTCACCTCCGGGCGCACGTCGCCGCCGCTCCCAGGCGGCGGCGCTCCATGCGGGACGTGGACGATCCGGTCCGGTGGCGCTATGCCGGTATCGACGGCCAGCCGGCGTGCGGTCTCGGTGAACACGGTCACGGCCGCGGCGTCGCGGCACAGGCGGAAAAGGGTGCCGGCCTGCGAAGGGCTCGGCTTGGAGAGCACGGTGTGCAACGTCACCAGATACGGGACGCCGAGGCGGTGCAACTCGGCGGCGAAGTCGGTGACCCACGCACCGTCGACTCCTCCGAAGATGCCGTACTCGTGCTGGATGACGACGGCGCCCACCCCGGAGGCGGCCAGTTCGGCGGCGGCTCGCCGGTAGTCGGGGCGCTCGTCCTGGCGGATCACCGTCCGCACCGTTGCGGGGTAGGCCAGTCCGTCCCGGTCCAGCGCGCAGATCTCCACGCGGACGTCCGGGGCGGCATCGGCGAGCGCGACGGCCAGGTCGCGCGAGAACGTGGCGATGCCGCACCGTCGCGGCGGATACGTGGAAACGATCGCGAGTCTGATGCCCATGTTCGAGACAGTCCCTGCCATGACCTCTCATACCTCTCTCCGTCGCCACTAAATACGACGGAACCGGCAAGTCACTCTAACGGCACTCAGTAGCCTGAATCAATACTCTTAGACGTATTGCCGGTAGCGCCGCGGTGAACAGCCCGTGAGGCGGCACACCGTTGCCAAGGCGCGAGGCGAGGTCATGGCCGGGACCGCCTGGAGGGTGTGACACGAGGGTTCCCAACAGGTGTGACGTGCGTCGCTTGACAACCCCCCGGGGTCGGGATGGTTTAATAGCGCCATGACCGGCGCATGCTTCACGTGCTGCGCGACCTGCCTTGGGACGACGAAATCCCATCTGGCCGGCCGCGTATGCCGCATGCACCGAATGTGCGGCCGCTGACGTCCGATCGCCCGCCAGTACGGATGGACGAGGGTTCTCCCTCGCTTCACCCGGAGGGCACCTTCCAGCCGCCGTACACATGTAGAGGTAACTCTGATGACAGCCCTCCCGTCACCCACCACCGCCCGTCATGGTGCCGCTTCGCGGCGCTGTATTGATGCTTCGAGGTCCAGCCTCAGCCTCATCGCCACCCTTCGTCACAAGACTCCTCACTCCACGCGACGAGTAACGCATCCCGGCGCGCACGGACGCCATAAACCGTGTCGCCGAATGCGCTGGGGCGTACCAGCCAACGCCGTCTGCGTACGCCCTTCCCGGTGCGATTCCCCCCGACCCGAGAGCTTCGCGAACCCGCTGAGGAGCACCCCCGATGGACCCCCGCCGCCTGGAACTGATCTACGACGCCGTCCGCACCGAGCTGGACGGCCTGGAGCGCTACGAGATCGAGCAGCGCGCCTGCGTGGCCCGCGCCCGCTGGCACGCCGCGTCGACAAGCCCGAACGCCAATCCTGAACAACGCGCCCAGGCCGGCGCCCGAGCCGCCGCGATCGGCCGGGTGCTGATCCACCTGAGGCGCACCTGGAGCGACGAGTACGACGCCGCCGACCACGCGGCCCGCGCCCTGGCCGCCGAGCGTGTGGCCCCCGAGGTCGCCGTGGCGGTCCGCGCCGCCGGCCACCCGGTCGGAGCCAAGGTCGAGGTGGTCGGCGAGGAGCGCACCGGCGTGGTCCAGCAGGTGCTGGTCTCCCTGGAGGAGGACGGCTCCCACGCCCGCTGGTACGTGGTCCACGTGGCCGAACTGCAGCTCTGCCGCGCCTACGGCTGCGACGAGCTGGAGACCCTGGAGCCGGCCGAGCAGCCGCTGGCCCCCGCCGCGCAGCACTCCGCGGCGTCGTTCGCGGCGCTGGCCGAGCGCGCGGAGCGCGGGCAGCGGCTGGCACAGCACGCGCAGCGCGGCGGGCGCCGGGTGCTGGCGGCGGCGTGAGGGCGAAGGCGCGGTGCGAACGTGAGCGGTAGCGGCGGCGGGGCCGTGGGCGCGGCCGGTGGTCGGGGCTACGGCGGGATCACGGCGGTCGCAGCCGCCGCTGACGGCAAGCGCCGGCTCGGGAACGACAAGCCCGCGGTCGCGGGCGGCGCCTCGACCGGCGACGTCGACCTGCCCGGGGTCAGCACCGAGCTCGGTCTCGGCGCGGTTCCGGCGAGCGGAGTGGGCGGCGGGTTCAGGGCGCTCAGCACGACCGGACACGGTGCGGACGGGCGCAATGCGACCGGACACGGCGCAACCATGCACGGCGCGACCGGACACGGCCCGCACGGGCTCGGGACGGTCGGGCGCTCGGCACGGCGGCTGGCCATAAGGCTGATAGGAGCCGCCTGAGACGCGGTGCGGCGGGTCCGGCGGCCGAGGGGGTGCGGCCGGGCCTGTCGGCCGTCGCGGGGAGGCTGCCCGTTCGGTGGGGCCCGGCGCGCGCCGGGGATCATGGCGGAATATCGTCGCATCGATGACTGCCGTCGATGCTTCCGCCACCGCCGGTCCGGCGGATGATCTGGCGCTGCTGCGCGCCCATGAGCCCGTGTTGGCGTACACCAAGGGTGAGTACTTCCTGCCGACCGACATCGAGCGGTATGTCGCGGCGGCGAGTCTGTGGCGGGTCGGGGCGGAGAAGCCGACCGAGGTGGTGCCGGCCGGGGAGCTGGATCTGGCCGCCCTGCTCGCGGCGGCGGCCGAGCATCCGGAGCGGCCGTT
The DNA here is from genome assembly GCF_039531675.1 of Catenulispora subtropica. Taxonomy (NCBI): domain Bacteria; kingdom Bacillati; phylum Actinomycetota; class Actinomycetes; order Catenulisporales; family Catenulisporaceae; genus Catenulispora; species Catenulispora subtropica. The sequence goes on from NZ_BAAAQM010000006.1 coordinate 159,001, forward strand.
GTTCCTGCGGTATGTGCTGAAGGCCGCGTCGGGGCGGGAGGTGCGGCGGTGGCGGAAGGGACATCCGACGGGGATCCGGCGGACCGGGCGGTTGGCGGCGGTCGGGTTGGTGGCCCGGTTGATCGACGTGCTGCTGCGGTTGAGCCTGCTGATCCGGGGGACGGTGCCGGGCGGTGTGATGACCAAGGCCGCCGAGCAGTACCACGAAGGCGGGGGTGCGCAGGCTTCTCCTTACTACGGGCGGGTGCTGCGGCGTGGTGGGTACGTCATCCTGCAGTACTGGTACTTCTACTCGGCCAACGACTGGCGCTCGACCTTCGGCGGTGTCAACGACCACGAGGCCGACTGGGAGATGGTCACCGTCTACCTGGTCGAGGACGCCGAGGCCGGGACGGTCACGCCGCGCTGGGTGGCGTTCTCGTCGCACGACTACACCGGCGACGATCTGCGGCGCCGGTGGGACGACCCGGAGCTGACGCTGGTCGACGGCACGCATCCGGTGGTGTTCGCCGGCGCGGGGTCGCACTCGGGGGCGTTCCTCGCGGGCGACTACCTGGTCACCGTGAACCCGCGGTTCCTCGGCACGGCGGCCCGCTGGTGGAAGCGCGGCGCGGAGCTGCTGCTGCGCCGTACCCGGAGCGACGACCACGGGTTCGGCATCCCGTTCATCGACTACGCGCGCGGCGACGGCGTGCGGGTCGGCCCGGGGCAGGACCGCGAGTGGCAGGCGGTGCTGATCGACGACCACACGCCCTGGGTGCGCGGTTTCCGCGGCCTGTGGGGCGTGGACACGCGGGACTGGGCCGGGGGCGAGCGGGCGCCGGCCGGGCCGCGCTACGAGCGCGACGGCACCGTCCGCTTCTCCTGGGCCGACCCGCTGGGCTGGGCCGGGCTGCACAAGGTGGCGCCGGACGACGGCGGCCTGGAGCGCAGCCTGAAGGCCCGGATCGCCGAGCTGGACGACCGCATCGCCGAGGCCGACGAACAGATCGGGCTGTTGCAGCGGGGGGCGCGCGACCGGCACGCGGAGGTGTTGTCGCTGCGGACGGAGTCGCAGGCGGCACGGACCGCGGCGGAGCGGGCGGGCGAGGCGCGGGTGGCCGAGAACTCGGTGATGAGCGTGATCCGGGAGCGCACCGCTCTGGCCGAGGAGCGGGCGGTGCACGAGGACGTCCTGGCCCGCGGCGGGGTGCCCCCGCAGGATCCGCAGGCGCACGTGACCCGCGCCCACAAGCCCTACACCCCGGACGACCACAAGCACCACGGCATCCTGCTGCAGATCTGGGCCGCCGTCAGCGTCCCGCTGCTGTTCCTGACGGTGGCGACGGTCCTGCTGCTGCCGGAGGACAGTGCGAAGATCCCGTCGCTGCTGGCGATCCTGGTCGCCTTCGCGGGCCTGGAGTCGCTGGCCCGCCGCCGGCTGATGACCACCGCGGTGAGCGTGGCGGTGATCCTGGTTGGCGGCGGGATCCTGATCACCGCGCTGGAGTGGGCGGCCCGGCACGCCCGGGACGCGTTCCTGATCACGATGGGGGTCGCGGCACTGCTGCTGTTGCTGGTGAACGTGCGGGACTTCTTCCGCAGGTAGGGCGGATCACCCCAGCGAGGCGGTGGCGAGCTTGGTGGCGAAGCCGAGGAAGAGCGAGCCGACGCCGCCGGTGAGCGAGGCGGCGAGCCGCCGACGACGGCGGAAGCGGGTGGCGAGATGGTCGCCGCCGAGGATCAGCGCCGACAAGTAGCAGACCGACAGGGTCTGGACGATGACGCCGAGGACGGCGAACGCCGCGGTCGGGTGGGCCGCGTGCGGGTCCACGAACTGGCTGAGGAAGGCGAGGTCGAACAGGATCGCCTTGGGGTTCAGCAGGCTGACGATCAGGGCCTTGCGGAAGGGGCGTTCGCTCGTGACCGGCGGCGTCGCCTCGACGGCGTCGGCCGACGCCGATCCGCGGGCCGCCCCTCGGGCCCGCAGTTCGCGGACCGCCGACCGGATCATCCCGAAGCCCAGGTAGGCGAGATACGCGGCACCGACGTACTTGACGACGTCGAACAGCGCGGGCGAGCGACCGAGCAGCGAGGCGCCGCCCAACGCGGTGACCGTCAGCAACACGGTGTCGCCGAGGAAGACACCCGCGGCGGCGGTGTAGCCGCGGCGGACGCCCTTGCGCGCGGCCACGGACAGGACGTAGAGCGAGTTCGGCCCTGGCAGCAGGACTATGAGTACTGCTCCGAGCAGGAAGGCCGGCAGGTGCACTGTTCCAAGCATGCTTCAGTGTTACAGTCGGCCGATCTTCGACCGAAGGGGCGATCATGGGTGTTCCGGCCGTTCCGCCGAAGGATGCGCGGCGTTCCGGCGGCGGCGCCGTGGATTCCACGGCGGGCCGGACGAAGCTGGACAAAGTGGATGTCGGGATCCTGGGGGAACTCCAGGCCGACGGCCGCCTGTCGCTGAGCGAGCTCGGCCGCCGGGTGAACCTCAGCCCTGCCGCGGTGTCCGAGCGTGTGCGGAGGCTTGAGGAGACCGGGGTCGTCACCGGCTACACCGCGACCGTGGACCCGACTCGGCTCGGCTACGGAATCCTGGCGTTCGTGCGGCTGGACACCGACCGCGGCATCGGGTTCCGGGATCCGCGGGTGGTCCGGATCACGGAGCGGCCGGAGGTGCTGGAGGCGCACCATCTCGTCGGTGTGGACGGCTGGATCCTCAAGGTGGCGGCGCGCGACGTCGCGCATCTGGAGGAGCTTCTGGAAGACGTGTCGACGGTCGGCCGGACGGCGACGTCGATCGTCATGTCGTCCCCCGTGAACGGTCGGCCGTTGGGCCCGGCGGCCTGAGACGAGCGAGTGCGCCCGGGCCGAGTCGGCCCGGGCGCACTCCGCGTTCCCACCTAGTGCGCCGCCGTCACGCAGAGGTTCTGGTCCCCCGCGCTCTCCACGTCGGCGCTCGACGCGGCGTCCGACGGCAGAGCCGACGGCGGCGGAGAGGTCGGTGCGGCCGGGTTGAACACGTCGCCGCTGGCGAAGTCGGCGCCGACCCGGAGCACGACCGGGGCGCTGCCGTCGCCGCCGGGGCGGACGGAGCCGGGCGGCAGCTGAAGCGCGGCCGCGACGGCCTGGGCGGCGCCCTCGTACTGGTCCTTGCTGTAGAAGACCTCGGTGATGGCGACGTCGCTGGAGGAGTAGCCGACGCCGGTGGCGTTCTTGAAGCCGTCCGCGCGCAGGGTCTCGGCCAGCTGCTTGGAGCGGCCGTCGGCGGTGGTGCCGTTCTCCACCACGATCGCGTCCTTCACCGCGCTCGGCGCCAGACTGGTCGGCGCGCCGCTCCCGGTGGGCTTCGCGGGCTGCGAGACGGTCGGTCCGCCGGTCGTCGGCGAGGCCGGGCCGCTCTGCGACGACGGTTCCGTGACCGAGCGGTCGTGGGCGATCAGGGAGAAGATCTGGTCGTCCAGCTCCTGGTCCGGAGCCACCCGGTTGGGGTCCGGCCGGTAGGCGACGGTCGGCAGGGTCAGGAACGTGATGTTCTCGGTCGGCACCTTCTTGAGCGTGTTCGACAGGTCCAGCAGCTTGTTGACGCTGGCTATCGGGTCGTCCACGGTCAGCGACTTGGAGGCGATGTCCATCAGGTGCGTGGCCTGCAGCGGGTCGTCGAGCGTCGCCTGGGACTTCATCTTGCGGATCAGCGAGCCCAGGTACTGGTGCTGCGCCTGGGTCCGGTACAGGTCCGAGCCGTCGGCGAAGCCCTCGCGGGTGCGCAGGAACGCCAGCGCCTGCGTGCCCTCGACCTGGGAGGTGCCGGCCGGCAGGTCCAGGTGCGAGTCCGGGTCGTGCACGGCCTTGGTGACGCAGACGTCGACGCCGCCGACGGCGTTGGTCAGGTCCACCACGCCGGAGAAGTCGACCATCATGAAGTGGTCGATCTTGACGTGGGTGAACATCTCCACGGTGTCGACCTGGCAGCCGGGGCCGGCGGCCAGCGCCGAGTTGATCATCCCCACGTTCTGGGCGCCGTAGTGGTCGCCCTTGGCGTCCACGCACTCCGGGATCGGCACCATCAGGTCGCGGGGCAGCGACACCACGGTGGCGTTGCTGCGGTCGGCCGAGACGTGGACCAGCATCTCCACGTCGGCGCGCCCGGAGGCGTCGACGAAACCGCCCAGGTCCGCGTCCTTGCCCGGCAGCCGGGTGTCGGTGCCGATCAGCAGGATGTTGATCGGCAGGTTGCCGTAGGCGTCCGGGGTCGGCTGGATGACGCCGCCGGAGGCCAGCTGCTCCGGGGGCACGACGGCACCGTGCAGCGGAGCGCCCTTGATGTTGTGGTTGATCCGGTAGTACCAGTAGCCGGCGTAGGCCACCGTGCTGCCGATGACCAGCACCATCATCCCGGACAGGACCATCAGGATGCGCCGGGCGCGGCGCCGCGCCACCCGGACCGGCGCGGTGCCCCCGAGAGCCGGTCCCCCTCCGTCCGGCCCGGCATCCGGTGCGTGCTTCGGTACCTCGGCTATGCCGGGCGTGTCGCCGCTCATCGTTTCCGTGCTCCCCTAAATCCTCTGCCGTGCCCGGCCGTGCCGCGCCCGAGCAGACCCCGTCCGCGCAGACCCCTCCGACATCGAGGACGCCTGATCCCCCACCTGCGGTTCCCCCCGTCCGCTCATTCGACCGAAACGGTGACCAGCGCCTGGGTGGCGCGGGTGGCGGTGACGTAGTGCGTGCGCGGTCCCATCGGCGACTCGGAGGCGATCCGGTCCGGGTCGACCAGCACCACCGCGTCGAACTCCAGCCCCTTGGACTCCAGCGCGCCCAGCACCTGCACCCGCTCCGGCGTGTCCTCCAGAGTGAACCCGCCGAGCCGGGTCATCGGCACGATCACGCCGACGGTGCCCTCGACCTCGCCGGCCAGCCGCCGTGCGGCCTCCTCCACGGTGGCGGACAGGCGGTCCTCGGTGCTCGCCGAGAAAACGGGCGGACGGCCGGTGGAGCGGACCGCGCGCGGCAGCGGCGCGTCCGGCAGGAAGCGGTGCAGCAGCGTCGCGGCGTGGTCGGCGATCTCCACCGGGTTCCGGTAGTTCGTGGTCAGCTCGAAGCGCTTGCGCTCCCGTGAGTCACCCAGGGCCAGCTCCATCGAGCGCCGGGCCTCGTCCAGGTCCTCCCACGAGCTCTGGGCCTCGTCGGCGACCACGGTCCAGGTCGCGTGCCGGCCTCGGCGGGCCAGCATCCGCCACTGCATCGGCGACAGGTCCTGCGCCTCGTCGACGACGATGTGCCCGAACTCGTCCGGGTCGGGCTCCTCCACGTAGGCGCCGCGGTGCGCGGCGCGGTCGCCGAACGTCGACAGCTCCCGGAAGCCTCCGGACTCCGGGTCCGACCCGTCGTCGACCTCCTCGCCGGTCAGCATGTTGACGCCGTCGACGACGTACGGGTTCGCCGCGGCGGCGGCACGGCTGCTGCGCGGGCCGTCGCCCAGCAACGCGTCCAACTCGTCCAGCAGCGCCACGTCGGAGTACGACAGGCCGCCGCCGGCCTCGCCGACGGCGCGCCAGGACTCGGCCAGCACCCGCGCGTCGTGGGCGCTGAGCACGCCGCGCGACACCTCGGCCAGGTACGCCGGGTCCCCGAGCGAGCGCAGCACCTCCAGCGGCGTGCGCTGCGGCCACCAGGCGGTCACGAAGTCCGCGAACGGCCGCTGCGAGCGCAGTTCGGAGACGAACGTCCGCTTGTCGTCCTCGAACAGGTCGGGGTACTCGTCGTACGGTGAGGCGTCGCCGGCGGCGCGCTTGGCGTTCTGGTAGGCGGTCCACGCCGCCTCCTGCAGCGCCCGGATCACGTCGGCGCGCACCGCGTTCGGCCGCCGGCTGCCGCGCAGCATCCGCTCGCGCAGCGCGGCCAGCTGTCCCGCCTCCAGGGTGAAGAACGTGCCCTGGTAGACCAGCCGCACGTCCTTCGGCGCACCCCACGGCGCGTCGTTCGCGGCCTTGCGCAGGATCCGCACCATCCGCGGCGAGCCCTTGAGCTTGGCCCGCACCGGGTCCTCGTGCCGGACCGCCTCGACGCCGTGCACCACGTCGCCCAGCGAGCGCAGCGCCGCGCCGCCCTCGCCGAGCGAGGGCAGCACCCGCTCGATGTACTCGGTGAAGCGCCGGTTCGGCCCCACGACCAGCACGCCGCGCGACCCGAAGCGCCGCCGGTGCTGGAACAGCAGCCAGGCCACGCGGTGCAGCGCCACCGCGGTCTTGCCGGTGCCCGGGCCGCCGGTCACCACCACGCTGATGTCGGCGGGCGCGCGGATCACCAGGTCCTGCTCGCGCTGGATGGTCGCGACGATGTCGCGCATGCGGCCGGTGCGGGTGCGGGACAGGGCCGCGATGAACGCGCCGTCGCCGACCACCGGCAGCCCCTCCGGGGCCGCGTCCGGGTCCAGCAGGTCGTCCTCGATGTCCAGCACGCGGTCGCCGCGGCAGTGCAGCACCCGGCGGCGCACGACGCCCTTCGGGTCCTCCGGCGCGGCCTGGTAGAAGGCCGCAGCGGCGGGCGCGCGCCAGTCCACGACCAGCGGCTCCAGATCCTCGGTGCGCACGCCGAGCCGGCCGATGCGGTAGGACTCCAGCTCACCGCCGGGCGTCTCGGGCTTCAGATCCAGGCGGCCGAACACCAGCTCGTTGTAGGCGTTCTCCAGGGACCGCTCCCAGATCGCGGCCTCCATCACCTGCACGTCCCGGTCGACCAGCGCCGAGAAGGTCCCGCCCTGCGCCACCTTGTAACTGTCCCGCACCCGGCGCGCGGCCTGCTCGCGCATCTGCGCCAGCCGCGCGTAGGCGGCGTCCACCGCGGCCTGCTCGACCTCGATCTCGCGCTCCTTGACCGGCGCCGAACCGTCCTGCTGAGGTGACACCCCGCGACCTCTCATCGTCTCCTGGAACAGCACAACCGCACGATCATCCAGGACCGCGCCCACAGCGGCAAACGCGGTCCGGGCGCCGGGCGTTTGCATCTCGTTTGAAACAAGCGTCCCAGCCTGCCCGCACACATGGTCCGGATTTATGTTCGGAGCGTGTCGGGGACTCTCACTCAGGCGCCCAAGCACAGCATGTCGCACCGGGCAGCCGCAGCAGCACCAACCTCCAGCGATCATCTCATCCACATCCCGCGCGCACCGCGCTGGACGACGCCGAACATCCTGCGCACGGCGGCGGCCGCGGTCGGCGCGGCCGCGCTGATCGCCGCCGTGGTGACGGCCGGGGCGGCCTCGGACGCCCGGTCCCGGATCACCGCCGTCGCGGGTACCGACGCGCCCAGCGTACGGGCCACAGAGGATTTCCTGTTCCAGCTTCAGGACATGGACGCGCAGCTTCTCAATGCCCTGCTGGCCAACGGCGACGCCACGGTGCACGTGCCGCAGGCGAACAGCGAGAGCCTCTATGAGAGGGACCGGCGTGCCGCCGACGGGGACCTGGAGGCCGCCACCACGGCGCTCGCGGGCGACAAGGACGCGCTCGACCAGCTGCACTCGGTGGCCGACGTATTCGGGCAGTACCAGGCGCAGGCCGTCCGCACGCTGGCCGACGACGAGGGCCAGACGGAGGCCGGGAAGGCGCCGGGCATCGTCGTCGCCGACTACCTGGCCGCCCACGAGATCCTGTTCGGCGGCGACGACAAGGGCGGGCTGATGCGCACGGCGCTCGGCCTCGAGCAGAGCAGCGCCGCCGCCATCGACGACTCCGCGTCCTCGGCCCAGGACTCGCTGTCCTCGGTACGGCTCGGGTTCATCCTGTTCGGCGTCCTGCTGCTGGGCGGCGTCGTGGCTCTGCAGCTGTTCCTGTCCGCCCGATTCCAGCGCATGGTGAGCCCGGCGCTGGCCGCGGCCGCCGTCGCCGCCCTGGTGTTCATGATCGGCGGCGCGTCGGCGGCGGCCGGCGCCGCGAAGGACTTCCACAGCGCCAAGTCCGACGCCTTCGACTCGGTGCTGGCCCTGGGCCGGGCCAAGGCCCTGAGTTCCGGCGCCAACGCCGACGAGAGCCGCTGGCTGCTGGTCCACGACCAGCCCGGACAGCAGGCGCGGTTCGAGGCGTCGTTCCTGGCCGCTTCGCAGGGGGTGGCCGGGGAGCCGGCGACGGACCTCGCCGGCTACGAGTCGCTGATCCACGCCGAGGCGGCCGCCGTGGACGAACAGGGCCTCTTCGCCGAGACCCTGGACCGCGCCAGCGGCTTCGGCCGGGAGTTCCGGAACATCACATACCCGTCGGAGGGCGTCCTGGCCGTCAACGCCTTCGACGACTACGACCGTTACCTCCAGGACGACGCCCGTCTGCGCACGCTGCCGCTGGCCACGCCGCAGGACCTGAAGGCCGCCGTCGACTTCGACACCAACGCCGACACCCCCGGGACGTCGGACCAGGCGTTCACCGCCTACGCCAAGGACCTCGACGCGGTCATCGACCTCAACCAGGCCCAGTTCGACAAGCTGATGCCCGCCGCCCGCGACCGGATCGGGTCGTGCACGTGGCTGCCGTATCCGCTGGCGGTGCTCGTCATCGGCTTGACCGCGCTGGGCGTCCGGACCCGGCTCAACGAGTTCCGTTGAGCCGCGCCGGGGACACCGGCTCACTTGTGGACGGTGAACCAGATCAGGCAGAACAGACCGGCCACGATGCAGTAGATGCCGAACGGCTTGAGGTCGCGGTTCTCGAAGTACTTGGTCAGGAACTTCACCGACAGGTAGGCCGCGACCCCGGCCAGCAGCGAGCCGACGACGGCCGGCCCGAGGATCGAGTGGTTCTCGGGCTTGGCCAGCTCCGGCGCCTTGAACAGGCCGGCGGCCAGGATCACCGGGGTGGCGAGCAGGAACGCGAAGCGGGCGGCGTCCTCGGTCTTCAGGCCGCGGGCCAGGCCGGCGACGATCGTGATGCCGGAGCGGCTGATGCCGGGCAGCAGGGCGAAGGCCTGTGCGCCGCCGATCCCGGCCGCGGACTTCCAGCCCAGCCGGGCCAGGCGCCGGTCGGCGACGACCTCCGGGGACTCGCCGCGGTGCGGCGCGAGCGCGTCGTCGTCGGCCGCGTGGCGGCCCTTGCCCGCGCTCTTGAGCAGGTAGTTGGCGGCGAAGATGACGAAGCCGTTGAGGAGCAGGAACGCCGCGGCGGGCTGGGGTTTGCCCAGATGGGTGCGCAGGGCCTTGTCCGCGGCCAGGCCGATCAGGCCCACGGGGATGGTGCCGACGATCAGCAGCCACGCCAGCTGCTGGTCCGGGGTCTCCACCCGGCGGTCCCGGATCGAGGAGAACAAGGCCCCGATGATGCGCACCCAGTCCCGCCAGAAGAAGGCCACCAGGGCCAGCGCGGTCGCCACGTGCGCCAGCACCAGGAACGCCAGGTACGGCGAGTCCTTGGCGGTCATGTCCAGATCGGTCTTCCAGCTGCCGCCGATCAGAGCCGGCACCAGGATCGAGTGGCCGAGGCTGGATATCGGGAACAGCTCGGTGACGCCTTGCAGCAGCCCGATCGAGCAGGCTTCGAGATAGTTGAGGCCGGACAAGGCGCGTTCCCCTCCGAGGATGGACGATGCGGGCGACGCGCGGAGAATACGCGCGGCGCGGGCGGCGTAGGGAAACGGATGGTGAACGTGCGGCAAAGCCGCAGCGCCTCGAACTCTCCCCCCACCAGTGCTACAGGCTGTAGCACGGCACTACTGTGAAGCACCGGGTTCCCGCGCGCAAGCCTACGGCGTCCGCCCGGAATACCAGCCGTCGAGATCCGAGGGCTGCACCCGCAGCGCCTGCGCCAGCTTCTCCCGGGACACCGGCTCCGGGCCGGAGACGGCCATGTTCAGCACCGCCTGCAGCATCGCGTTCAGGGTGGCGCGCGCCTTCACCAGCGACTCCAGCGCGCTCTCGTACGAGCCCTGGTCCACGGCCCGGGTGACCATCGGCAGGCCCACGTTCACCAGGCCGTTGAGCCGGCCGCGCAGGTCGGCGTCGAGTTCGCCGGGCAGCAGCGCGCGGCCGTCGGCGTGCACCTCGGCCAGCGCCCGGCCCCGGCCGTCCCGGATCATCGCGCGCACACTGTGATAGGCGCCGTAGCGCAGCGCCGGGGAGTCGGCGGTCCCGCCGGGGTCGACGACGTGCTCGGCGAAGTCCCGCAGCCGCGGCACCACGCCGAGCGCGTAGTTCTTCAGCGCCGGCAGGCCGGCCAGCGGTTCGGGCGCGACGGCGTCCACCGCGGCCGTGGCCCACTTCGTCGCCCCTGAGGCGGCCTCACCGGCGTCGGGGTGCGCGGTGAGAACGTCGTACTCGACCCGCTCCGGGCGGAACTGTCGCGCCATGCCCCGAGTCTGGCCGACCGACGAGAAGCCCCGGTGAACATTCCGGGAATCCGGGATGTCCACCGGGGCGGGATGACACGGTTGAGCCGGGTTTATCAGAGGGCGAACACCGGTGCGGAATCCTCGGAGGACTCGCTCGGCGCACCGTCCGCGCCGTCCTCCGGTCCCTTGGCCCGGACGTTCTTCGGCAGGAAGAACATCAACAGGAAGACAACGAACTGTCCGCCGGCCACGAACCACAGCGTGGTCTCGTACCCGTCGACCATGGTGTGCTGCGCGGCCTTGGCACCCTGCGCCTGCAACACCGCACCCACCTTCGGGTCCTGTCCCGGCTGCGGCCGGCACGACGCCGGCGTGTCACTCGGGTCCTTCTCCTTGGCGTGGTCCACGGTGCACTGCTTGAACCCGGCGAAGACCTGGTCGGTCTGCGCCGCCGGCACCCCGGCGGCCACCAGCGCCTTGGTGACGTCCGGCTTCATGTCGTCCACGGCCTTGGTGGCGTGCGAACCCATCATGTTGAAGAAGACCAGGGCGGTCAGCGCTATGCCGAACGCCTGGCCCAGCTGCTGGCTGGTGTTCAGCAGGCCCGAGGCCGAGCCCGCGTCCCTCATCGGCACGTCGGTCAGGATCAGGTCGAAGATCGGGGCCACCACCAGGCCCATGCCGATCCCGGTGACCAGCAGCGGCAGCGCCATCTGCCAGGACGCGAAGGACAGGTCCAGGCTCTTGGCCATCTCGATGTACAGCACCATGCCGCCGCCCATCAGCAGCACGCCGAACTGCACGACCTTGCGGCCGAACCGCGGCACCAGGAACTGCACCGACATGCCGGCCGCGGCCGAGACGCCGATGGAGAACGGGATGCCGGTCAGGCCGGCGTGCAGCGGCGTCCAGCCCAGACCCAGCTGCATGTACAGCGCCCACACCAGGAAGAACACGCCCAGCGTGGTGGCGAAGGTGAGGTTGGTCAGGATGCCGGAGGCGAACGAGCGGAACTGGAACAGGCTCAGCTCGACCAGCGGCGAGTCGGCGCGCTCGCCCTTGCGGCGCTCGTAGAGCACGAACAGGGCCAGCACCGGCACCGCGGCGGCCATCATGACCCAGCCCCAGACCGGCCAGTCCAGATCACGGCCCTGCATCAGCGGGAAGACCAGCATGAACAGGCCGACCACCGACAGCCCGACGCCGGGCAGGTCCAGCTTGGTGGCGTGCGGGGCGCGGGACTCGGAGATCACGCGGAACGCGACGATCAGGCCGAAGACGCCGACCGGCAGGTTCACCAGGAAGATCGGGCGCCAGTGCAGGCCGAACAGGTCCCACTGGACCAGCAGGCCGCCCAGGATCGGGCCGGCGACCGCGGCCGAGCCGACGATGCCGCCGAACATGCCCATGACCTTGCCGCGCTCGTTCGCCGGGAACGTCACGTGGATGATCGCCATGACCTGCGGCACCATCAGCGCCGCCATCCCGCCCTGGAGGACCCGCGCGCCGATCAGCATGCCCGGCGTGGCCGCGAAGCCGCACAGCGCCGAGGCGATGGTGAAGCCGGTCATGCCGATGAGGAACAGGCGCTTGCGGCCGTAGATGTCGCCGAGACGGCCGCCGGTGATGAGGACGACGGCGAAGGCCAGCGCGTAGCCGGCGGTGATCCACTGGATCGCCGAGTAGCCGGCCTTCATCTGGTTCTGGATCGACGGGATGGCCACGTTGACGATGGTCACGTCCAGCAGGTCCATGAAGGCCGCGGACAGGATCACCGCCAAGGCCAGCCAGCGCTTGGGATCGGGGGTCGTCATCTCCCCGTCATGCTCGACCGGGCTGTCACCGCCCGGATTCGTGGTGCTCGTCATGCCTCGTGCGCCCCCTCAGGCTGAGACTCAGGACTCCTTAGATTGAGTCCAGGCTAGAGGGACGCACTGACAGAACGACGAGGTGAATACCGTCTAATGCCTCACAATGCGCTGTGACATCGGGGGTTTGTGATGCGTATCACAAAGCCCGGGACGGCATGCGCGTCAGCTCTCGACGACGTGCTGCGCGAAGCGGTCGCGGGCCTCCCGCCACATCCGCTCGTCCCACTCGCCGTTGCCCAGCGCGTCCGCGGCCTCATAGCCCATCATCAGCGCGTGGTGCGTGTTGTCCGGCGTGAACAGGCCGAGGCGGCCGAAGGTCGTCACGTGCGGCAGCGACTCCACCCAGTTCTCCAGGTCGGCCAGCGCCTCCCGGTAGCCCCGGTGGTAGATCGGGTACACCTGGCGCATCCGCTTGACCTGTACCCACTCCAGCCGCAGCTGCGGCAGGCCGAGACGGCGCACCGTCTGCCGGATCAGGTTCGCCAGCTGGTCCTCGTCAGCGGCCCACAGATCGTCGCCTATGTCGCAGGGGATCTCGAAGCACAGGACGGTGCGCTCGGTCGGATCGTCCGGCGAGAAGCGGTGGTTGGCCGGCTCGGAGATGCGGGTCACCGGGGTGTCGCCGTCCGGGAGGTAGTGGACGTCGCACTCGGTCCAGCGGCCGCCCTGGTGCACCGCGTACACCAGCAGGATCGCGCGGAAGCGCAGCTTGCCGCTGGCCTCCACGGCCTCGTAGGGCGCGCCCGGCGAGGTCAGGCGGGCCAGCAGCGGCACCGGGATGGTGGAGAACACGTGCCCGGCCCGGATGTCGGTGCCGCCCTCGGCCCAGTGTTGCTGGCCGGACCAGCCGCCGCGCTCCGCGGCCGCGCTGTGGAACTCCGAGCGGGCCAGGGTGACGTTCACACCGTCGGCGTCCACCGCCAGGTGCTCGGCCGCGGCGCCCAGCCGGATCCGGGCGCCGGCCTGCATCGCCGCGTCCGCCAGCGCCTCGCAGAGCTGCCCGAAGCCGCGGCGCGGGTACAGGTAGGCCAGCGACTCGCTGGCGATCGAGGTGCGGACGCTGCGCACCAGCGCGCCCCACATGTTCTGCGACCCGGCCTTGCGGCGGGCCTGGTCGAGGTCGATCTCCTCGCCGGACAGGCCCCACAGCTTGGCCGCGTACGGCTCGTAGACCTGCTTGTACATGGTCGGGCCGAAGCCGGCCCGCATGAGCTCGGCGTAGTTCTCGGCGGCGGCGGTCTGCTTCTTGCCGCGCCACGTGGTGGCCAGCGCGTCGAACGCGGCCCGGGCCATCGGCACCGCCGGCATCGACTTGGCCAGCTCACGCGGCTTGAACGGGTAGGTGACCCAGCGGTCGCCGATCAGCAGCCGGCCGTTGCGGTAGCGGGTCTGCAGGTCCGAGCCCATCAGGGACCTGAGATCGGCGACGATGTGCTCCGGCAGGTCCGGGTTCAGCCGGTGGCTGCCCAGATCCACGCGGAACCCGGCGACGTCGAAGGAGGCCGCCATGCCGCCCACGGTCTCCGCGCGTTCGAGCACGTCCACGGACAGCCCGCGGCGCGCCGCGCGCCAGGCGGCGGCCAGGCCCGCGGGGCCGGCGCCGAGGACGACGAGATCGGCCTTACCGGCCATGTCTGATACCCATTAGAAAGCCCACACTAGTAGTCCCACCCGACTCCCGGAACGCGGCACGCGAGCCGCGGCGCGGGTCTCACCCGATAGGGGAGATCATGCCTCATCCGAGGCCGGACTCACATCTCGTCGATGCGCGGCAACAGGACTTCGGTCGCGATGAGTTTTATCGCGACCGCGGCCGGGATCGCCACCAGCGCGCCGACCACGCCGAACAGAGCGCCGCCGACCAGCACCGCGAGGATCGTCACCATCGGGTGCACGTCCACGGTGCGGCGGTTCACCCGCGGCGCGACCAGGTAGTCCTCGGCGAGGCGGGCGGCGACGTAGTAGACGAGGGTCGCGATGGCGACCTTCACCGAGACCGTCAGCGCCACCAGCGTCACCACCGCGCCGCCGATCGAGGAGCCGATCACCGGCACCAGGCCGAACACCGCGACCACGATCCCGAGCGCCGCGGGATAGGGGATGCCCCACGCCATCGCCCACACCCAGGTGCACACGCCGCCGATCGAGGCGATGATCATCTGCCCGATGACGTACTTGCCGACCTGGGCCAGGATCCGGTCGGTGAGCTCGGCGACCCGGGGCCGGCGGCGCACCGGCACCAGGTGGTAGGAGAAGCGCTTGATGCCGGGCATGTTCGCGACGAAGTACAGGGTCAGCGCGATCGCGGTCAGCGTGCCGGTGAGGATCGAGAAGACCGCCTTGCCGGCGCCGAGGATGCCGTTCAGGTCCAGGGTGCCGGCCTTGTTGGCCTCGATCCAGGACTTGGCCTTCTCCACCAGGTGGTACTTGTCCTCCAGCCGGCCCAGGTAGGTGGACTTGTTGCGGAGGTCGTCCAGGTAGCCGGGCGTGGCGTCGATCAGGGAGTTGATCTCGCGGTCCACCGGCGGGAAGATCACCGCCACGAACCCGGCGAGCACGGCGAGCACCGCCAGCGCCACCAGGGTGACCGCGACGCTCCGGCGCAGGCCGCGGTTCACCAGGCTGGTGACCATCGGGTCCAGGGCGGTGGCGAAGAAGACGGCGAGCAGCAGAATGGACAGCAGGCTGCCGAGACCGGAGACCACGCGCACCAGGGCATAGGCGGAGATGGCGCCGGCGGCGAGCCAGAAGGCGAAGGCGAACCAGCTGCCCGCGGGCATGGCCGAGAGCGAGGAGGGCTCGGCCGGAGCGGCGGAGGCGGCGCCGATGTACGGCGAGGGAGCGCCGTTGCCGTCCGGCGCGGCGCCGGCCGATGCGGACTGCGGCGTGCGCGTCGCGGTCGCCTGATCAGCACCGTCTCTGAGAACACCGGCCATGCCCTCGACCTTAGGGGACGAGGGCGGACTACGGGTAACTCGTCGCGGGCCGGAAACGGGCGGGGAGCGGTCGGGTCGTGACGTGGCGGTGCCGGGTCTCGAGCGTCAGAGATACAGGCCGGTGGAGCCGTCACCCTCGGCGAGTCGCTCAGCGGCGACGGCGTGCACATCACGCTCCCGGAGCAGCACGTAGTCGGTGCCGCGCACCTCGACCTCGCCCCGGTCGGCGGGGTCGAAGAGCACCCGGTCGCCGACCTGGATCGTGCGCACGTTCGCCCCGATCGCCACGACCTCCGCCCATGCCAGGCGGTTCCCCACCCGCGCGGTCGCCGGGATGAGGATGCCCCCGGAGGAACGCCGGTCCCCGGCCTCCGGGTCCTCGCGCACCAGCACGCGGTCGTGCAGCATGCGGATCGGAAGCTTCTCTCCTGAACTCACTCTTGTGACGTTATCGCACTGACAGCCCACCGTCCGTCCGGGGAACTAGCCTGGACACCGTGAAACTCAACCCCGGAGACACCGCCCCCGCCTTCACCCTCACCGACGACCACGGCAAGACGGTGAGCCTGACCGACTACCCGGGCCGCAAGGTGATCCTGTACGTCTACCCGGCGGCGATGACCCCGGGCTGCACCAAGCAGGCCTGCGACTTCCGCGACAACATCGCCTCCTTCCAGAAGGAGGGCTACACGGTCCTGGGCCTCTCCCCCGACAAGCCGGAGAAGCTGGCCAAGTTCCGTGAGCGCGACGCCCTGACCTTCCCTCTCCTGTCCGACCCGGAGAAGGAAGTCCTCCAGGCCTACGGCGCCTACGGCGAGAAGAAGCTGTACGGCAAGACGATGATCGGCGTGATCCGCTCGACGTTCGTGATCGACGTCGACGCCGAGGGCGCGGGAACGATCGAGGTGGCGCAGTACAGCGTGAAGGCCACGGGCCATGTGGCGAAGCTGCGGCGGGACCTGGGGCTGGACGCGGCCTAGGCGACGTGGCAGCCGGGTCCGACGCTTTGGACGGCTGGAACGACGCACGATAGCCTGTGGCGGGGCTGTACCCCAATTGGTAGAGGGGCAGGTTTTAGGGTCCTGACAGTGCGAGTTCGAGTCTCGTCAGCCCCACCACACTTTCATGCCACCCCGCGTGGCCACCCGCTATGCTCCGTCCGTCAACGACCGAAGGTCGACTAACGACGTCAGGGGCGGGAGCAATGTCCACACCTTCACAGGAGCCGGGTCCCAACGCGGGTGACGGAACGCCCGGGGCGCCCGGCCAGGCGCCGTTGCCGGGGCAGCTCGGGTACCCGGGGCAGCCGGGCGTGGGTCCCGCGCCGGAGCCGGTTCCTTATGGGTACGGCTACGGCTACGGCTACGGGTCCCCGCCGTCGGAGCCCGCCGGGACCAGCAGCGTCGCGATCGTCGCGGTGTGCCTGTTCTGGGTGCCGTTGGTGGGCTTGGTGCTGAGCATCATCGGCATGGTGAAGACGGCGCGGGGGAAGGCGCGGGGGCGGGGGATCGCGATCACCGCGCTGGTGCTGTCGATCCTCGTGACCGCGGGTGCCGTGCTGGTCGGGGTGGCGATCGGGTCGAAGCCGTCGGCGTTGGACCCGGGGTGCACCAACGGGAAGCGGGCGATCGTCGATCAGAGCAAGAAGATCGAGACCGACCACGGCAAGGGGGACGACAGCGCGGTGCAGGCCGACGTGCAGCGGATGCTCGACGAGCTCAAGAAGGCCGTCGCGGATTCGAAGCGGGACGATGTCCGGTCCGCGATGCAGGCCGTGCTCGACGACTACACCGCGATCGAGGGCGGGAAGTTCGACGAGCCGAAGTTGGAGGCCGACCTGAACCAGGTCGACCACCTCTGCACGATCGGTAGTTAGCCGGAGTCCGGGGTTCGAACAGCGCCCGCGCGCCGGATCCTTCCCGGATCCGGCGCGCGGCCGTCGCGTTCGCGCCAGGTGTTCAGCCCTTCAGCAGCGGCACCAGCGCTCGGAAGGCGCGCCCGCGGTGGCTGATCGCGTCCTTCTCCTCCGCGCTCATCTCGGCGGTGGTGCGGGTCTCGCCCTCCGGGACGAAGATCGGGTCGTAGCCGAATCCGCCCTCGCCGCGCGGTGCCCGGACCAGGTGGCCGGTCATCACGCCCTCGACGACGTGCTCGGTGCCGTCCGGGTGGACGAGGGCGGCGGCGCAGGTGAAGGCGGCGCCGAGGGCCTCGTCCGGGACGTCGCCGACCTGGTCCAGGACCAGCTGGAGGTTGGCGACGTCGCGTTCCGGGCCGTCGGGGAGGGCGCCGAAGCGTCCCGACCAGCGGGCGGAGAGGACGCCGGGCATGCCGTTCAGGGCGTCGACGCACAGGCCGGAGTCGTCGGCGACCGCGGGCAGGCCGGTGGCGGCGGCCACCGCGCGGGCCTTGATCAGCGCGTTCTCGGCGAAGGTCAGGCCGGTCTCGGGGATGTCGGGCAGCGCCGCGTAGAGCTCGGGGCCGGCGAGGGTGATGTCGGTGAGGTCGGCGGCCAGCAGGATCCGCTCGAGTTCGCGGATCTTCTTGGCGTTGCGGGTGGCGAGGACGATCTGGCGCATGGCGGCCAGTCTAGGGAGCCGGGGCCGGGGTTCTCACCCCATGCAGGCGTTGCCCATGATCTGCCAGTCCGTGCTGAGCTTGCCCTTGTCCGGGGTCTGGCCGGCCTTGGCGGCGTCGGCCATGGCCTGCAGGTCCTTGGTCATGTTGTTCATGGCCAGGGTGGCGTCCGGGCGCTTCGAGGAGGTGGCTCCGGCCCGCAGGTCGCGGATGGCGGCGGGGATGGCGTCGTCGCCCTTGGCCGGGCTCTCCTGGGCGGCGGTCAGGTAGTTGCCGAAGCCGCGGAGTCCGAGCTTGCAGCCGGGGTCCGTCCAGAGTTCGTCCAGCTTCTTCAGCGACGAGGCCAGGGCGGAGGGGTCGGCCGGCTGCGCCGAGGAGGAGGACGGCGCGGCTGCCGAGGACGACTCGGGAGTCGTCGCGCCGGGGTTCGAGGACGGCGCCGAGTCGGAAGGCCGGCCCGAGGCCGACGCGCCGGAGGATCCGGGCCCGGTGGGCGCGGAGGTCCCCGGCAGGCTCAGCGAGTTGCCGGGCGCCCCGCCCCCGACGACCCCCTCCGACGCGCAGCCCGCGATCCCCAGGGCGAGCGTTCCCGAGACGCAGACGGCCGCGAGCGCGACCGGTGACCGAAATCGTGCCGGCATGAGCCACCCCCTGTGGAAGACGATCGGAGCACACCGTAGCGCAGGCGAGCGGTGCGCAGAATTCCACAGGGGGTGGATCAACGCTTGTGGCCGGGCGCGGGCGGCCTCAGCTCAGCAGCGCCTTGACCTGGTGCGAGGCCAGTTCCTTGCAGCCGCCGGCGGCGAGGTCCAGCAGCGCGTCGAGCTCCGCGCGGTCGAACGGCGCGCCCTCGGCGGTGCCCTGGACCTCGACGAACTTGCCGTCGGCGGTGCAGACCACGTTCATGTCGGTCTCGGCGCGCACGTCCTCCTCGTAGCAGAGGTCGAGCATCGGGACGCCGTCGATGATGCCGACGCTGACCGCGGACACCGAGCCGGTGAGCGGGTCCTTGGAGGCCTTGATCAGCTTCTTGTCGCGCATCCAGGTCACGGCGTCCTGCAGCGCCACGTAGGCGCCGGTGATCGCGGCGGTGCGGGTGCCGCCGTCGGCCTGGAGCACGTCGCAGTCCACGATGATGGTGTTCTCGCCGAGCGCCTTGGTGTCCACCACGGCCCGCAGCGCGCGCCCGATGAGCCGGGAGATCTCCTGGGTGCGGCCGCCGACCTTGCCCTTGACCGACTCGCGGTCGCCGCGGGTGTTGGTGGCGCGGGGCAGCATCGCGTACTCGGCGGTGACCCAGCCCTTGCCGCTGCCGCGCAGCCAGCGCGGGACGCCCTCGGTGACACTGGCGGTGCAGAGCACCTTGGTCTGGCCGAACTCGACGAGGACGCTGCCCTCGGGGTGGATCGACCACTTGCGGGTCAGGGTGACCGGACGGAGCTGGTCGGCCTTGCGGCCGTCGACGCGTGCTGCTGACATGTGTAGACCCTAGCCCACCGGCCCGGGGCCGCGCGGTCCCGGTGCGGGACCGCGCCGGCCGGGGGGGGCGGGGCCGGTCGTCCTGCTAGTCGAGGGCGACGTGCGCCATCAGGCGCAGGGTCGGCAGGTCGGTGGCCTTGCGCAGCTTGGTGGCGAGGTCCCGGTGGAAGAACTCCTCGACCAGGTGCGGCACGGTGAGCACGATGATCTCGTCCACGCCGTACTTGGCGGCGATGGATTTCAGGCCGTCGACGGCGGGGCCGACGAGCAGTTCGCCGGTGGCCCGCTTGCCGGCCTTCTGGAAGGCGTCGACGGTGACGGTCATGATGTCCCGGGCCTCGACGACGGCCTCGTTGAGCGGCTCGTCGTGGCCGTCCTCCTCGGCGCCCTTGAAGTTGCCGAGGGCGAGGTCGTCGAGGGTGGCCAGGACCTTGCCGTTCTCCTTGCCGACCGGGACCACGACCACGTAGTTCTCCGGGGCCAGGCCGTCCTCGGAGTTCTCCTCGTGGAGGCTGACGACGTAGTCCAGGTCGTGCTGGGTGATCGCCTTCTCGACGATGAGCATGGTGGTCGGCACGGTGGTTTCCTTTCCGATGCGGCCGGGCGGGGGCGGCGGGGTGCGCCGCTCCCCTTCCATGGTCTCAGATCTGGAAGACGGCGCCCGGTGTGGCCAGGTTCACGGGGCCTTCGTAGGCGGCGCGGGCGGCGGCGAGGTTGAGCTCGGCATCGGTCCACGGCGGGATGTGGGTGAGCACGAGCCGGCCGGCGGCGGCGCGGGCGGCGCACTCGCCGGCCTCGCGGCCGTTGAGGTGCAGCCCGAGCAGGCCGTTGTCGCGGGGCTCCTGGAAGGAGGCCTCGGCGAGCAGCAGGTCGGCGCCGTCGGCGAGCCGGTCGAGGGCGGCGCAGGGTCCGGTGTCGCCGGAGTAGACGAGGGTGCGGCCGCCGGCTTCGAGGCGGATGGCGTAGGCCTCGACGGGGTGGTCGACGCGGTCCACCCGCACGGTGAACGGCCCGCTCCGGAAGGTGTTGCCGGTCGCGCCGGCAGGGGCGCCTTCCAGCACGTTGCGGAAGGAGAACACGGAGTCGCACTCGGCGTCGTCGGTGTCGTAGGCCTGGGCGATGCGCTCGCGGGTGCCGGAGGGTCCCCAGACCGGCAGCAGCGGGAGCGGGCCGTCGCCGCCGGGCCGGTACTTGCGCGCGACGTAGTACCCGCACATGTCGACGCAATGGTCGGCGTGCAGGTGGGAGAGGATCACCGCGTCGATGGCGTAGATGTCGCCGTGGCGCTGCAGTTCGCCCAGCGCGCCGTTGCCGAAGTCCAGCAGGAGGCGGTGGCCGTCGTGCTCCACCAGGTAGCTCGAGCAGGGGTTGCCGGGGCCTCCGAAGGACCCGGAGGAGCCGATGACGGTGAGCTTCATGGGGTCTCCGCATCTTGGGGCACGGCGGGCAGCAGCCCCTGGTGGACGTGGCCGATCTCCGGCCCCAGGAAGCGCTGTCCGATCTGCAGGAACTGGTCGGCGTCGCCGGTGCTGGTGAAGCAGTGCACCGGCTCGGGGAGGTCGTCGGAGCGCATCAGCGCGTTCTCGGCGAGGACGCGGTAGACGTCCTTGGCGGTCTCCTCGGCGCTGTTGATCAGGACGACGTCCTCGCCCATGACGTAGGAGATGACGCCGGTGAGCAGCGGGTAGTGGGTGCAGCCCAGGATCAGGGTGTCGACGCCGGCCGCGGCGACCGGGTCGAGGTACTCGTGCGCGGCCTTGAGCAGCTCGTCGCCGCCGGTGACGCCGGCCTCGACGAACTCCACGAAGCGCGGGCACTCCTGCGTGGTGAGCTGGATGTGGGGGGCGGCGGCGAAGGCGTCGACGTAGGCCATGGAGCGCCGGGTGGAGCGGGTGCTGATCACACCGACGTGCTGGTTGCGGGTGGCGGCCACGGCCAGCCGCACCGCCGGCCGGATCACCTCGACGACGGGGATCTCGTAGCGCTCGCGGGCGTCCCGGAGCACCGCGCCGGAGGCCGAGTTGCAGGCGATGACCAGCATCTTCACACCGGATTCGACCAGCCGGTCCATGCACTCCAGGGCGTAGGCCCGGACCTGGGCGATGGGCCGGGGCCCGTAGGGCTGGCGCGCGGTGTCGCCGAAGTAGCTGACCGCCTCGTGCGGCAGCTGGTCGAGCAGGGCCCGGACGACGGTGAGCCCGCCGAAGCCGGAGTCGAAGATCCCGATCGGGGCGTCCCGGAGTGCTCGGTCGGCGGCGGGAGCGGGCGGAGGCGGTGGTGCGGCCATGAGGTGAAAGAGTACGGCTCCGGGCTCACCGGGCCGACGATTGGGCCCGGAGATGTGGCCACTGTCTCAACGGTGCTTTCCCTCACGTGCGGCCCCGGCCCCGTACACATGCTCCTGACCTGCGTGGATGCGCTCCGGAACAGGCCGGTGGCGGTCAGGAACCGGTCAGGGGCCGGCCCAGGCGAGGAGACTGTCGCAGACATCGATGAGCCGCTGCCGCACCGGCGCCGAACGGCGCGCGAAGTCGGCCTGGGCGGCGGCGTACTCGGCGCGCCCGGCGGCGGTCTCGATCGGGATCGGCTGGTAGCCGAGCTCGGCGAGGTCGTAGGGACTGGCGCGCATGTCCATCTCGCGGATCTCGGAAGCCAGCGCGAAGCAGTCGGCGATCAGCTCGGAGGGGACGAAGGGGTCCAGCTTGTAGGCCCACTTGTAGAGGTCCATGCCGGCGTGCAGGCAGCCGGGCTGCTCGTTGGCGACCTGCGCGTCGCGGGTGGGGCGCAGGGTGTTGAGCGGCTCGGCGTCGGGGGTGAAGAAGCGGTAGGCGTCGTAGTGCGAGCAGCGGATGCGCTGGGTCTCGACCACCTCGTCGGTGCCGGCCGACCCCAGCCGCAGGCGGCGCGCGGCGTGCCGCACCTGGCCGGGATCAAGGCGGTAGACCATGGCCCACTCGTGCAGGCCGAAACAGGCCAGCCGCGGCTCCCGTCCGGCGGTGGCGGTCAGCAGGGCGCGGACGAACTCGGCGGTCCGGCGCCGGGCGTCGGTGAACTCGGCCCTGTCGAGGGTGACACCGTCGGCGGTCTCGACGTAGCCGCGCCACGCGAGGCGCTCCCGCGCGGCCGGACCGGCCAGGACCACCCCCGCGCCCGGATGCCAGCGCCGCAGGCGCGCGGGGCGGTGGGAGTAGTAGGTGAAGAGGAAGTCCATCACCGGGTGCGCCTCGTTGTCGGCGCGGCGGCGCAGGTGCGGGTCGACCCAGGCGGCGACGCGGGCTTCGTGGGCGGCTTCGCGGGCGCGCCAGGCGGGCTCGGGGAGGATCAGATGGGTGCGCGACCCGCTGTCCCCGGCGGCTTCGGCCGCTTCGGCGGCTTCGGCGGCTTCGGCGCGGTGACGAGGCGACGACGCTGTGAGGCCCGCGGTCCTTATCGCCGCGCCCTGCTCCGTCTGATCCACGCTCACACTTCGACGGTACCCGGCAAAGGTCATGGGGCCGAATCGGCTTCGCGATCCGGCCCCATGGGTGGGAGGCGATCGTCAGGCCGAGGAGCTCGACGTGGCGGTGGAGCGCGGCGTGGCCGGAGTCGCCGGAGTCGCGGGCGTGGCCGGAGTACCGGTGGGCTTCGGGCTGGTCGGCGTGGCCGGAACGCTCGGCGTGCTCGGCGCGGTCGGCGTCTGGGTCGGGCTCGGCGCGGCCGGCGCCTCGGATGGGCTCGGCGCGCTCGTCGGCGCGCCCGGCTCCGGCGCCCCGCCGGAACCCGACGCGTCCTGGCTCCCGGTGCCGCCGGAGGTCTTGTTCACCAGGTCCAGGAAGTCCACGCTCTGGCTGTCCGGCACGCCCTCCACCGTCACGTCGGTGCCCCAGTCGCTGTAGTCGATCTCGCCCTTCAGCGAGCCGACCGGAGTGACCTCGGTGAAGGTCTGCGCGACGGGCAGGCCGTCGGCGCGCAGCCACAGGTCGTAGCCGAGCGTGGTGACCGCGCCGCCGGCCAGCGCGCCGCTGACGGAGTCCGCGGCCTCCTGGGTCAGACCGCGGCCGACCAGGTTCGGGTCCATGGCGTCGGCGCCGGACACGGTGCCCGCGTAGTGCACGGTCTGCACGCCTCCGCGCTGCTCCTCTCCCACCTTGTGCAGGTCATTGGCCGCGGTGAGCAGGGTCAGGCCCTTGGTCGGGGAGGTGTTCTCCAGCACGTCGCTGCCGACGGCGCGGGTACGCGGGTCCTTGGCCAGGGCCTCCAGGTCCATGCGCAGCCACTGCTTGCCGCCCATCGCGGCGGCCATCGACGGGTCGGCGCTCACGTTCATGAACATGATGTCGTGCGCGTAGCGGATCTGGACGGCCTGCCCGCCGCCGGCCGACGGGTCGGCCGGGCCCATGGTCAACGTGCCCCGCAGCACCGGGTGCTCGTCGAAGGTCGCGGTGACGTCGGAGACCTCCGACGCGTCCGGCGCCGTGAGCACGGCGTGGACCTTGGCGCTGGGGTGCGCGGCCACCGCGCGGCCCGCCGCCTTGACCGCGTCCTGCGCACTGAGCGCGGACAGCTGCGCGAAGGACTGCGGCGTGCCGCTGGAAGCCTTCAGGGAGCAGCCGGAGAGCGAGGCGGCCGCGGCGGCCGCGAGCGCGACGCCGGACCATATCTGCTTGCGGGGCATGAACTTTCCCACCCTTGATAGTGAATGCGTAAGAGCCCAGTGATCTTAACGGCGCCGCAGATCAGCCCCGGCGCCGGGGCGCTGCGGACGACGCCGCGTCACTGCGCGGGAACGGTGTACGTCTGGTCGGCCGGCGGGGCGACGATCGTGACCGGCACGCCCCAGTCGCTCTGGGTCATGTCGCCGGTGCTGTCCCCCGACGTGCCGGACTCGGCCTGCTTGACCTCGACCGCCAGCCCGTCCTCACCCATCCAGAAGTCGACGCTCATCTTGGTGAGCCCCTGGTCCTTCCACTGAGTGCGGCGCAGGTCCAGGTACGCCTGGGTGATCCCGGACCCCGGCGGCGGGGTCGCCGGCAGGGTGTCCGGGGTGACGCTGGCGGCCAGGTGCAGCAACCGGCGCCCGTCCCGGGTCTCGACGCCGACCCGGTGCAGATCCGGATAGGCCAGAGCGAACAGTGAGCCCTGCACAGGGTCCGCACCACGGTACGAAGCGCCGAGCGCGGCGAAGAGAGCCAGGTTCTTGTCCGAGGAGTCCCGCGGCGGCAGGTGATCGAGATCCAGCTTGATCCACTGCTTGTTCTGCCGCATGGCGGCCGGGATCTCCGGATTGTCGACATAGGCGACCGAGCCGTCGAGGCGGACCTCGCCGTGCGTGGACTGCGTCGCACCGGTGACCTGGTCGACCACCGTGGACTCCAGCGTGGCCCGATCGGTGCGCTGCAGGGAGTCGACCGACTGGGTGAGGCGCTGGCTGGTGTAGGTGAGGTGCTCCTTCACGCTGTGCTTCGCGATCTGCGCCGCGCTGGCGTCCTTGATCGCGTCGGCGGCGCTCACCCTGTCCAGATTGATCTTCCCGCCCCCGCCGACGCCCACCGTCCCCGACGACGAGCAGGCGGCGGCGACGAGGACCGTCGCCGCCGCCGTGAAAAGCTTCATGGCCCGTGCCATACCGCTCATGGATCCCCACCCCCGTCTAAGTCAGGACGCGACGATCCTAGCCAGCGGTCAGGTCAGGCCCACAGCTGCCCCTCGATCCGGTCCTCGGCCTCGTCGAGGGTGCCCTCGTACGCGCCGGTGGACAGGTACTTCCACCCGCCGTCGGCGACGACGAACGCGATGTCCGCGGTCTCGCCGGCCTTCGCCGCCTGGGCGGCGATGCCGAGGGCGGCGTGCAGCGCGCAGCCGGTGGAGATGCCCGCGAAGATGCCCTCCGCGGCCAGCAGCTCGCGGGTGCGGCGCAGCGCGTCGTGGGCGCCGACCGAGTAGCGGGTGGTCAGCACCGACTCGTCGTAGAGCTCCGGGACGAAGCCCTCGTCGAGGTTGCGCAGGCCGTAGATCAACTCGTCGTACCGGGGCTCGGCGGCGACGATCTTCACGTCCGGCTTCTGCTCGCGCAGGTAGCGCCCGACGCCCATGAGCGTGCCGGTGGTGCCGAGGCCGGCCACGAAGTGGGTGAGCGTCGGCAGGTCGGCGAGCAGCTCGGGGCCGGTGCCGTGGTAGTGCGCCAGGGCGTTGGCCGGGTTGCCGTACTGGTAGGGCATGACCCAGTCCGGGTGCTCGGCGGCCAGTTCCTTGGCCACCCGCACCGCCTCGTTGGAGCCGCCGGCGGCGTTGGAGGAGATGATCTCGGCCCCCCACATCCGCAGCAGCTGACGGCGCTCCTCGGAGGTGTTCTCCGGCATCACGCAGACCAGCCGGTAGCCCTTGAGCTTGGCCACCATCGCCAGGCCGATCCCGGTGTTGCCCGAGGTCGGCTCCAGGATGGTGTCACCGGGCTTGAGCCGGCCCTCCTTCTCGGCGCTCTCGATCAGCGCCAGGGCCACGCGGTCCTTCACCGATCCGGTGGGGTTGCGGTCCTCCAGCTTGGCCCACAACCGCACGTCCGGCGCCGGGGAAAGGCGGGGCAGCCCGACCAGCGGGGTGCGGCCCACGGAGTCCAGCAGTGAGTCGTAGCGCATGGCCGCGGCTCAGCCGCCGGCGACGGCCGGCAGGACCGTGACCGCGTCGCCGTCCTCCAGCGGCGTGGCCAGGCCGCCGATGAAGCGCACGTCCTCGTCGTTCTTGTAGACGTTCACGAAGCGCCGCAGCTCGCCGTTGTCGAGCAGACGGTCCCCCAGGCCCGGGTGGCGGGCGTCGAGGTCGGTGATGAGCTCGGACAGGGTGGCGCCGGAGGCCTCGACGCGCTTGGCGCCGTCGGTGTAGGTGCGCAGGATGGTCGGGATCGACACAGAGACGGACATGGCCGGTCTTCTCCTTGGGAGGGAAAGGCGGAACGGGGCGGACGGGAGCGTACTGAGCTCGCGGAAAACAGGGAGGGAAGCTCAAACACTCCGGCGACACAGCGCGCTGGCCAGCCGGCCGAAGTCGACATGGCGGCGCGCGACGAGCAACACCGTCGGGTCCATGCCGGGAGAACGCATGTCCCCATGATATTCATCCCGGCTCGCGGCCCAACCCCGCTCCCGAGCGCTGAGACCCGCCGATATCATCGCGCTCACGGCGCGTTCGAGGGGGGCACACTCCGTGGCGACACAGGGCGCAGTGACACACGGCACAGCAGCACCGGGCACCTTCGAGTTCCTGATCGACGTCGGCGACCCGATCGCGGACGGCTACCGGCTCACCGTCGGCTACCCCGACCCCGACTCCCCCACCGGCACCGGCAGCCACACCGCCGTCGCGGCGCTGGACCCGGCCGACGCGGCACTGCGCGCCCAGCTGGCGATGCTGCCCACCATGGTGCTGGCCTCGGCGGCACGCTCCCGGCTCGCGGTGAGCCCGATGGAGCAGGCCGCGCGCACCGTCGGCGACCACCTGTTCCGCGCCCTGACCGGTGGCGAGACCCTGGGCGAGCTGGCCCGGCTGCGGCGCCGGGCCCTGGCCGCGGGCGCCGACGTGCGGATCGCGCTGCGCATCCGCCCGCCGGAGCTGGCCGCACTGCCGTGGGAGTTCCTGTTCGACGCCCGCGAGGACCGCCGCGAGTTCCTGGGCCGCGCGTGCATGGTGACGCGCAGCTCGGGCGACCTGCGCACGGTGCCGCCGCTGGCGGTGACCGGCCCGTTGCGGGTGCTGGCGATGGCGGCGACGCCGGGCGACCAGGCCGCGCTGGACGTCGAGCGCGAGCGGGCGTACCTGGAGGAGGCGCTGGCGCCGATGCGCGCCGCCGGCCTCCTGGAGCTGACCTGGGTCCCGGCGACGAAGCAGGCGCTGCTGGCCGAGACACAGCGCCGCCACTGGCACATCGTGCACTACATCGGCCATGGCGACTTCGACGCCGCGACCGGCGCGGGCCGCCTGGCCTTCGCCGCCGAGGACGGCGCCGGCACCGACTGGGTGACGGCGCGCCAGCTGGCCACGATCCTGGGCGCGCACCCCACGCTGCGCCTGGTGGTGCTGAACGCCTGCCAGTCGTCGGCGGGCAGCGCCGAGGACGGCCAGGCGGGCCTGGCGGCGGCCCTGGTGCACGCGGGCCTGGCGGCGGTGGTGGCGATGCAGTTCCCGATCACCGACGACGCCGCTCCGGTCTTCGGCCGCGAGTTCTACGGCGCGCTGGCCGCCGGAGAGCCGGTGGACCGGTGCGTGCGCGCCGGGCGGGCGGCGATCACGCTGGCCAATGACGCGAGCCTGGAGTGGGGCACGCCGGTCCTGCACCTGCGCAGCTCGGACGGGCTGTTGTTCACCGTGCCCGGCACCGCCGAGCACGCGGCCGGCGAGACGATCCGGACCCGGGTCGTCGAGCCCTGGCACACCGCGGACCCGCCGACCGATGCCGAGCCCTGGCGCCCCGACCCGGAGCCCGAGCCCCGGCCGGAGCCCCGGCAGCCCGCCGACCAGCCGCTGGGCGTCGACCGCGCCCTTCTCCAGCAGATCGGTATGGACCTGCTGGAGGCCACGGACAAGGTTCTCGGCCGGCACTATTCGGCGGAGCTGGTCGCGGACCTGGAGCGGATCGTCGCGGGGTATGTCGGCCTGCTCGGTCCCGATCATCCCTCCACCGTCTCGGCACAGAAGACGCTGCTCACCGCGCAGACGAAACTGGCCGGCTCCCGTCCCTCCGAAACGCCGCCCACCCCGCCGAGCCCGGCCCCGGCTCCGGCCGCCGAAGACACGGCCGAGGACTCGGAGGACCACTGGCGCAGCAAGACCACCCGCCGTGGCGCCGGCGAGCGCCCCAGCCGGGCCCCGCGCAGCTCGAAGGCGGTGGTGGCCACGCCGTCCGCCGAGTTCACGATCGGCGCGGACATCGTGTGCCTGACCTTCTCGTCGCGGCTCCTCGGGGTCGGCGACGGCGAGGGGTTCGCGCACATCGTCGAGAACGGGCGCGACGTCCGGACGTTCGCGAACGGTCCGCAGCGGCCCGTGCGGCAGGTCGTGATCAGTCCCACCGAGCAGAACGTGGTCTGCCTGCTCGGCTACGGCGACCGGCCGGACCGGCTCCGGTTCTGGACGGCGGCCGGCGTGCCGATGTCCCAGGACGGCGTGATCGCCAGCCACTTCGCCTTCCACCCCCGGCAGATGTTCGTCGCGGGCTCGGGCGGCCACGACCTGAGCCTGCGGCGCTACGAGGCGCCGTTCTCGCCCGTCATGCCCTACCGCGGGCTCGTCGAGATCGGCGACGTCGCCGTCAGCCCCGACGGCCGGTACGTCGCGGCGATCGGCGACCACCGGATCCTGGTGTGGAGCGCGTTCAACGGCGAAGTGGCCGTGTCGTTCCCCGCCCCGGAGGCCCGCCTGGAGCTGGGCATCCAGTTCAGCCCGGACAGCGGCTCGCTGTTCGCCTCGCACACCCGGTCCGGGCTGATCCGCTGCGACCTCGCCACCGAGCGGTCCACGCCCTGTGCGCTGCCGGCGCTGGCCGACCAGCGCCCGGTGTGGTCGCTCGCGCCGAGCGGCCTGGCGGTCGGCACGCCGTTTTACGGCGACGCGGGCGCCGCGAGCTTCTGGGACGTCGCGTGGCCGGACATCGACCTGGGCCGGTTGCCCGACGAGGTGTGCCCGACGGTGCGGCCCGCGTTCGACCCGACCGGGAAGCACCTCGCGGTGGCGCTGCCGGACCGCAGGACGGTGCGGATCTACGCCCTCGAACACTGATGTGACGCGACCGGGCCCGCCGCCGCCCGAAGGCGCCGACGGGCCCGGTGTGAACAGCCCTGGGGAAGCTCCGGCTACTTCCCGGCGACCCGGTCCGCCCGGTACCGCTCGATCGCCGCGTTCGTCGACGAGTCGTGGTGCAGCTCCGCTTCCGAGGACAGCTCCGGCTCGATCTTCTTCGCCAGCACCTTGCCGAGCTCGACGCCCCACTGGTCGAACGAGTCGATGTCCCACACCGCTCCCTGGACGAACACCTTGTGCTCGTAGAGCGCGACCAGCTGCCCCAGCACCGAGGGGGTGAGGCGGGGCGCGGTGAGGGTGGTGGTCGGGTGGTTGCCGCGGAAGGTGCGGTGCGGGACCTGGGCGGCGGGGACGCCCTCGGCCTCGACCTGCTCGCGGGTCTTGCCGAAGGCCAGGGCCTCGGTCTGGGCGAAGAAGTTGGCCATCAGCGCGTCCTGCTGACCGAACGGGTCGGTGCCCTCGACCGCCCGGTCGAAGCCGATGAAGTCGGCCGGGATCAGCGCGGTGCCCTGGTGGATGAGCTGGTAGTAGGCGTGCTGGCCGTTGGTGCCGGGGGTGCCCCAGACGACCGGGCCGGTCTGCCACTCCACCGGCTCGCCGTCGCGGCGCGTGGACTTGCCGTTGGACTCCATGTCCAGCTGCTGCAGGTACGCGGTGAACTTCGACAGGTAGTGCGAGTAGGGCAGGACCGCGAGGGTCTGCGCGTCCCAGAAGTCGCGGTACCAGATGCCGATCAGGCCCATCAGCAGCGGAAGGTTCCGCTCCGCCGGCGCGGTGCGGAAGTGCTCGTCGACGGTGTGGAAGCCGTGGAGCATCTCCTCGAAGCGCTCCGGGCCGATGGCGATCATCAGGGACAGGCCGATCGCCGAGTCGTAGGAGTAGCGGCCGCCGACCCAGTCCCAGAACCCGAACATGTTGGCGGTGTCGATGCCGAACGCGGCCACGGCCTCGCCGTTGGTCGACACCGCCACGAAGTGCCTGGCGATCGCCGTCTCGTCGCCGCCCAGGCCCGCGAGCAGCCACTTCTTGGCCGACGTCGCGTTGGTGATGGTCTCGACCGTGGTGAAGGTCTTCGAGGAGATGACGAACAGCGTCTCCTCCGGGTCCAGGTCGTACGTGGCCTCGTACAGGTCGGCGCCGTCGACGTTGGAGACGAAGCGGAACTGCATGTCGCGCTTGGTGTAGGCGCGCAGTGCCTCGTACGCCATCGCCGGCCCCAGGTCCGAGCCGCCGATGCCGATGTTCACCACGGTCTTGATCCGCTTGCCGGTGGCGCCGGTCCACTCCCCGCTGCGCACCCGCGAGGCGAACGCCGCCATGCGGTGCAGGACCTCGTGCACGCCCGGGACCACGTCCTCGCCGTCCACCTCGATGCGCTCGGTGGCCGGCGCGCGCAGGGCGACGTGCAGCACCGCGCGGTCCTCGGTGAGGTTGATCTTGTCTCCGGCGAACATCCGGTCGCGCAGCTCGAACACGCCCCGGGCCCGGGCCAGGTCCAGCAGCAGCCGCAGCGTCTCGTCGCTCACCAGGTGCTTGGAGTAGTCCACCGACAGGTCGCCGGCCTGCGCGAAGTACCGCTCGGCCCGGCCCGGATCGGCGTCGAACAGCTCCCGCAGGTCCACCTTGTCGAACTCCGCGCGGTGCGCCTCCAGCGCCTTCCACTGCGGCAGTTCGGTGAGCTTCTCGGTCATCGGGCGTCCTCCTAGCGACGTGCCTGTCGTCCCTCCGAGACCCTATCGCCGCGCACGGCTCCGGGCCTCGCGGCTGCGGTGAACACCGGGCGTCGCGAGAATATTGCCCATGACGGTCTTCTCCGACGACGAGACGGCAGAGCTCGAACAGGCGGCCTGGCATCGCGACATGGCGAAGCGCACCTACAACGCGACGTGGGCCCTGATCGACCAGCCGGTCCGCAGCCCCGAGGAGGACCGCCGGATGTTGCTGCTCGCCTGCGCCTCCCGCGTCCATTGGGGTGAGGCCGGGGGCGCGCGCGAACACGCCATCGGCGACTGGCAGGTCGGCCACGTCCTGGCTCTGCTCGGCGACGGCGCGCTGTCCCTGTCGTTCGCCCGCCAGGCCCTGGCCACGGTCGAGGCGCACGGCTGGACCGACTTCACGCTGGCCTCGGCTTACGAGGGCGTCGCCCGCGCCTACGCGGCGCTCGGCGACGCGGCCGGGCGCGAGGAGTACGCGGCGAAGTGCCGCGAGGCGCTGGCGGCCCTGCCTCCCGAGGACCGCGAGGCAATCGCCGGCCAGCTCGCGACCGTCCCGCAGCCATGACCACCTCCGCGGGCGACCGGGACGCGCGCCTGGCCGAGGCCGTGGCCCTGCGGGCGAGCGGCGACGAGGCGAAGCGGCGGCACGCCAGGGAGCTGCTGATCGCGCTGTCGGCCGAGCTGCCGGACGACGCCGAGGTCGCGTATCAGACCGCGTGGGTCCACGACGTGCTGGGCCTGGAGGCTGAGGCCGTGCCGTTCTACGAACGCGCACTCGCCGGCTCCGGCCTGCCCGAACCCGACCGACGCGGCGCCCGGCTCGGGCATGCCAGCACCCTGCGGAGCCTGGGCCGGTATCCGGAGGCGGTCGAGGCGTTCCGCGCCGGGCTCGCCGAGTTCCCCGACGACAACGCTCTGCGGACTTTCCTGGCGATGGCGCTGTACAACGTCGGCGAGCACCACGAGGCGATGCGGACGCTGCTGGAGACGCTCGCCGCGACGAGCGCCGATCCGTGGATCCAGCGCTACCGGCCGGCGATCGAGCACTACGCCCGGGATCTGGACGCGGTGGGCTGAAGCTCGTCACCTCGGTCGCATCTGTCACACCCGTCACTCGTGTGCCGAAAATGTGCGCGTTGCGTCACCTCTCGGGGGCCTCGACCGGCCCTTGCCTATTCTGATCCGGTGACCAGTGATTCAGCGGCGCGAAGCGTCTCCTCGACGAGCGGTGGCGGGAGACGGGTGGGCATTCTCGTCGTCGAGGACGAACCGACCTTGGGCGAGGCGATCGCCGCGCGGCTGCGGGCCGAGGGCTTCGCCACTCATCTGGCCGGGGACGGGCCGTCCGCCGTGCGGATCGCGCAGGAGCAGGCTCCGGATCTGATCGTGCTGGACGTGATGCTGCCGGGATTCGACGGGCTGGA
The DNA here is from genome assembly GCF_039531675.1 of Catenulispora subtropica. Taxonomy (NCBI): domain Bacteria; kingdom Bacillati; phylum Actinomycetota; class Actinomycetes; order Catenulisporales; family Catenulisporaceae; genus Catenulispora; species Catenulispora subtropica. The sequence goes on from NZ_BAAAQM010000006.1 coordinate 191,058, forward strand.
GGTCTGCCGCCGCATCCAGGCCGAGCGGGCCGTGCCGGTGCTGATGGTCACCGCGCGGGACGACGAGAGCGACCTGATCGAAGGGCTGCGCACCGGCGCCGACGACTATCTGACCAAGCCGTTCTCCATGCGGGAGCTGATCGCGCGCGTGCACGCGCTGCTGCGCCGGGTGGAGCGGGCCACCGAGCTCGGGGCCACCGCGGCCCACGGCGAGAGCGCCGTCGGCACCGGCTTCGGGCCCGGCACTTCCACGCCGCGCGCGCCCCGCCCGCTGCGCTTCGTGGCGGTCGGCGGCTCCGGGCCCCGCGTCCTGGAGATCGACCCGGCACAGCGCCGGGTCCGGACCGGGGCGGGCCGGGAGCAGGACGAGGCACACCTGACGCCGACCGAGTTCGACCTGCTCGCCTGCCTGGCGGGCCAGCCCCGCACGGTTCTGAGCCGTGAGAAGCTGCTGGCCGAGGTGTGGGACTGGATGGACGCCTCCGGCACCCGCACCGTGGACAGCCACGTGAAGGCGGTACGGCGCAAGATCGGCGCGGACTGGATCCGCACCGTGCACGGGGTCGGGTACGCGCTGGAGGCCGAGCCCGCGGCCGAGGAGCCGCTGGAACCGGCCGGGCGATGACCGGATGAGCGGACGAGCATGAGCACGAACACCGGCCACCAGCACGAGCAGGCCGCGGCGGCCCGCGGCGGCTACCAGGCGGTCTCGCCGAACCAAGGCGAACGGCAGGATCACCAGGACTACCAGGGCCACCAGGGCCACCAGGGCCAGGATCACCCGGATCACCAGAACCACCCGGATCACCGGGATCACACGGATCACCCGGATCACCAAAACCAAGCTGACCGTCCCGGCCGGCAGCCGCCCCGCGATCGGCCCCGCCGCCGCTGGCCCCTCCCCTCGCTCGTCAACCGCCTGCACGGCCGGCGCGCCCAGATGACCGTCGGCGCCCGCAAGGTCGGCGGCACCGTCATCGACCGGGCGCGCGAGGTCCGGCCGCTGGACCGGTTCCACAGCATCAAGGTCAAGCTCGGCGTGCTGGTCGTCGCCTCGGTGTCGGTGGCCGGCTGTTTCACCGCGATCGGCGTGTCGGCCGGCATCCAGGCGCGCTACGTGGTCAGCGTCGCGGTGATCCTGTCGCTGATCGTGACCCAGATCCTGGCGCACGGTATGACCAGCCCCCTGCGGTCCATGGCCGACGCCGTCGAGCGCATCGCCCGCGGTGACTACAGCCGCCGCGTCACCACCGCCACCTCCCGGGACGAGGTGGGCCAGCTGGCCGCCGCCTTCAACCTGATGGCCGCCGACCTGGAGGCGGTGGACCGGCAGCGCAAGGAGCTGATCGCCAACGTCTCGCACGAGCTGCGCACCCCGATCTCGGCGCTGCGGGCGGTGCTGGAGAACGTGGTCGACGGCGTCACCGAGCCGGATCCGCCGACCATGCGCCTGGCCCTGGAGCAGGCCGAGCGGCTGGGCCGGCTGGTGACCACGCTGCTGGACCTGTCGCGGATCGACGCCGGCGCGGTCGCGCTGGACCGGGAGGACGTGGGGCTGGAGGAGTTCCTGGGCACCGTGGCGCGGGAGGCCACGGTGAAGATGCTGGCCCGCGGCGACGGCGCGGGCGGGAGCGGCGCGGGCGGCGGCGCGCGCCCGAAGACGGTGGTCGACGTCGTCCCGGCCTCGCTGACGGTCCGCGCCGACCGGGAGCGTCTGCACCAGGTGGCGGCCAACCTGCTGGACAACGCGGTGCGGCACTCCCCGCCGGACGGCACCGTGACGCTGCGGGCCCGGCGGCTGGAGGCCGGGGGCGTCCGGGTCGAGGTCTGCGACCAGGGCCCGGGCATCCCGCCCGGCGAGCGGGTCCGGGTCTTCGACCGTTTCGACCGAGGCTCGCGGCAGGCCGCCGACGGCGGCACCGGACTGGGGCTGGCGATCGCCCGCTGGGTGGTGGATCTGCACGGCGGCCGGATCTCGGTGGCCGAACCCGCCGAGTGCGGCGCGGGGCCGGCGGTCCCGGGCGGGGCGCCGGGGGCGGGGGCGGGGGCGTCCGGTTCGCCGGGATGTGTCATCCGCGTCGATCTGCCGTAACCCGGGGGAATCCGGGTACCCGAAGGGATGTGAATCTGGTCACTCCGGACCAGGCGGCGTAGTCAGATGGAGGGATTTTCCGTCGTTCACCGGTGTGATCAGTGCCTCTAACCCGAGGCGCGCCTGCACGAACCCCCTATACCGGCGTACCCTGGATGACCGCTATGACGTCCACGTTCCGACCCGTTCGTGGACGCTGTGCACTCCTATACGCACCCACGCGGAAGAGGGCGGAAACCGCCGTGTCGCCACAGCCGTCGCAGCAGGCACCCACCGATCAGACTGCCGGTACCCCGGGTTCGACGCCGGGACACACCCTGGCCGAGTTCGGCCCGAACGAGTGGCTGGTGGACGAGATCTACCAGCAGTTCCTGCGCGACCCGGAGAGTGTGGACCGTGCGTGGTGGGACTTCTTCAACGACTACCAGCCCACGGACAGCTCTGCCGCCGCGCAGGCTCTTGCCCCCGTTGCGAAGGTTGATAACCCCGAAGTGACTGTGACCTCCGACACGTCGGCCACCACACCCGCCGCGGCCGTTCCGGCGCCCGCCGCACCCGCGCGACCGGCCCCGGCCGCCTCCTCCGAGACCCCCGCGGCCCCGGCCGCGCCGGCCGCCCCGGTGCAGGTCCCGCGGGACGCGGCCACCACCGCCGCCCCGGCGGTGGCCGGCACCGCGGCCGCCACCACGGCGGTGCTGAAGGGCCCGGCGGCCCGCGTGGTCACGAACATGGAGGCCTCGCTGGAGGTGCCGACCGCGACCAGCGTGCGGGCCGTGCCGGCCAAGCTGCTGATCGACAACCGCGTGGTGATCAACAACCACCTGAAGCGGGCCCGCGGCGGCAAGGTCTCGTTCACCCACATCATCGGCTACGCCCTGGTGCAGGCGCTCAAGGCGATGCCGTCGATGAACAACTCGTACACCACCGAGAACGGCAAGCCCGCGGTGGTGACCCCGGCGCACGTCAACGTGGGCCTGGCCATCGACCAGGTGAAGCCGGACGGCACCCGGCAGCTGCTGGTGCCGAGCATCAAGGGCGCCGAGCTCATGGACTTCCGCGAGTTCTGGCAGGCCTACGAGGACGTGGTGCGCCGGGCCCGGGGCAACAAGCTGACCCCGGACGACTTCGCCGGCACCACGGTCTCGCTGACCAACCCGGGCACCATCGGCACCGTGCACTCGGTGCCGCGCCTGATGAAGGGCCAGGGCACGATCCTGGGCGTGGGCGCCATGGAGTACCCGGCCGAGTACGCCGGCTCCTCCGAGGAGACCCTGGCCCGGCTCGCGGTCAGCAAGATCATGACCCTGACCTCGACCTACGACCACCGGATCATCCAGGGCGCGCAGTCCGGCGACTTCCTGCGGATCATCCACCAGCTGCTGCTGGGCGAGGACGGGTTCTACGACAAGGTCTTCGAGTCGCTGCGGATCCCGTACGAGCCGGTCCGCTGGGTCCAGGACATCAGCGCCTCGCACGAGGACGACATCAACAAGACCGCGCGCGTGCAGGAGCTCATCGAGTCCTACCGCACCCGCGGCCACCTGATGGCGGACACCGACCCGCTGGAGTACAAGCAGCGCCGGCACCCGGACCTGGACGTGGTCAGCCACGGCCTGACCCTGTGGGACCTGGAGCGCGAGTTCGCCACCGGCGGCTTCGGCGGCAAGAAGCTGATGAAGCTGCGGGACGTGCTGGGCGTGCTGCGCGACTCCTACTGCCGCACCATCGGCATCGAGTACATGCACATCCAGTCCCCGGACGAGCGCAAGTGGATCCAGGACCGGGTGGAGCACGGCTACGCCAAGCCGGAGCGCGCCGAGCAGCTGCGGATCCTGGAGCGGCTGAACGCCGCCGAGGCGTTCGAGACCTTCCTGCAGGTCAAGTTCATGGGCCAGAAGCGGTTCTCGCTGGAGGGCGGCGAGTCCGCCATCCCGCTGCTCGGCGAGATCCTCTCCGACGCCGCCCGGACCGGCCTGGACGAGGTCGCGATCGGCATGGCGCACCGCGGCCGGCTCAACGTGCTGACGAACATCGTCGGCAAGGAGTACGCCGAGGTGTTCCGGGAGTTCGAGGGCAACCTGGACCCCAAGAGCATGCACGGCTCCGGCGACGTGAAGTACCACCTGGGCGCCACCGGCACCTACACCGCGCTGGACGGCTCGACGATCACGGTCTCGCTGGCGGCCAACCCGTCGCACCTGGAGACCGTGGACCCGGTGCTGGAGGGCACCGTCCGGGCCAAGCAGGACATCATCGACAAGGCCTCGGCCGGGTTCACGGTGCTGCCGCTGCTGATCCACGGCGACGCCGCCTTCGCCGGCCAGGGCGTGGTGGCCGAGACCCTGAACCTGTCGCAGCTGCGCGGCTACCGCACCGGCGGCACCGTGCACCTGGTGATCAACAACCAGGTCGGGTTCACCACCTCGCCGACCTCCTCGCGGTCCTCGATCTACGCCACCGACGTGGCGCGGATGATCGAGGCGCCGATCTTCCACGTGAACGGCGACGACCCCGAGGCCTGCGTGCGGGTGGCGCAGCTGGCGTTCGACTACCGCCAGGCGTTCAACAAGGACGTCGTCATCGACATGATCTGCTACCGCCGCCGCGGCCACAACGAGGGCGACGACCCGTCGATGACGCAGCCGCTGATGTACAACCTCATCGAGGCCAAGCGCAGCGTCCGCAAGCTCTACACCGAGGCCCTGATCGGGCGCGGCGACATCACCCTGGAAGAGGCCGAGGAGGCCCTGCGCAACTACCAGGGCCAGCTGGAGCGGGTTTTCGCGGAGACCAAGGAGGTCTCCAAGGCCCCGGTGTCGGCGACCTTCGCGGTGGACGTGCAGCCCTACCCGGCGCAGGTGGAGACCGCGATCACCGAGCAGACGGTCAAGGTCATCGCCGACTCCCAGGTCTCGCTGCCGGACGGCTTCACCCCGCACACCAAGGTGCTGCAGCCGCTGCAGAAGCGGGCGCAGATGGTCACCGACAACACCATCGACTGGGGCATGGGCGAGACCCTGGCCTTCGGCTCGCTGCTGATGGAGGGCGTGCCGGTGCGGCTGGCCGGCCAGGACTCCCGGCGCGGCACCTTCGTGCAGCGCCAGCACGTCCTGGTGGACCGGGAGAACGCCTCGGAGTACACCCCGCTGTCCAACCTGACCCCGGACCAGGCCAAGTACACGGTCTACGACTCGCTGCTGAGCGAGTACGCGGCGCTGGGCTTCGAGTACGGCTACTCGGTGGCCCGGCCCAACGCCCTGGTGCTGTGGGAGGCGCAGTTCGGCGACTTCGTCAACGGCGCGCAGTCGGTGATCGACGAGTACATCTCCTCCGGCGAGCAGAAGTGGGGCCAGCGCTCCGGCGTGGTGCTGCTGCTGCCGCACGGCTACGAGGGCCAGGGCCCGGACCACTCCTCGGCCCGCCCGGAGCGGTTCCTGCAGCTGTGCGCGCAGAACAACATGACGGTGGCGATGCCCTCCACCCCGGCGTCCTACTTCCACCTGCTGCGCTGGCAGGTGCACAACCCGGCGCACAAGCCGCTGGTGGTGTTCACCCCGAAGTCGATGCTGCGGCTGAAGGACGCGGTCTCGCCGGTGTCCGACTTCACCTCGGGCCGCTTCGAGCCGGTGCTGCCGGACGTCACGGTCGACCCGGCCGGCGTGCGCCGAGTGCTGCTGGTCTCCGGCAAGCTCTACTGGGAGCTGGCGGCCAAGCGGCGCAAGGACGGCATCACCGACACCGCGATCATCCGGGTGGAGCGGCTGCACCCGCTGCCGGCCGCCGAGATCGCCGCGGCGCTCGCCTCCTACGGCCCGGACGTGGACCTGCGCTGGGTCCAGGAGGAGCCGGCCAACCAGGGCATGTGGCCGTTCATCGCGATGAACCTGCCGGCGGCGCTGGGCCGGGGCCTGACCGTGGTCTCCCGGGCGGCGGCGTCCTCGCCGGCCGTGGGCTCGGCCAAGCGGCACAACGTGGAGCAGGCGCAGCTGGTCGAGGACGCTTTCACCGGCTGACATCCGTGATCGCATAGCAGGGTTCTGGGTGGGATCCGCGCCGTGGCGCGGATCCCACCCTTTCGTCTAGGAGGAAGACGCGATGTACTTCACTGACCGGGGGATCGAGGAGCTGGAGAAGCGGCGCGGGGACGAGGAGGTGTCGCTGGGCTGGCTCGCCGAACAACTGCGCACGTTCACCGACCTGAACCCGGAGTTCGAGGCCGCGGTGGACCGGCTGGCCACCTGGCTGGCGCGGTTGGACGACGAGGAGGATTAGCGCCGGGCGCACGTCGCTTGCTTAGTCCAGCAACGCGATATATCGTCTCCAACAGAGACGCGATACATCGTGAAAGGGCCGAAGGCGATGACGAGACACGAGCTGCGCGAGCCGGAGCGGCTCGCCTTCGAGGGCGTCCACCGGCTGAAGGTGGTCAGCACCTCCGGCAAGGTCGACGTCGTGGGGGCCGGCCAGGACGGGGCGGCCCTGGTCGACGTGACCCGGATCAAGGGTGACGAGCCGGTCGTCGTCGAGGACGAGGACGGCGAGCTGGTCGTGCGGCACGGCGAGTTCAAGCCCAACGTGCTGGGCTGGCTGATGCACGGACGCAGGATCGAGGCCGACATCTCGATCCAGGTGCCGCCGGACTGCCTGGTGGACGTCACCGTGGTCTCCGGGCCGCTGGTGGTCTCGAACCTGCACGAGCGCACCCGGGTGCAGGGGGTCTCCGGGGAGATCACGCTGGCCCAGCTGCACGGCCCGACCGACGTCAAGACCGTGTCCGGGCCGATCACCGCGGAGAGCGTCACCGACGACCTGAGCGCGCACACCGTCTCCGGCGCGATCACCGTGATGGCGCTCGGCGCCGGCAACACGATCAAGGCCGGCACCACCTCCGGCGCGATCACCGTGGACCTGGAGGACGGCACCGACGCCCCGCGGCTGGACCTGAACGTGGTCTCCGGCGCGGTCATCGTCCGGGCCCCCGAGGACGCCAACCTGGACGTGGACATGTCCACCATGAGCGGACGCACCGTCACCACCTTCGACGGCCTGCAGGACCAGGCGCGGTTCGGCAGCCGGCAGATCCCGTTCGCCAAGCCCCGGCAGCTGTCCGGCCGGCTGGGCACCGGGGCGGGCCGGCTGCGGGCCCGGGCCGTGTCGGGGGACATGACGCTGCTGAGGAGGGCCGTCGACCCCGGCCTGAAGGACTCGGGCGCGGACGACGCCGTCGGGGGACACGACACTGCTGGAGAGGACCTTTAGATGGCACCCGTCTTCGGACACGGACGGCTGCGGTTGTACCTGTTGAAGCTGCTCGCCGAGAGCCCCAAGCACGGGTACGAGATCATCCAGCAGCTCAAGGAACGGTTCCAGGGCCTGTACGCGCCCAGCGCCGGCACGGTCTACCCGCGGCTGTCGCGTCTGGAGAGCGAGGGCCTGATCCGGCACGAGACCGACGAGCGCGGGCGCAAGGTGTACCACATCACCGACGCCGGCCGCGCCGAGCTGGAGTCCCGCGCCGACGACATGGCGGCGCTGGAGGCCGAGATCCGGGAGTCCGTGAGCAGCCTCGCCGAGGAGATCCGCGACGAGGTCAAGGAGTCCGCCCGCCACATCCAGGAGGAACTGCGCGCCGCCGCCGCGGAGGCCCGCTCGGAGTCGTCGAAGCGCCCCACTTACGACGCCGGCAGCATGGGCAGAGGCCACCAGGGCGAGCGCCACGGTTCCGAAAGGGCATCGACGCACCCCCCGGCCGACCGCTCGCAGTGGAGCAAGGACGAGTGGCGGGAGTGGAAGCGCGCCCAGCACGACTGGAAGGAACAGTGGAAGGACCAGTGGGCCGCGCAGTGGCGCGAGCACTGGCAGGACGAGGCCGCGCGCTGGCAGCGGGTGGCGCAGGACAGCGTCGACGACTGGACCGGCCGGCGCAGCCGCGACCGGGCGGACCGGGAGCAGCTGGACGAGCTGCGCTCGACGTTCCTGCACTTCCGCGACGAGATCCGGACCATGGCGCGGGAGCGGCGGCCGGACATCCCGGTGACGCAGGACCAGCTGGCCGCGGCCCGTGAGGTGCTGGAGCGCGCCGCGCGGGAGCTGCGGGACATCTTCCGGGGCTGACGGTCCCGGTTGCGAGGGGGTGGCGGCGCGCGCCGGGGACACGATGCCCCGGCGCGCTCCGTCGTATCCGTGCGGCATCATGGCGTGCGGGAGGGAGCCATGGTGATCGTCGCAGGGTTGATCGACGCGCTGCATTACGCGGGGTGGGACGACGTGCCAACGGTGCTCGGCGCCCTCGGGGACGCGGAGCTGGCTGCGGGGGTCGCGAGTGCGGCGCTGCCCATCGGGGTCGCGGTGAGCGACTTCGTCCTGGCGCGGGCCGCGGACGGCGGCGGTACCGGCGCGGTGGAGGACAAGGGCTCGGCCGCGCTGCTCGCCCTGACGCGTCGGGCGCTCGCGGACGAGACGGTCGCGGACCCCGACGCCGTGCTGCGGGCGCTGATCCGGTTGGCCGATCCGGCGGTGGACGAGCTGCTGTTCCGGGACGACCTGGCGCCGCGTCCGCGGGACTGGGTTCTGCGCGCGGTGCTGCGGGACCGCCGGGGTGCGGACGGCCGGCCAATGATCGCGCCGGGCGTCGACCGGTTCGTACGGAGGCAGGTGCACCGCATCGAGCGCCGTCTGGCCGGCTACGACCATCCGCATCCGGCGCGGATCGAGCGGCTGCTGCTGGACGCCGCGCTGTTCGCCGACGATCCGGACCTGGCCGCGTTCGCCCTGCCGCTGGGCATCCGGCTGCGCAGCCTGACCGGCGTCGCGAGGGCGTTGCAGACACTGCGCGATCACCGGCGGCTGGACGATGTGTGGACCGGCGGGCTGCGGGCGATGGTGGCCGAGGCGGCCTCCGACGACTCGCAGTACCGGTACAGCCAGTGGCAGGCGGTTCTCCTCCTCGGTGACGAGGGCACCTCCGCGAACCTCCGCTATCTCCTCCAGCGCTCCCAGTCGAACGCCCTGCCGCCGCCGGCCGACGACGCGGACCGGTGGACCGCCCCGAACGTCGCGTCGCAGCACTATGACCTGGACTGGGACAGCGTCCTGTCCTTCGCGAAGGTGCTCGGCGACGGTGACGAGGGCACGCAGGCCGCCCAGATGACGTCACGCGGGCTGGATGAGGCGTCCGCCCGCGAGGACATCCCCGAGAGCGCGCGCGTCCTGCTTGAGGAGCACTATCCGCGGGCCGTGTACTGGACGGCGCGGCCGGGTGTCGCGGCCGTGATCTGCGCCGCGGTCGACACCCGCGAGCTGAACCCCCCGGCCCGCCACTTCGGTCTGCGCGAGCTGCTGCGCCGCGGCCTGCTGCACGGCTCCCTGAGCGCGCGCGACGTGATGGAGTACGCGGCCCCGGCGTCGGCCGTGCTGGCCCTGGCGACCCCCGTCCCGCCGGGTCTGACGGAGTACTACACGGCGAAGGGTGACAACAGCTTCGCCCCGCACAACTCCCGGATTCCCTCCGAAGCCGAGGAGCGCTATCAGGCGGACCTGCGCGCTGCGGCCGCCGAGGCGATCGGCCCGGATCCGGCGCGTTGGCTCAAGGTGCTGACCCGCGTCGGCGCCTGGGAGGACAGCCTGACCGAGCTGGTCCGCGCGGTCGACGACGGCGTGGGCCTGCCGGCCCGGCGCGCCGACCGCTGGCCGCGCGGGGTCGATCCGGCCGCGGTGTTGCTGGAGATCGCGCCGGAGGGAGTGGTCGATCGGCTGCTGGCGGCCGCCGCGGTGGCCGGCGGGCCGGCGGACGGCGCCGAGCGGCCTGCTGCATCTCCCGATCGGGAGACCCGAGCCCTCCTCGGCGTCCTCACCCGCATCCTCGACCGCGGCCCGGTTCCCCGCCGCCTCCTCGACCACGCCCTCGGTCCGCACGGCACGCCGGCGATGCGGCTGGCCGCGGCCCGCAACCCGGCGGCGACCGGGGGGACGCTGTGGCGGCTCGCGGACCGGGAGCCGGCGGAGCCGCAGGTGCTGGCGGCGGTGTATCTGCATCCGCTGGCGTCGCGGGAGCTGCGGGTTGCGGCGGTGGTGCGGTCGGAGGCGGCCGGAGGGCTCTATCCGGGGCTGATACGGCGGCTGGTGACCCGCGACGCCGAGCCCGGCCTGTTGCTCCCCGCGCTGGAGTCGCGGTCGCCGGAGGTGCTGCACACCGTGTTGCGGCGAGGCGGCCGCGTGATCGAGACCGATCGCCGGATCGCCGCGTACGCCCGGCTCGCCGAGGCCGCGGGGCCCGAGCCGGTGTGGGCGCTGGAGCTGGAGCGCGCCGGCAGCCTGGAGCGCATGCACGACGCCGTCCGCGCCTCGATGGCCGCCCACGACGACGCCCCGCTCCAGGCGGCGGCCGCGGGAGTCGAGACGCGGCACCCCGAGCGCGTCACAAGGGCCTGGGACGCCGCCTTCCACCCCACCCGGCCCGACACCGCCGAGCGGGTCCGGGCGCTCCTCGACGGGCACCCCGGGCGCTGGCTGCGGATGCTGGAGACCGGCGCGTCGCTGTACGGCCTGCTCGACGAGCTGGAGGCCGGGGCAGCCCTATGAACGGCTTCGTTCACCGGCTCGGGAATGAGACTGTGGACCAAACGGTTCGACCGGCGGAGCGCGGCGTACGAGACTTGCACCGGGGACCGGTCGGCCGTCCGGTCCGCGAGGGTACCGCGCAGGAGGGCGACGACGCATGAAGTCCGGCGATTCCGACCGCCGCTCCCGCCGCCTGCCGGTGAACGCCACCGACCGCCGGGCGCTGGCCGACTGGCGGCCCGCCGACCCGGCGACGATCGCCGAGGCGGTCCGGCTGAAGGAGGCCGCGCTCGTCGACTTCGGGATGGAGTCCTCGGCGATCGCCGGCTGGATCTACTCCAAGTGCGCCCACCAGATCCCCACGACGGCCATCGAGACGGCGGCGGTCATGGCCTCCGGCGACGGTTCCTGCCTGCTGCTGTTCAACCCCGAGTTCTTCGTCAAGCTCGGGCTGGACGGCGTGAAGTTCGTGCTCTTCCACGAGGCGCGGCACCTGATCCAGCGGCACCTGTTCACCGAGCCGGAGCTGCGTGAGGACCCGGTCTTCGACATCGCCATCGAGTCCACCATCAACCACGTCGCGCTGACCCGGCTGCGCCGCGACGCGCTGCCGCGGGTGGACGGCGAGTCCACCGGCATCGATCCGCGCGACGTGTTCCGGCGCTACCACGCCGACCTCACCGAGCAGGGCCTGAAGCCGTTCGACTACGAGGACTTCATCCGGACCGACATGGGCTGCTACACCGAGCTGAGCCGGATGAAGGATCCGCCGGCGCCGCCGCCGCTGTGCGTCCACGAGCTGCTCCAGGAGCTGCAGGACGAGCTCGCCGACCCGGAGACCATCGAGCGGATCGGCAACGAGGTGCTGGCGAACGTGCTGCTGGCCGGCAAGCGCGGGGTGCGGGCGGCGCGCGAGGAGCTGCTGGACCTCATCGACCGCACCGACGGCGCCACCGACCGGCTGTCCAAGCTGTGGGGCGACCTGGGCGCCGGGATCATCCGCGGCCAGACCCAGCGCACCCGGCGGGTGGACTGGTGGCAGCGCTGGCTGGTGGACGTGCTGGCCTCCAAACTGGCCGAGGGCGAGCGGCTGATCTACCCGAAGAAGCGCGGGGCGGTGCTGGCCGCGCTCGGCGAGGACCCGACCCTGTCCCGGCGCGGCCGGGAGCACAAGCGGGTGGTGGCGATCGCCGTCGACGCCTCCGGATCCATGCCGGACCCGGTCCTGGACTGGATCTCCTCGCTGGTCGGCCAGCTGGACGGGGTGGAGGCGCACTGGCTGTCGTTCGACGGCGTGGTGGCGCCGTTCGAGCCCGGCCAGTCGCTGGTCGGCGGCGGCGGGACCAGCTTCCAGGTCGTCGCGGACTATCTGGAGGGCCGCACGCCGGCGGACCGGGACGGGGAGGTGTTCGACGAGACGCTGGACGCCGTCATCATGGTGACCGACGGTTTCGCCCCGCACATCACGCCGGCCGAACCGGACAAGTGGATCTGGCTGATCACCGAACACGGTGACGACTGGCCCGAGCACCACACGCCGCAGATGGCCTGTCACAAGGTACGAACGGGGGACCGTTGAGCGAGCACACCGTGAACCACGCCGCGCACCACACCCGCGCGGGGGACGAGGACCTCGGCCTCGACCCCGCCGAGGCCGCGGTGCCCGGCGCGCGCGGCGGCGACGGGAAGGGCGCGGCGCGGCCCTCGGCGCTGGAGGCGTTCATCGACGCGATGATCGACCTGGGCCAGACCGGGCAGGTCTTCGGCGAGCACGGCATCGGCAAGACCGCCACCTTCGCCTCGCACATCAGGCGCGCCTACGAGGACACCGAGCTGGTCTACGTCCCGGCGGCCAACCTGGCGCCCGACGACCTGCTGGTGAACGCGCCGGTGCGGGACCCGCGCAGCGGCGAGCTGGTGCTGCGGCAGCTGGTGATGCGCCAGCTGAAGCCGGGCCGCCGGTTCGTGCTGCTGATCGACGACTCGCTGCAGGCCGGCCCGGCGATCCAGTCGCAGCTGATGCAGATCGCCTGCAACTGGACCCTGGGCGAGCACGACCTGCGGGCGCTGGGCTGCATCGGCGTGTTCCTGGCCGACAACGAGTCGCTGGCCGAGACCGCGGCGCGCCGCAGCGACTTCGCGATCCTGGACCGGATGGTGACGATCCGGGTCACCGCCAACGACACCGCCTGGCGGGACGCGCTGCGGCGCCGGTTCGGGCAGTTCGACCTGACCGGGGTGTTCCGGGTGTGGGCGTCGCAGCCCCCGGAGATCCGGCGGCTGCTGTCGCCGCGCACCCTGGAGCACATCCTGGCCAACGCCGCCGAGGGCTTCCCGCTGGTCTGGGGCCTGCCGCTGCTCAACGGCGCGCGGCTGCGGCTCGCGCTGCCGGCCGGCGAGGGCGGCCGCACCAAGGAGGTGGACCGCACCGCGGAGATCCTGGACGCGATCGCCGCGGCCCTGGGCGTGCCGAACCGCGCCACCGTCGCCGACCCGGTGCGGCGCCTGGTGCGGGCCGCGCTGAAGAACCGCTGGGCGGTGCTGGTCCAGGGCCCGCCCGGCTGCGGCAAGACCGAGCTGGTGCGCGCCATGGTGCAGGAGGGCCTGCGCCGCGACCCGCTGTACTTCTCGCTGCCGGTGACCAGCGTCGAGGACCTGTGCGCGCCGGTCCCCTCCCCCGACGGCACCCTCGACAACCTGCTGGCCGCCGGCTTCACCGGCGACGAGCCGAAGGTCGTGGTCTGGGACGAGTACAACCGGCCGAAGGACAAGGCGGCGTTCGCCCGGCTGATGGAGATCACCCAGGAGTGGTCGGTGGCCGGCCGGCCGATCCGGAACCTGCGGGCCCAGATAGCCCTGCAGAACCCGCCCTACCACGTGGGCCGCAAACTGCTGGTCTCGCGCAACAACATCGCGCAGGCCACCCGGTTCACCGCCTCGCTGGACATCACGCCGGAGGACATCCCGGCCAACGAGTGGCTGATCGCCCGCTACGGCTCGGTCGCCGAGACCGTGCTGGAGTGGTGGAAGAACGACATCGACGACGAGGGCCGCGCCTGGATCACCAAGCGCACCCTGGAGCGGCTGATCCGGCTGCACGGCCGCGGCCTGCCGCTGCAGCACGGCCTGGTCTACCTCGGCGACGGCGAGTACGCGCCGGTGCCGTTGGGCGCGCTGACCGCGCGGCTGGCCGGATCGCAGCGCACCGGCCTGAAGGAGCTGGCCGCCGACGTCGGCGTCTGGGAGGAGCGGCTGGCCCGGGCCCTGGCCGGCAACGCGGAGGGCGACGACGCCTCGGACGTGGTGCACCAGGTGTTCGCCAACGCCGAGCTGTCGCAGCTGCAGAAACAGCGCGAGGTGGTGATCCGGCTCGCCGCGCATCTGCCGCCGAAGCTGCGCGCCACCTACCTGGTCGGGGCCTCCGAGGAGGCGCAGGCGTTCTGGGTCGGCATCCTCGCGGCTTGCCGGGCACGCCAGGCTTCCGCCAGGATTCCGTGAGCGGCCCCGTAGCGCAGAGGCAGGCGCACCGCTCTGAACGACACAAGCGACGCGGGGAACGCCGGTTCGAATCCGGCCGGGGCCACCGATGTCACCGCCACCGCCACCGCCACTGTCACGATGGACGGGGCGGGAGCGGGACAGGGGGCTGAGACATGAACGCGGACGAGCTGAGCCGCGCGCTGTCCGCGCTCGCCACGCTGCCCGCCGACGATCCGGTGCGGCTGCGAGTGGAGCGGGTCGCCGAGTCCCTGATCCGCGACGGCCGGAAGCAGCGCCAGCGCGAGCGGCGGCTGGGGCGGGAGGCGGCGGACCGCGAGCTGCTGGCGGCCACGACGACCGGGGCGCCCGACCGCCGGGAGGACACCCCGCTCCCGGAGAACACCGGGGCGGTCGGTGTCCTGTCCCGCCAGCGGCGCTGCTACGTCTGCAAGCGGAAATACGGCGAGGTGTCCGCGTTCTACCACCAGCTGTGCCCGGAGTGCGCGGCCGAGAACCTGGCGTGGCGCTCGGCGCGCACGCCGCTGGACGGCCGGCGCGCGCTGGTCACCGGCGGCCGGGTGAAGATCGGCTTCCAGGTGGCGCTGATGCTGCTGCGCGACGGGGCGGCGGTGCGGGTGGTGACGCGGTTCCCGCACGACGCCGTGCGCCGCTTCCGGGCGGTCGAGGACAGCCCGAAGTGGCTGGACCGGCTCACCGTCACCGGCCTCGATCTGCGCGATCCGCGGCAGGTGGTCGAACTCTGCGATGACCTGCTCGCCGCCGGGGAGCCGCTGGACATCCTGATCAACAACGCCGCCCAGACGGTGCGGCGGCCCGAGGCCTCCTACGCGCCGCTGGTCGCGGCCGAGCGGCGGGCGGCGGCGGAGCTGGGCGCGGTCGGCCCGCCGCGCGAGCTGGCGCCGATCGCCGGGTACCGCGAGGTGCGCGCCTCCCCCGCTTCGCAGAGCTCCGAGTCGCTCGCGGGGGTCGACGAGAACGGGCTGCTGCCCGATCCCTCGCCGCGCAACTCGTGGTCGGCCGAACTCGGCGACCTGGACCCGGTCGAGCTGCTCGAGGTCCACCTCGTGAACGCGATCGCGCCCACGCTGCTGGCCGACCGGCTGCTGCCGCTGCTGACCGGCTCGCCCTTCCCGCGGCGGTACATCGTCAACGTCACGGCCGTGGAGGGCCGCTTCGAGGTGCGGAACAAGACAGCGGGGCACCCGCACACCAACATGGCGAAGGCCGCTCTCAACATGCTGACCCGCACCAGCGCCGAGGCGCTGGCGGCCCGCGGCGTCTACCTGAGCAGCGTCGACACCGGTTGGATCACCGACGAGAAGCCGCTGCCGGCCAAGGCCCGCCACGCCCGGACCGGCTGGCGCACGCCGCTGGACATCGTCGACGGCGCGGCCCGGATCTACCACCCGATCGTCAGCGGCGAGGGCGGCGCACCGCTGTTCGGCGTGTTCCTCAAGGACTACCGGGCGGTGGCGTGGTGACCGGCTTCGAGCCGCGGCCGCCCGAGGAGCTGGCGCCGGTCCTGGCCTGGCTCCGCCGCGGCGAGGCGGTCCGTGCCCGCACCGACTTCCCGTCCGGCACCGCCCTGCCGGACGGCCGCCTGGACATGTGCAAGCAGGACCTCGGGCCGCTCGGCGCCGCCGCGGTCGCCGAGGCCCTGCCCGAGGGCGGCGGGCCGGTGAAGCATCTGCTGCTCGGCACCGACGGCCTCGGGGACGGCGGCGCGGCGGCGGTCGCGCCCAAGGCGGTGGCCGCGAAGGTGGAGACGCTGTACCTGGGCTGCAACGACATCGGCGGCGGCGGGGTCTGCGAGATCGCGGGCCGGCTGATCGCGTCGCCCGGGGTGGTGAAGGCGCTCTGGCTGAAACGGAACCCCGTCGGCCCGGACGGCGTGCGTGCGGTCGCCGAGACGGTGCGCGCCGGAGCCGCGCTGCGGACGATCGACCTGACGCAGACCGGGATGGCGGTCGGGGACGTCGCCGTGCTGGTGGACGCGATGATCGAGGCGGGCGACGGGGCCCACGCCGTCGAGCGGCTGTACCTGAGCGGCAACCGGCTCGGGCCCGACGGCGCCCGCGAGGTGGCGCGGCTGCTGGCGGCCGGCGCGGTCACAGAGCTCTACATGTCGGCGGCGTTCCTCGGCGATCCGGGCGCGCGCGTGCTGGCCGAGGCTCTGCGGGGGGCACCGGCGGGTGTCCTGCGGCGGCTGTCGGTCGCGAGCAACGGCATCGGTCCGGCGGCCCTGGCCGAGCTGATAGCGGCGGCCGCCGGTGCGGGTGTCGAGCTCTTCGACGCGGCGCGGGTGAAGGCCGCCGCGGTGCTGGGCGCCGCGGACAACCTGCTCGATGAGGCGGGCGCCGCTGTCGTCGCCGAAGCACTCACCGGCCGGCACCGCCTCGGCTACCTCGACCTGCGCCACACCGAGATCGGCAGCCGCGGCGCGCTCCGCCTGCTCGACGGCGCCCAGCGTGCCGCCACCCCGACCCGCTTCATGCTCGGCAACGGTATCGCGAAGCGCGTCAAGCGGGAGCTGTCCGCCCTCGCCGTCGACGTCCCGGCCTCAGTGTTCGAGGTCGCGCCGGACATCAGGGCGATCCGCAGCGTCTACCGGACCGCCCCGCCCGCCTAGCCGTCGCGTCTCAGAGCGTGAAGACGATCTTGCCGAACGCCTCGCCCTCTTCCATCCGCTCGAACCCGGCCCGCGCCTGCGCCAGCGGGGACACCGAGTCGACCACCGGCCGCACGCCGGTCGCCTCGCACATCCGCACCAGCGCTTTCAGCTCGTCCAGCGAGCCCATCGTGGAACCGACCACGCGCAGCTGCAGGAAGAAGATGCGCGTCAGCTCGGCCGGGGGCATCGCGCCGGAGGTGGCGCCGGAGATCACGATGGTGCCCTCCGGGCGCAGCGACTTCACCGAGTGCGCCCAGGTCGCGGCGCCGACCGTCTCCATCACCGCGTCCACGCGCTCCGGCAGGCGCGCACCGGACTCGAACACCGCGTGCGCTCCGAGCTCCAGGGCCCGGGCGCGCTTCTCCTCGCTGCGGGACGTCGCCCACACCCGGAACCCGGCCGCGCGGGCCAGCACGATCAGCGCCGTCGCCACACCGCCGCCGGCGCCCTGGACCAGGACCGTGTCGCCGGGGCGCAGGCCGGAGTTGCGGAACAGCATCCGGTACGCGGTCAGCCAGGCCGTCGGCAGGCACGCCGCCTGCTCCCAGCTCAGCGCGGCGGGCTTGGGCACCAGGTTGGCGGTCGGGACCAGCACCCGCTCGGCGAAGGTGCCGTCGTAGGCCTCGGTGAGGATCGAGGGCTCGCCGTCCCGGGGGTCGATCACCGAGTGGATCAGGACCTCGGTGCCGTCCTCGGTGACGCCGGCGCCGTCGCAGCCCAGGATCATCGGGAGCTTGTCCTCGGTGATGCCGACGCCGCGCAGGGTCCACAGGTCGTGGTGGTTCAGGGCCGCCGCCTTCACCGTGACGACGGTCCAGCCGGGCCGCGGCGCGGGCTCGGGGCGCTCCCCGAGTTCGAGGCCGGAGAGCGGGTCCTTGGGGTCGATGCGCACGGCGCTCACAGCGAACATGCCGCCGAGCATAGACGCCGGGGAGGCCGCCGGCCGTGGTGCTGTGCGCGCCGTCACGGACCGAGCGGCGGCGCGCACAGCGAACGGGTGTCAGTCCTCGCGTCAGTCCTCGTGTCAGTCCTCGGACTCCACGATCACGAGTCGGCGCGTGGCCCGGGTCAGCGCGACGTACAGGTCGTTCTCACCGTGCGGATCGGCGGCGGCGACGGCGTCCGGCTCGACCACCAGCACCGTGTCGAACTCCAGGCCCTTGGCCTGCCGCACCGGCAGCACGACCGTGCGCCGCTCCAGGTCCGGGTCCTGGCCGAACCCGGCGTCCGGCAGCTTCGCGGCGACCGCCGCCGCCACGTCCGCCGCCAGCTCGGCCGGGGCCAGCACCGCCAGCCGCCCGGTGTCGCCCCCGTCGGTGCCGGTCCCGGCGGCCAGCGCCGCGTCCTCCCGGGCCGCCAGCTCGGCGACCCGCTCGACGAGCTCAGCCGCCGGCACCGGAACCCTGCGCGGCTCCTCACCGCTGGACCGCACCGAACGCGGCGGCGTCAGGCCCGGATCGATCCGGCGCAGCACCTCGGCCGCCACCGCCATGATCTCCGCGGGCGTGCGGTAGTTGACCGTCAGCTCCGCCAGCCGCCACCGGTCCTCGACGTGCGGGGCCAGCATCTCCGCCCAGGACGCCGCGCCGGCCGGGTCGCCGGTCTGCGCCACGTCCCCGACCAGCGTCATCGACCGGGCCGGGCAGCGCCGCATCAGCAGCCGCCAGGCCATCGGCGACAGCTCCTGCGCCTCGTCCACGATGACGTGCCCGAAGGTCCAGGTCCGGTCGGCCATGGCCCGCTCGGCCACGCTGCGCGCGTCCTCCTCCTCGAACCGCTCGGCCAGCATCTCGGCCGAGACCAGGTCCACGGCGGTGACGATCTCCTCGCGCGGGTCCTCCAGGTCGATCGACCGCGAGCCCTCGGCCACCTCCAGCGCGCCCTGCGCGTAGGCGATCCGGGCCCGCCGCGCCGCCTCGGCGCGCCGCGCGGCCGCCGCGGTGTCGACGTCGCCGAGCAGCTCCGCGGCCTCGTCCAGGAGCGGGATGTCGGCCGCGGACCAGCCGCCGGGGGTGCGCAGCAGCAGATCGAGCTCGGCGTCCGTCAGCACCGGGGCGCCGTCCGCGGCCCCCGCGAGCCCGGCCGCCTCGTCGGCGGCCTCACGCAGCAGCTCCGGCGTCGCGAACAGCTCGGCGAGCAGCCGCTGCGGCGTCAGCTGCGGCCACAGCCAGTCCAGCGCCTCCTGCACGCTCGGCTCCTCGGCCAGCGCCTCCGCGACCCGGGTCCGGTCCTCGCGGCCCAGGAACACGCCGTCGGCCATGTCCGCCGGCTCCTCGCCGAGCTCGGCGGCGATCAGGTTGACCAGCGCGAGCGTCTCCTGCCGGTGCGGGTCGTCGTTCAGCCGGTCCACGACCTGTCCGGCCAGCGCGTCGATGATGTGCTCGGCGAAGGCCCGGCGCCCGAAGTTCGGCAGCCGGTGCGCGGTCCGCCCGGCCTCCCGCGCCGCGACGCAGGTCTCCCGCTCCAGCCGGTACTTCACGCCCTCGTACACGAC
This sequence comes from Catenulispora subtropica, assembly GCF_039531675.1. Lineage (NCBI taxonomy): Bacteria > Bacillati > Actinomycetota > Actinomycetes > Catenulisporales > Catenulisporaceae > Catenulispora > Catenulispora subtropica. The sequence goes on from NZ_BAAAQM010000006.1 coordinate 210,375, forward strand.
CTCCAGCGCGTCCTCCGGCACCCGCTGGCGGGCCCGCACCGCGCCGGCGATCAGGTCCGCCATCACCGCGCGGCCCTTCACCTCGGCGACCTCCGGCGCGTCCACGCGGGAGGCCCGCACGCCCGGGAACAGCTCGCCGACGGTCGCCAGCACGGCGCTCGTCTCCCCCAGCGCCGGCAGCACGTGCGAGACGTACCGCAGGAACGTCGGGTTCGGCCCGACGATCAGCACCCCGCGCTTCACCAGCCGCTCGCGGTAGGTGTAGAGCAGGTACGCGGCCCGGTGCAGCGCGACCGCGGTCTTGCCGGTCCCGGGACCGCCCTGGACCACCAGCACACCGCGCAGCTCCGACCGGATCGCGTGGTCCTGCTCGGCCTGGATGGTCTCCACCACGTCGCGCATCCGGCCGGTGCGCCCGGCGGTCAGCGCGGCCAGCAGCGCGCCCTCGCCGACCAGCCCGGAGTCCTCGCCGTCGACCGCCACGTCCAGGTCCAGCACGTCGTCGTCGAGCCCGACGACGGTCCGGAACCGCGTGCGGATGCTGCGCCGCCGCCGCACGCCCTGGGGCGCGGCGGAGGTCGCCACGTAGAACGGCCGCGCCGCCGGGGCGCGCCAGTCCAGCAGCAGGGGCTCGAAGTCGCCGTCGTCGTCGAGGATCCCGATCCGGCCGATGTAGCGGCGCTCGCCGGAGTCCAGATCGAGCCTCCCGAAGCAGAGCCCTTCCTCGGCGGCGTCCAGCTGCGCCAGCCGCCCGGCGCCGGCCGTGGCGAACGTGTCGCGCTCGGTCCGGGCCTGCTGGGTGCCGCCGTGCTCGGTCCGCAGGACTCCGGCGAGCTGGTCCCCGGCCCGCACGCGCAGGGCGTCGAGGCGGGCGTACAAGAGGTTCAGGTACTGCTGCTCATGAAAGATTTCGTCCGTACCCCTTGACAAAACGCCTCCCGACATTCTAGATTCGGGGCATAACCATCAGGTGGTTATATCTGTGTGCCCGAAATCTCTACGATAGCAGACGCTACCGCAGGGACTTCGGGCTCTTGCGTTTCGCCGTCGACCTCACCGTCTTACCGCGACTTCTCCGGCCTCAGCCGACCGCGACGAGCTTCTCCACTTCGGCCAGCCCTTCGGCCTCGGCCTCGCTGTGCACGTTGCGAGTCCGCAGGGCGATCACCGCGCCGCACATCACCGCCACCGCGCAGGCGAACAACGCCCGGGAAAGCCCTGACGTGAACGCCGCCGGCGGAGTCGCACCGTGCGCCAGCCGGTGGTTCACCCGCGCCGTGGAGACCGCCGAGAAGATCGCCAGCCCCAGCGCGCCGCCGACCTGCTGGGAGGCGTTCAGCAGCGCCGCCGCCAGGCCGGCCTGGTGGTGCGGCACGCCGGCGTTGGCCGCCGTCGTGATCGCCACGAAGACGAATCCGAGGCCGATCGCCATGACCACCATCCCGGGCAGCAGGCCGCTGACGAAGCCGCCGTCCACCTTCAGCCGCGACAGCAGGAAGATGCCGGTGGAGGCGATCACCGAGCCGACGACCACCACCGGCCGGGTGCCGACCTTGGCCACCAGCTTCGGCGCCATGCCCGCGCCGATCCCGACCGCGCCGGTGACGGGCAGGTAGGCCAGGCCGGTGCGGATCGGCGAGTAGCCGAGCACGTTCTGCATGTAGAGGGTGAGGAAGAAGAACATGGAGATGAAGCCGGCGACGCTGACCAGCTGGGTGACGTCCGCCGCGGCCAGACCGCGGATCCGGAAGATCGACAGCGGCAGCAGCGGGTCGCCGGTGAAGCGCTCGTTGACCACGAACACCACCAGCAGCACGCCCGCCGCGGCCAGCTCCAGCACCGTCCGGCTCGATCCCCAGCCCTGATCCGGCGCCTTGACCAGGGCGAAGACCAGGAGCAGCATCCCGGCCGTGGCCAGGAACGCACCGAACAGGTCCAGCCCCTTCAGCGACACGCGCTTGTCCTCGGGCTCGAACATCCGGTACGCGCCGGCCAGGATCAGGACACAGACCGGCGGGTTCACGAACATCACCCAGCGCCACCCCGGCCCGTCGGTGAGCAGACCGCCGGCCAGCACGCCGACCGCCGAGGCCAGCCCGGCCACCGCGCCCCACGCACCGAACGCCTTGGTGCGGTCCGAACCCTCCTTGAACGTGGTGGTGAGCAGCGACAACGCGGCGGGCATCATGAGCGCCGCCCCGACGCCCTGCACCAGCCGGGCCCCGACGAGCAGCCCGGCGGTGTTCGCGAAGCCGCCGGCCAGGGAGGCGACGCCGAACACCGTGGTCCCGGCGACCAGCACCCGGCGCCGGCCGAACAGGTCCGCGGCCCGGCCGCCCAACAGCATGAAACCCCCGTACGTCAGCAGGTAGCCGCTGGGCACCCACTGCAGTCCCTGGGTGTCGAAGTCAAGGTCCTTGCGGATGGAGGGCAGCGCGACGTTCACGATCGACGCGTCGACCAGGTCCAGGAACGCGACGCCGCAGAGCAGCAGCAGGATGAGCTTTCCCCTGCCGGTTGATAGGAAGGACGCAGACACGCCAGACCCCCTCGGGTACGATTACTTTGAGTTCCGTACGATACGAAGAAGGTATCATATGAGTTCCGTATCATCCACCGACGCCGCGGCCTCCCGCGAGCGACGCCGGACCATGAACCGGATCACCGACGGCATCCGGGAGCTGGGCGTGGTGATGACGGTGCTCAACCTGCGGGCCGGCGAGCAGGTGGGGCTGCGGGACGTGGAGATGAAGGCGCTGGACGTGCTGATGCGCGACGGCGCGATGAGCGCCAAGGCGCTCGGTCAGCGCCTGGGCATGCACCCCGCCACCATGACCGGGATCCTGGACAAGCTGGAGAAGGCGGGCTGGGTCACCCGCGAGCGCGACCCCGACGACCGCCGCGTGGTGCTGATCCAGCCGGTGCGCGAGCGGGTCGGCGAGATCATCCGCCTGTTCGCCGGGATGAACACGTCCGCGACCGCCATGCTCGACAAATACGACACCGGGCAGCTGGAGACCATCGCCGACTTCCTGGGCTCGGTGGTCGGCCTGGCGAAGCAGGCTTCCACGGCCTGGCGGTGAGGGACTTCGCGGATCCCTTCGGAGGCGGCTGCCGGCCGGACCGTGGCCGGCGGCGTGGACCGGCTCAGCCCATCGACGGGTACCGGTAGTCGGTCGGCGGCACGAACGTCTCCTTGATCGACCGCTTCGAGGTCCACCGCAGCAGGTTCAGCAGCGAGCCCGCCTTGTCGTTGGTGCCCGAGCCCTTCGACCCGCCGAACGGCTGCTGGCCGACGACCGCGCCCGTCGGCTTGTCGTTGACGTAGAAGTTGCCGGCCGCGAACCGCAGCACGCTCATCGCCTCGGCCACCGCCGCGCGGTCCCGCGCGATGATCGAGCCGGTGAGGGCGTAGCGGGTGACGTGCTCCACGCCGTGCAGCACCCGCTCGTAGTCGGCGTCGTCATACACGTACACCGACAGCAGCGGGCCGAAGTACTCGGTGGAGAAGATCTCGTGCTCGGGGTTCGAACAGACCAGCACCGTGGGCCGCACGAAGTAGCCGACCGAGTCGTCGGCGGTGCCGCCGGCGGTGATCCGGATCGAGTCGTCGCTGTGCGCGATGTCCAGCACCCGGCGGTGCTTGGCGAAGGCCCGATCGTCGATCACCGCGCCGAGGAAGTTGGTCAGGTCGGCGACGTCCCCCATGCTCAGGCCGTCGACCTCGGCCGAGAACTCCTCGCGCAGACCCGCGCCGTCCCAGAGCGAACGCGGGATGTAGGCCCGCGAGGCGGCTGAGCACTTCTGGCCCTGGTACTCGAAGGCGCCGCGGGTCAGGGCGGTCTTGAGCACCGCCTTGTCGGCCGAGGGGTGCGCCAGCACGAAGTCCTTGCCGCCGGTCTCCCCCACGATCCGCGGGTAGGCGTGGTAGGCGGCGATGTTCTCGCCGACGGTCCGCCACAGGTGCTGGAAGGTCGCGGTCGAGCCGGTGAAGTGGATCCCGGCCAGGTGCGGGTCGGCGAGGACCACCTCGGAGACCGCGAGGCCGTCGCCGGGCAGCATGTTGATCACTCCGGGCGGCAGCCCGGCGGCCTCCAGCAGGCGCATCGTGAAGTGCGCCGCCAGCTGCTGCGTGGGCGCGGGCTTCCAGATCACCGTGTTGCCCATCAGGGCCGGGGCGGTCGGCAGGTTGCCGGCGATGGCGGTGAAGTTGAACGGGGTGATCGCGTAGACGAACCCGTCCAGCGGCCGGTAGTCCACGCGGTTCCAGACGCCGGGCGAGTTCTCGGGCGGCTGGTCGGCCAGGATCTGCCGGGCGAAGTGCACGTTGAAGCGCCAGAAGTCGATCAGCTCGCAGGCGCTGTCGATCTCGGCCTGCACGACCGTCTTGGACTGGCCCAGCATCGTCGCGGCGTTCAGCGTCGCGCGCCAGGGGCCGGAGAGCAGGTCGGCGGCCCGGAGCAGGATCGCGGCGCGGTCGTCGAAGGACAGCGCCCGCCAGGCCGGGGCCGCCTCGCGGGCCGCCTCGGCGGCCGCGCGGGCGTCGTCCTGGGTGGCGTTGTGCAGGGTGCCGAGCACAGCCTTGTGGTGGTGCGGCTGGACCACGTCGATCGGCCGGCCGCCGCCGGGCCGCTGGTGCCCGCCGATGGTCGCCGTGAGGTCGTGCCGCAGGCCGCTCAGCTCGGCCAGCTTCGCGGTCAGGGCGGCGCGGTCGGGGCTGCCGGGCGGGTACGCGAGCACCGGTTCGTTGTACGGGACGGGGACGACGGTGACACCGGTGACGTGCTGGTTCGCGGCCATGATCTCGGCAGGCTCCTCTCCCGTTCGGTACTGCGACGCGTGGCGTCTCCTCAACGGGCGGTGGTGGGTGGCGGGTGGGCGGCATCGCCTGCCCGGGTTATCCGCATCTCATCGCGGCGCGGATGCCGCCGCCACACCATTGCGCCGATCATTGCGCCGATCGACGTACCCGCGCGCATCAGCCTTCGGCCGCGAGCTCCTCGATCATGGCCACGGCGGCTGTGAGGGTGTCCGCGATCGGGGCTCCGGTGGCCCGCAGGGACGCGGCGGCGGCGAAGCCGCCGGAGTAGAGGATCACGCGGGCGCCGACACTGTGGGCCGCGGCGGCGTCGTCCGGGGAGTCGCCGATCAGCACCACGCGGGACGGTTCGGCGTCCAGGCGCCGCAGGTGGTCGGCCAGGTGCTCGGCCTTGCGGGCCGGCCGGGGCGGCTTGGTGCCCTGCACGAGGGAGAAGTGGTGGGCGATCCCGTGGTGCTCGACCACCGGCACCAGCTTGTCGTCGTGGTACATCGACAGCAGCGACTGGGAGTGGCCGCGGCCGGCCCACTCCCGGAACAGGTCCGGCAGGCCGGTGGAGAGCCGCGCCTCGCGCTCGTAGGCGACGTAGTACTTGTGGAAGGTGGCGTCCATCGCCTCCCACTCCTCGTCCGTCGGCGCGTGGCCGAGGATGTCGGTGTAGAAGGCCCGGATCGGCATCTTGATCTGGGTGCGGTACTGCTCGGCGGTGATCGCGGGCAGGCCGTGGTCGCCGAACGAGGCGTTGGTCGAGCGCAGGATGATCTCGAAGTCGTTCAGAACGGTGCCGTTCCAGTCCCAGACGAGGTGGAGAGGCTTGCGGTCATTCGGCACTGTCACCCCACCAGGGTATCGGCGACCGCCAACCGGTTTTGCCGCGAGCGTGCGGCCGGAGCCTCAACCCAGCAGGTCAGGCAGCTCCTGGGTGGCGTACCAGAGCAGTTCGTGGTCGTCGATCCCGTCCACCGTGAACACCGCGTCCTCGTCCCCGGCCTCGGCCGCGCCGAGCAGCACCACCGCCAGCGCCACCTCGTCGAGCACCGCCGGGTCGTCGACATGCAGCGAGGCCACCCAGGACAGCGGCACCTCGGCGGACACCCGGACCAGGCCGGGCTCGGAGCCGTGGTACAGGGGCACGGCCTGGGCGTCCGGCACCTCGGCGGCGATCACGACCCGGCGCCGCGGCGCGTCCGGGGCGTCGGCCAGCAGCCGCAGCGACGCCCGCGCGGCGTCGGTCATGGCGGCGTACTCCAGCTCCTCGCTGTCCCCTTCGGTGTACCACTCGCGCAGCGCCGGGGTGACCGCGTACGCCGTCAGCGGCGCGGGGCTGAGACGGCCGGTCTTGTGGAGCTCGGCGAGCGCGGACAGGGTCGCGGGAAGGTAGACGCGCATTGCGCCATTATCCCCTCCGCGCGTGCGGTTCGGCGTCTGCCGGACCCGGGCCGCGACGCGGCGGCCGAGCCCGGCTCAGAGGATCGTGCGTTGTGCCTCGACCTGTTCCAGGGTGGTTCTGAAAGAGGTCTCCAGGACGTGCGGCCGCCGGTCGCCGTCCATCAGGTTGTAGCCGATGGCGCGGATGTCCTCGGGCGTGGGGCAGAACACGATGACCTTGGTGCCTTCGGCGCGGACCCGCTGCACCTCGGCGAGCATCCGCCGGGTCACCGCCCGGCGGTAGCGGCGGACGGCGCGCTCGAGCATGGTGCGCGGCGGCCCGTCGTAGCCGCGGACCGCCATGGGCGCCAGCACGTAGAGCTCGTCGAGCGGCGGCTCGCCGAGTTCCTGGAAGCCGACCTTGGCGGCCACGTCGACGTTCGTCGCGGACCACATGCCGCCGTCGACGTAGCGGCGGCCGTCGATGACCACCGGGGCGAACCACCCGGGGATCGCGCAGGAGGCGGTGACGGCGTCGGCCAGCGGGGTGCGGGTCGCCCGGGGACTGCCGAACACGACCCGCTCGCCGGTGGTGAAGTCCAGGGCGACCACCCGCAGCGCCTTGTGCGGCGACCAGCCCTCGCCGTCGGCCGGCAGGGTCCTGACGAGGTCGCCGACGCCGCCGAGCGAGCCGCGCCCGGGCGGCAGGGCGGCGGCCATGACCGCGGTCGGAGGCACCGAGCGCGGATGCCGAGCGGTGCGCGCCAGCAGGGGCCCGGAGCCCAGGCGCAGGCGCGGGCGCTCGGGGTGCGCGCCGCCGGCCGCGGTCGCGTAGTCGAACTCCAGGCCGGCCAGCGGGCCGTCGGAGATGCGGCCGGTGAGCTGGTGCTCGTGCAGGTGCGCCGGGGACGCGCCGGCGCCGACCAGCGCCGCCAGCACCGCCCCGGCCGAGGTCCCGACCAGCATCTCGGCCTCGCGCGGGTCCCAGGCCACGGCTTCGGACAGCACCGTCAGCGCGCCGGTCATCCAGGCCGCGCCGAGCATGCCGCCGCCGCCCAGCACCAGGCCGCGGCGCACCGCCGTGGAGGCCATCGCGTCACTCCCCTCCGGGTGGTCCGTCGGTCCGACTCTAACGGCGGAAGAGCGCCCGCCTCCTGGCGAGTACAGCCGAATGTCGGATGCGCCGGTGTTTCTGACGGGAATACCGTGACATGAGAGGGCCGTTCGTGTGTCACGGGAGGTTGTTGCCCATGGCTGAGAGGCACGGGAGCGGGGTGACGGTCCCGGAGGACCGGCTCGCCGTGTGGCCGTTCGCCGCCCTGGTTCTGGCGGCGGCCGTGACGCTGTTCGGGTACGCCGCGATGGACGGTCCCCCGGCCTGGCTGACGCGGACGGTCATCGTGATCGTCGGCGCGACGCCCTCGGGCGGCCACGCCGTGCACATCGGCCTGGCCCTCCTGCTGCTGGCCCGCGGCCTGCACGTACGGCGTCTGATGGCGCTGTACCTGACCGCCGCGGCCGTGCTGTGGTCGGCGCTCATGTCACTGCTCACCTGGGACCAGCCGTGGCGGCTGGTGCCGATGGCGGCCTTCGCGTGGGCGTTGTGGGGGGCGCGGACACGCTTCAGCGCCCTGCCGGATCCGGCGCGGCTGCGGACCGCGTTCCACCTGTTCGTGGGCCTGGTCGTCGTGGCGTTCGTGGTCGGGGGCGGTGGGCTGTTCCTGCAACGCGGACGCCTGAGCGGGTCCCTGACACCGGTGGGGCTGGGGCGGGAGCTGTTCGACGGGCTGACAGCGAACCCGGGGCCGATGACCCTGGAAGGGCGGTCGTGGTTCCTGCACGGGCTGACGCTGCTCGGCGGGATCACGCTGCTTGCGGTGCTGGCGTGCGTGCTGGCCCCGGCGCCCGCGCCGCGGCCGGGCGGCGAGACCGAGCGCGACCGGGTGCGGCGCCTGGTACAGCACCCCGACTCCGACACGCTGGCACCGTTCGCCCTGCGGCACGACAAGTCCTATGTCTTCTCCCCCGACGGCCGCGCCGCCATCGGCTACCGCGTGTTCCTGGGCACCGCCGTCGTCGGCGGCGACCCGGTCGGCGCGGCGGACGCGCGGGAGGCGGCGGTCGCCGAGTTCCTGGCCCTGTGCCGGCGGCGTGGATGGCGCCCGGCCGTGCTGGGCGCGCGCGAGGCGCTGCTGCCGCTGTGGCGGGAGCACGGGATGCGTGAGATCGGCATCGGCGACGAGGTCATGCTGGACGTGGCGGGCTTCTCCCTGGAGGGACGGTCGATCCGGAACGTCCGGCAGGCGGTGCGGCGCACGCACAAGGCCGGGATCACCACGAAGGTCCTGCGGGAGACCGCACTCGACGGCGAAGCGGCCGACCAACTGCTGGCCATCCACCAGCGCTGGCTGAAGGGCCACGCCGAGCACGGCTTCGCGATGAACCTGGACGCCATCACCTCGGCCCGCCACCCGGACGCCCTGCTGATCGTCGCGTACGACGCCGCCGGCACGGCGGTCGGCTTCCAGCGCTACCACCCGGTCGGCGCCGACCGCCCCTCGGGCACCCCGACGGCCCTGTCCCTGGATGTCATGCCCCGCGACCCCACCAGCCCCAACGGCGTGAACGAACGGCTGATCGTCGACCTGGTGGCTTGGGCCCGCGACCGCGGCGTCACCGAGATCTCCCTGAACTTCGCGGCCTTCCGCCCCGTCATGGACGCCGGCTCCCGCCGCACTCCGCTGGAACGGCTCGCCTACCGCGCGATCCACCTCCTCGACCCGTGGATCATGCTGGAGTCCCTCTACCGCTTCAACGCCAAGTTCCGACCCGGCTGGCAGCCCCGCTCGGTCCTGTTCCGCAGCTGGGGGGAAGTCGCCTGGCTCGCCGTGGCCGCCTTGGCGATGGAGTTCTCAATGCCCTTGGACCGGCACCGGGTCGCCCCGGTCGGCGACCGCGTGCGCGGCCGCGGACGACGCCACGGGACGGTGCACGACGAGGTCGGGGACGGGATCGGCGACGAGGACGCGATCGGTGGCGCGGTGCGTCGGCGGGCTGGGTGACGGTCACCCCGTCTGCAGCGCCGTGCACTGCCACCGGCCGTTGTCCGCCCGATCGAAGCGCAGCGCCACCACCCGCGTCCGGCCGCCGTCGCGGACGAGGGCCAGGGCCTCGATGCCGGTGCCGCCGTCGGACAGGCGGACCGACTTGAGCGTCGCGTTCCGGCGGAAGCGCGGGAGGCGGAGCTTGCCGCGGACTTCGGGCGTGGCCCAGGTGGCGGCGTGGGCCGGGGCGCGGCGGCCGGCCAGGACTTCGACCAGCATGCCGACCAGGGCCCTGACTTCGCCGTAATCCTTGCGGGGTGCGGCCGGCCGACGCGGCGCCGAGGGCGGCGCCGGTGCCGACTCGGGCTCGGCGGCCAGCACCTCGGGACGGCGTGGTTCCGGCTCCGGCCGCTTCAGCCGGGCCATCGCCCGGGCGACGGCGCCGGCCGGCGGGTCGGCCAAGGGCGTCGGGTACGCGACCACCTCGCCGGCGCGCACCACCGACACCAACAGTCCGGGGCGCGGCTCCCGGCCGGTTCCCGCCAGCGGCCGCCACACCTGCGCGTACTCCGGCGAGCCGGCGTCCACCACCCACGGCACCGGCTCGGCATGCGGCTCGTCTTCGGGTTCTTCGTGAGCGGGGTGGGTCTCGTCTTCGACCTCGAACTCGGCCACGGCGTCCAGCCACACCGCGATACCGGAGAAGTCCGGCCTGTTATCACGGCGCCAGCGGGTGCCGACCTGGGCCGTGCCGACCGCCCGAACCGACCGCACCGGTGCCACGCCACCGCCTCCCCTGAAGGAACTGACCGAGTCCTTAGAAGATCACAGGGCACAGCGAAATGGCTGACTTCCCGGGGGAAGTCAGCCATTCAGCTCAGCATGCTGCCGCGGTCAGCGCTTCTTGCGCTTGCCCGACGAGCGGCGGCGCGGGGTCTCGTCCTGGACCGCGTCCTCGGCCGGGGCGGCGTCGCCGCGGTAGTCCGCGTACGACTCCACGCGCTGCATCACGCCGCCCTCGCCGTCTACCGTCGGGGCGGTGTAGCTCAGGTGGTCCGGGCGGCGCGGGGCGTCCAGGCCCTTGGCGTGCAGGTGCGGCGCAGTGTCCTGTCCCCGGACGGTCTGGCCGCCCGCCGCCCCCAGGGCGTCGGCCGTGGCCTGCGCCTGGGCCTGCGCCTGCGGTTCCTGGTTCACCGCCTCGACCTCGACCTTGAGGTTGAACAGGTAGCCGACGGACTCCTCCTTGATGGCGTCCATCATCGCCTGGAACATCGCGTAGCCCTCGCGCTGGTACTCGACCAGCGGGTCACGCTGCGCCATGGCCCGCAGGCCGATGCCCTCCTGGAGGTAGTCCATCTCGTAGAGGTGCTCGCGCCACTTGCGGTCCAGGACCGAGAGCACCACGCGGCGCTCCAGCTCGCGGGTGATCTGCTCGCCGAGCTGGGCCTCGCGGGCGTCGTAGCCGGCGCGGATGTCCGCGGTCAGCTCCTCCACCAGCACGTCGCGGGTGACGCGGTCGCGGCCGCCGGCGGCGTCCTCGATCTCCTCCACCGTCACCGACAGCGGGTACAGCGTCTCCAGCGCGGTCCACAGCTTGTCGAGGTCCCACTCCTCGGCGTAGCCCTCGGAGGTGGCGGCGTCGACGTAGCCGGCGATGGTGTCGTCCATCATCAGCCGCACCTGGTCCTCGAGGTCCGCGCCGTCCAGCACCTTGCGGCGCTCTTCGTAGACCACCAGGCGCTGGCGGTTGAGCACCTCGTCGTACTTCAGGACGTTCTTGCGGATCTCGAAGTTCTGCTGCTCGATCTGGGTCTGCGCGGAGGCGATGGCCCGGGTCACCATCTTGTGCTCGATCGGCACGTCCTTCGGCACGTTGGCCATCGACAGCACGCGCTCGACCATGCCGGCCTTGAACATCCGCATCAGGTCGTCGCCCAGCGACAGGTAGAACCTGGTCTCACCGGGGTCGCCCTGGCGGCCGGCACGACCGCGCAGCTGGTTGTCGATGCGGCGGGACTCGTGGCGCTCGGTGCCCAGGACGTACAGCCCGCCGAGGTCCTGGACCTCGTCGTGCTCGGCCTTCACCTTGCGCTTGGCGTTCTCCAGGGCGTCCGGCAGCGCCGCCACCCACTCCTCCGGCGTGCCCTCCGGGTCCAGGCCGCGCTGGTACAGCTCGGCGGTGGCCAGGTCCTCGGGGTTGCCGCCGAGCTGGATGTCGGTGCCGCGGCCGGCCATGTTGGTGGCCACGGTGACCGCGCCCTTGCGGCCGGCCTGGGCGACGATCGCCGCCTCGCGCTCGTGGTACTTGGCGTTCAGCACCTCGTGCGGGATGCCGCGCTTGCGCAGCATCGTCGAGAGGTACTCGGACTTCTCCACCGAGGTGGTGCCGACCAGCACCGGCTGGCCGGTGGCGCTGCGCTCGGCGATGTCCTCGACCACGGCCTCGAACTTCGCCTCCTCGGAGACGTAGATCAGGTCCTGCTGGTCCTTGCGGATCAGCGGCTTGTTCGTCGGGATCGGCACCACGCCCAGCTTGTAGATCTGCTGGAACTCCGCGGCCTCGGTCATCGCGGTACCGGTCATGCCGGCCAGCTTGTCGTAGAGCCGGAAGTAGTTCTGCAGCGTGATCGTGGCGAGGGTCTGGTTCTCGTCCTTGATCTCGACGTTCTCCTTGGCCTCGATGGCCTGGTGCATGCCCTCGTTGTAGCGGCGGCCGGCCAGGATGCGGCCGGTGTGCTCGTCGACGATCATGACCTCGCCGTTCATCACGACGTAGTCCTTGTCCTTCTTGAACAGCTCCTTGGCCTTGATGGCGTTGTTCAGGTAGCCGACCAGCGGGGTGTTCACGGACTCGTAGAGGTTGTCGATGCCGAGCAGGTCCTCGACCCGCTCCACACCGCGCTCCAGGATGCCGACGGTGCGCTTCTTCTCGTCCACCTCGTAGTCGACGTCCGGCGCCAGCCGCTCCACGATCTTGGAGAAGTCGGTGTACCACTTGGTGGCCTGGTCCGCCGGGCCGGAGATGATCAGCGGGGTCCGGGCCTCGTCGATGAGGATCGAGTCCACCTCGTCGACGCAGGCGAAGAAGTGGCCGCGCTGCACCATCTCGTCGCGCGACCACGCCATGTTGTCGCGCAGGTAGTCGAAGCCGAACTCGTTGTTGGTGCCGTACGTGATGTCGCAGTTGTACTGCTCGCGGCGCTCGGCCGGGGTCATGTTGGCCAGGATCACGCCGACCTTCAGGCCCAGGAAGCGGTGCACCCGGCCCATCCAGGACGAGTCGCGCTCGGCCAGGTAGTCGTTGGTGGTGACGATGTGCACGCCCTGGCCGGCCAGCGCGTTCAGGTAGGCGGGCAGGGTGCCGACCAGGGTCTTGCCCTCGCCGGTGCGCATCTCGGCGATGTTGCCGAGGTGCAGGGCCGCGCCGCCCATCAGCTGCACCTTGTAGTGCCGCTGCCCCAGCGTGCGCTTGGCGGCCTCGCGGACCACCGCGAACGCCTCGGGCATCAGGTCGTCGAGCGTCTCGCCGTCCTCCAGGCGGGCGCGGAACTCGTCGGTCTGAGCGCGCAGCTCCGCGTCGCTCATCTGGACGTAGTCCTCCTCGATCTCCTCGACGAGGTCGGCGATGGCCTCCAGGCGGCGCAGGATCTTCCCCTCACCGGCCCGCAAGACCTTGTCGAACAGACGCGCCACGGCAGACAACTCCTCGATTACGGATCCAAGCCCGGGTGGAAATCCTGGCAGGCAGGACTCCGCCCCGCCTTTTCCAACATGTTATGCGACGGGCTGCACTCCAAGGGAAGAGCGCGCCGTAATGATCATCGGCATATTCCCTGGAGACGGCCGCCGCGGGTCGCCTACGGTGGGGCGATGGACGTACCGGAAACGCGCGAAAGGTCTTTGCCGGTTCCCGCGCCGGCCTCCCGGCCGACGGCTCCGCCGCTGCCCCAGGGCCCTTTGCAGACCGCGCGGCTCGTACTTCGGCCCTGGCGCGAGGACGACATACCCGCCGTCTTCAAGATCTGCCAGGACCCCGACATCCAACGCTGGACGACGATCCCGTCACCGTACGAGATCGGCGATGCGGAGTGGTTCGTCCGCGAGTTCACCCCCCAGGGGTTCGCCACCGGGGACGAGGCGACCTTCGCCGCCCTCGTGAAGGAGACCGGCCGGATCGCCGGCGCGGTCGGACTCGGCGGGATCGGCAGGCTCTCCGAAGGCCGCGGGGTGCGGACTGCGGAGATCGGGTACTGGGCCAACCCCGAGACCCGCGGGCGCGGCTACATCACCGAGGCCGTGCGCGAGGTGGTCCGGTGGGGGTTCGAGGATCTGGAGCTGGGCCGGGTCACCTGGCAGGCGTTCGACGGGAACGCGGCCTCCCGGCGGGTGGTCGAGAAGCTCGGCTTCACGATCGTCGGGAAGCAGCGCGGCTCGCACGAGCACCGGGGACGGCGGGCCGACATGTGGCTGGCCGACGTGCTGCCCGGAGAGCTGCGCTAGCGGATTCCGGCCTCCGTACTTGTCGGTGCCGACCGCTAGCGTGACCAAGGTGACGTCCGTACCGCTCGGGGGCAGGACACAGCCCCGCACCGAACTCTCCGCCGCCGAGGCCCGCCGCCTGGCCCTGCACGCGCAGGGGATGATCGGCGTGCCGGACCGCCGAGCCGGGGTGAAGGGGATGCTGCACGGTCTGGGGGCGGTGCAGCTGGACACCATCAGCGTCCTGGCCCGCTCCCACGAACTGGTGCCGTACGCGCGGCTCGGCGCGGTCGGCCGCGAAGCGGTCGAGAAGGCGTACTGGAACCACGAGGCACACGGGGCGTCGACGTTCGAGTACTGGGCGCACGCGGCCTGCATCCTGCCGGTCGAGGAGTGGCCCACCTTCGCCTACCGCCGCGCGGACTACCGAAGGCGGGAGAACGGCGGCTGGGGCATGGCGACCTCGTCCGAGACCACGGCGACGGTCCTCGGCAAGCTGCGCGACCTGGGGCCGTGCACGACGGCGGACTTCGGAGGAGCGCGCAAGAGCGCCGAGTGGTGGGACTGGTCGGACACCAAGATCGCCGTCGAGAAGCTGCTCGCCACCGGCGACGTGGTGTGCGTGGAACGCCGCGGCTGGCGCCGGGTCTACGACCTGCCCGAACGGGCGCTGCCGAAGCCGGTGCTCGACGCCCCGGAGCTGACCGTCGAGGAGGCGCACATCCGCCTGCTGGCCCTGGCCGGGGCGCGCTTGGGCGTCGGCACGATAGGCGACTTGGCGGATTACTACCGCCTCAAGATCCCCGATGCGAAGCCGCTGATGGACCGCACCGGTCTGGTCCCGGTGACCGTGCGGGGCTGGACCCAGCCGGCCTGGGCGGACCCGGCAGCCCTCGACCTGCTCGCCTCCGGAGGCCCCCGCGGCCGCCACCGGACCACTCTGCTGTCCCCGTTCGACTCCCTGATCTGGGAACGCGGCCGGATGGAGCGCATCTTCGGCATGGTCCACCGCATCGAGGCCTACACCCCGGCCGCCGAACGCGTGCACGGCTACTTCGCGATGCCCCTGCTGGCCGGGGGCAAGCTGCTCGGCCGGGTGGACCCCAAGCGCGAGGGCAAGACGCTCATCGCCAAGAAGGTGTCCCTCGACTCCCCGACCGCCGCCCGGCCGATGGCCGAGGCGCTCCGCGAGGCGGCGTCGTGGGTCGGATGCGACAACGTGGTGGTCGAGCTGGTGACGGGTACCGGAGAGGCCGAACTGCGGGCCGAGTTGGCCTGACGGCCCGGCTGCCGGCTTCGGCCGACCGGCGCGGGCCCTACCGCCACAAGGGCTGCGGCGGCGCCCCGAACCACTCGGCCAGCACCGCCGCGTCATCCGTCCGCAGTCCGCCGCGCCAGTCGACCAGGTGCAGCCCGCGCGTCCGCGCCAGCTCCGCGAACGCCTCCGCGACCGCGGCGTCGGCGATGCCGGTGCGGTGCACGCCCGCCACCGTGACCCGGCTCGCGTGATCGACGAGGCCGTAGACGTGCACGCCGTCGGTGACGGACAGGGCGTAGCCGCCGCGGACCACGCCCTGGCCCTCGATGGCCACCGGGCGGACGAAATGGGTGGTGGTGCCCAGCGTCGCGGCCAGGTCCTCCACGGTCAGGGTGACACCCTCCAGCGGCTCGGCGGGGTCCACGCGCAGGTGGATCTCCGTGAAGCCGGGGCCGGAGCGGAACTCGGTCTGGACCCGGTGGATGGCCGCCAGATTGGCCGCGACCGCCTCGGCGGCGAACGGGCCGACCAGCTCCACGTCGCGCCACAGATCGTCCTTGACCAGCAGCACCGAGCGTCCGTCCAACGGGCCGGCGAGGTCCGGGAGCCGGTCGCTGATGCTGGACATGCTGAAGGGGATGTCGCCGGCCGGGGCGAAGCCGTCGCCGTCCACCCGCTCCACCCGGCGCAGCGTCAGCTCCAGCCCGCCGACCAGCTCGTACTCCTCGCGGAAGGCCGGCTCGGCGCGCACCACGCGCCAGACCGTGCCGGCCGCCTCCAGCATCTGCGTGCCGTCGAAGGCCGGAGGCAGGGTCTCCGAGGCCACCACCGTGCGCGCGATCACTCCGCCGTCGGCGGCGTCCCGCAGCGTCACGGAGATGTCCATGCCTTCGAACCTACGCGCGGCCGTGCCCGCGATGTCAAGCAGCGGATCTCAAGTGATCTCCAGCAGCTTCTCGCGCACCGCGTAGACCACGGCTTCCATCCGGGAGTGCAGCTGGAGCTTCTCCAGGATGTTGCGGACGTGGTTCTTCACCGTGTTCTCGGTGATGAACAGCTCCTTGGCGATCTCCCGGTTGTTGCGGCCGGTGGCGACCAGCTTCAGCACTTCCATCTCGCGGTCGGTGAGCTTGGGCGCGGCCGCCGGGACCGGCGCCGACGGCGCCTCGGCGCCGCGGGCCAGGGCCGCGAACCCGGTCAGCAGCTTGGCCGCCATCGACGGGCTGACCTGGGACTCGCCCCGCTGTACGGCGCGCAGCGCGTCCGGGATGGTGTGCGGGAGCACACTCTTGAGCAGGTAGCCGGAGGCGCCGCTCTTGACCGCCTCGTAGAGGTCGGCCTCCTCGTCGCTGGAGGTGAGCATGATGACCTTGGCGTCCGGGACCGAGCGCTTGATCGCGGCACAGGCCGCCAGGCCGTCGGTGTCGGGCATCCGGACGTCGAGGATCACCACGTCCGGGGCCAGTTCCTCGGCCTTGACCACGGCCTCGGCGCCGTCCGACGCCTCGCCCACCACCTCGATGTCGTCCTCGGTGTCGAGGACGACCGCCAGGCCTCGGCGCAGAAGCGTGTGGTCGTCGGCTATGAGGACTCTTATGGCTTCCGACACAGGACCATGATGGCACCTCGCGAGGTGGCCTGACATTACCCGGACGGGTGATCGCCACTCGGAGGAACCCCCGCGGGACCGGGACGGCCCCGGTCCCGCGACGAGTCCCAGGAGATCAGAGTCCTGTACTGCTGTGGATCAAGGCCGGGGTTCCGGCCGCGAAAACCACAGAAAATGCCGGAGAATCCTCAGCGTCGCGCGCCGGCCATCCGGTCCGACGGCGAACTGGCCGCGGCGCTGCGCACCTCGGCGTTCATGAGCGAGGGCTCGCCGACCAGCTCGCTGCTCACCTCGCCAGGCTCCAGCCGGATCACGCCGTAGTCGTACGCGTGGCGGCGGTAGACCACCGCCGGCAGGCCGGAGTCCTTGTCCACGTACAGGTAGAAGTCGTGGCCCACGAGCTCCATCTCGTACAGCGCCTGGTCCAGCGTCATCGGCGAGGCGGAGTGCGTCTTCTCGCGCACCACCATGGGACCCTCCTGCGAGGGGCCGGAGACGGAGTAGGGCTTGAGGTCGACCTCGGGGTTGTCCGTGGACGCGCCGTCCGCCGTGAGCAGCGGCTCGGTGCCGGGCGGGAGGTCCGCCATCGCGGGCAGATGCTTGATCGACTCGGCGACCGCCTTGCTCTTGCGGTGGATCTTGCGCCGGTCCTTCGCCTTGCGGATCTGCGTCTGGAGTTTCGCCGCGGCCAGGTCGAGGGCCGAGTACGGATCGCCGGCGCAAGCCTCGGCGCGGATCACCGGCCCCGGGCAGTCCAGGGTCAGCTCGATCCGGTCCTTCTGCTCGGCCTGGCGGGGGTTCTTCTCCTCTCCCAGCACCACGGTGAGGCTGATGGCCTTGCCGTCCATCTCCTGCACCTTGGCCAGCTTCTCCATCACATGCCGACGGAACCGGTCGGTCACCTCGTGATGGCGGCTCTTGACGACGATGTCCACGCGCGTTCTCCAATCTCGCGTCCAGATCTGCTGCCGGGCTCTGCGGCCTGCGGCTTCGGCGTCGGGGAGGTGATATGTCCAGCGGCGCCTCCGGGGAGGGTGGATCGGAGTACTGCTCTCTTGTCGATCTCCAACGTACGCCGGAGACGGATCGTGCCCGGCGATGGGAGGGGAGGAAGTCACAGCCGGTGCGGAACCGGCGGAAGTTGCGGATGGCGCGGCTGCGACAGAAGGAGGTCAGGGGGACGATGTCGCCGTCATCGAGGGACGGGCCGTCTCGGCGGGAGGCCGGATATGTGCGGGAACTTACGCATCACGCCTGCTCACTTGTCGCGGGCCAGTGCCTATGGGTGAAAGCTAGTCCGGCTGCGGCCCGGAGGGAAGACGCGGAGCGGGCTGTTGGACCATTCGAGTGATCGGAAGGGCGTTCGACCGGAGTTCGGACCCGGTGGTGGCGGGATTCCACGGATGTTCACATCCTGGACACCCGCCGGTCATGAATTACAGAATTTCTACTCTATTCGCGTACGCGAGCCGCGGCGACCGTCGCCGCGCCGAGCACCGGGACCCCGGCCGCCCGCAGCGCCCGCGCGGCCTCGGCGAGGCTCGCGCCGCTGGTGCTGATGTCGTCGACGAGGACCACGCCGCACCGGGCGGCGACCGGTCCGGGGACCGCCCGGCGGACCCGCAGCGCCCCGGCGAGGTTGGCCCGCCGCTGCTCACGCGTCAGCCCGGCCTGGTCGGCGACCGCACGAGCGTGGCACAGCGCCGGCACCGCCCGGACCGGGGCGCCGGCCTCGCGCAGCACCCGCGCCGCGGCCCGCGCCAAGCGCGCGGTGGTGTCCTCGCCCCGCTCGCGGACCGCTTGACGACGCGAAGGCATCGGGACGAGCGCCAAGGGCCCGGCGGGAGGCCTCCCGGCACCGTCGACAGTCGCCGCCACGGCGCGGGCCAGGGCCCCACCCAAAGCCCGCCGCAGGTCGCACCGTCCGCGCTCCTTGTACGCGATCAGCATCGTGCGCACCGGATCCTCGTAGCGCGCCACCGCGTGCGTACGCGGCGTCCCAGGCACGGCGGCCAGCGCCCGCCAGGGTCCCCCGTGGGCCAGCAGACGGCCGCACGGCCCGCACAGCGGGCGTCCGGACGGCTGGAGGCGTCCACAGCCGCCGCAGTCGCGTTCCGCGGCGAGATCCAGCAGTGCGGCCCACAGCGGGCGGACAAGCGCCATCGGCCCCCCGGTCGTAGATTCGTTCGTACGACCGGACGCGTCTCCCGGCCGGTCGGCTCCCGTCGTGCGACGGCGCGGACGAATTATCGGGTATGTCCGGTTGATCACGCCAGTGGAAGCCGCGGCCCACCCGGCACCCGCCCGGCACCCACCCGGCTCCAAAACCGGCTCCAAAACCGGCTCCAAAACCGGCTCCAAAACCGGCTCAGTCCGGCAACACCGTCGCGATGACCGGACTCGACCCGACCTCCTGGTAGCTCTCGGCCCCGCCGCGCCCCTTGAAGTACACGTAGCTGGTGTTCGCGTCGCCGCCGTCGCTGAACTCCCACAACGAGGACCGCCCGTTGATCAGGCTGGTGCTGGCGGAGATGTGCTTGGCGGCGGACTGGGCGTCCTCGGGATCGCTGATCACCGAGTCCTGCGAACCGTCCGAGTACACCTTGTACAGCCTCAGCGTGTTCGAGTTCCGCGACGAGACGCCGAGCACCACCACGGTGCGGCCGTCCGCCCAAGCCGCGTCGGTGGCGGAGGCCAGGGTGTCGGACAGCAGCGCGGACGGGTCCGACGACACCTTCGGCAAGCCGCTGCCCCGGATGATCGAGACCATGGCGGCGGGCGAGGGGCTCGGCGCGCCGGACGCCGGCTGGCCGGTCGTGCCCTGGCTCCCGCCCTGGCCTCCGCTGTCCGGACCCGCCACCAGCACCGCGCGGGTGCCGTCCGGCGAGGGCTTGAACCGGGTCAGCGGCGCGCCGGCGGGGACGTCGATCGCGTCCCGCGAGGCGGCCGAGGGGCCCTGGTCACCGGGATCGCGCAGCTCGTACAACACGTGGTTGTCGACCATCCAGAGCGAGCCGTCCACCGGGTCCCATTCGAGGTCGGTGATCCGGCTGGCGTCGGAGGTGACGTACCACTGCCGGCGGTCGGAGGCCGTCTTGCCGACCACCGTCACCGCTCCGGACTTGCCGTCCTTGGTGTCCTGGGTCACGACGGCCGCGGTCACCGGCGAGGCCGGCGCCCGGACCTGCGTCGGGTCCCCGGACTGCCGTACCGCGATCGGCGCGTCCTTCACCAGGCGCAGCCCGGTCAGGTCGGCTTCCGATCTGGGCTTGGCGCCGGCGCCGGTCGGGCAGGCGGTGAACTGCCCGCCGCCGAGGGAGCCGCCGGGGGACTTGGACACGAGCGCCGAATCGGTGCCGCCCGGGACCGGGCACACCCAGTACACCGCCGGCAGTTCGTGGGCGGGGGGCACCGGCTGCCCGTCGGAGCAGGTGGAGCCGCACCCGGGGTAGGTCACCGTCACGTGGCTCACCGACGTCGCGGCCCCGATCAGCTGCTGCGTCGTGCCGGCCGCCGCGAAGGTCGCGGCGAGCGCCCGGAGCACGTCGGTGAGGATCGGCGCGCTGCCCGCCGGGGCCGTGAGCGGCACCTTGGCCTCACCGCCGCTCACGGTCACCTGGCCGTTCAGCTGCATCGGCGAGCTCTGGGCCGGGCCGCGGCCGCTCAGCACCGCGTCGGCCAGCGCGGTGTACGTGTAGTCGATCTGGCCGGTGGCCTGGGTCAGGTAGACCTGGTCCATCCGCTGCACCCCGGAAGTGGGCAGGTAGACCGGCAGGGCGGACTGGTAGCTCTGGTAGACCCGCTTGAACGACTCCACCGAGATCATGCGGTACGCCGGCAGCGTCTCGATCCGCCAGCCTTCGCGCTGCTTCACGAGCGTGAAGTCCATGCTGATGTCGTCCGGCGACATGGTCTGGTAGAAGCCGTGCCGGTCGAGCTCGGCCACCTGCCGGCCCCGGGCGGAGACCTTCGCCACGCTGCCGACCGGTGCGTCGGCCGGGGCCCCCTCGCTGGTGATCGGCCGGATGCCGCGGTCGGCCGGGGCTTCCTGGTCGAACGTGATGGAGGGCTGGCCCTCCACGATCTTGGTGTCCGTCTTCCACGTGCCGCCCGGCGGGATCCAGTTGCTCCGGACGCCCGCGGTCAGATAGTCCTGGGCGACGCTGAAGCTCGGGTCCTTCTGGTCACCGGTGAGCGCCTGCAGGAAGCTCTGCACCAGCTCCTGTCCCGACATCTCCTGCGAGGGTTCGCGCGCGATGATGAAGACGTTGTTGTGGCTCTGGCTCAGGGACGTGGTGCGGACCGAGCCGCTGGACGGAGGTCCGGCGCAGGCCGCGGTGCCCAGCACGGCGAGTCCGGCCAGCGCCGCGGTGGTGCGGCGCAGGATCCGGCGCCGACGGACCCGGGACGCGGCGGACGCGGCGGACCCGGGGGAGGCTATGGACCCGGCGGAAACCGTGGACTCCGCGGCCCCGGTGCGAACGGTGGTCAACGCTCCCCCAGCTTGTCCGGTGTCCTGGCGGTGAGGCCGGTCAGATCCGGTCCGTCGTGCCGCGGCGCCGCGGCCGAGGCGCCCTCGGCGGCCAGCCGCGCGGCCTCGGCCTGCCGCTTGTGGTGCCGGGAGTCGTCCGGCTCCAGCGGGATCGGCGAGCGCACCAGCTCCTGCCCGGCGGTGCGGGGCAGGGTCAGCCGGAACTGGGAGCCGCCGCCGGGCTCGCCCCAGGCCTGGAGCCAGCCGTGGTGCAGGTGCGCGTTCTCCAGCGAGATGGCCAGGCCCAGGCCGGTGCCGCCGGTGGTGCGGGCCCGGGCCGGGTCGGCCCGCCAGAAACGGCCGAAGACCAGGGAGGACTCGCCGGGCTTGAGGCCGACGCCGTAGTCCCGGACGGCGACCGCGACCGCGTCGGCCGAGGCGGCGACCTTCACCGCGACCGGGCGGCCCTCGCTGTGCTCGATCGCGTTGACGACCAGGTTGCGCAGGATCCGCTCGATGCGGCGCGGGTCGATCTCGGCCACGCACGGCGTGTCCGGCGCGACGATCAGCACGTCCGAGCCCTTGCGCTCGGCCAGCACCGCGCTGCCGTCGACCACCCGGCGCACCAGCGCCCGCAGGTCCACCGGCTCGGCGTCCAGCACGGCGGCGCCGGCGTCGAAGCGGCTGATCTCCAGCAGGTCGCCGAGCAGTTCCTCGAACCGGTCCAGCTGGGTCTGCAGCAGCTCGGCCGAACGGGCGGTGGGCCCGCCGAAGTCCTCGCGGGCGTCGTGCAGGACGTCCGCGGCCATCCGGACCGTGGTCAGCGGTGTGCGCAGCTCGTGCGAGACGTCGGAGACGAACCGGCGCTGCACGCGGGAGAGCTCCTCCAGCTTGCGGATCTGCCGTTGCAGGTTGCCGGCCATGGTGTTGAACGAGGTCGCCAGCCGCGCCAGATCGTCCTCGCCGCGCACCCGCATCCGCTCGTCGAAGCGCCCGTCGGCGAGCCGCTCGGCGATCCCGGCGGCCTGCCGGACCGGGGTGACCACCAGCCGGGTGATGAACCACGCGACCCCGCCCAGCGCCAGCACCAGCACCGCGCCGGCCGAGGCGATCAGGCGGTTGTCGAAGCTCAGCGCCTTCGTCTCGCTGGTGAACGGGAAGGCGTAGTAGAGCTGGATCTCCGGGGGCGGTGAGCTCGACGTGGGCAGCGCGAACCGGCGGCCGTAGAGCAGGCCGGGGGTGGTCCTGCCGGCCGGCGCGCTGTCGGAGGGCGCGCTGACCGGATCGTCCGTCGGCGACTGCACGCTGTACTCGAGCTTCGTGGTGACGTAGTCGACCCGGCCTGCCGCCGCCGGCTGCAGGGGCAGGTCCAACTTGTCGCGGACGCTGCGCGGCAGGATCCCGCCGCAGGTGTAGCCGCCGGTCGGGAGCTGCGGCGAATCGGAGGTCAGGACCACCTGGTAGGTGTCGGTGCTGGCGCCGCTGCACAGGTTGGTGACCAGGGCGTGCAGCTCGGAGAACCAGGCGGCGTTCTCGGCCTCGGCGCCGGACCTGACGCTCGGCGCGCCCTGCTGGCCGGCCGGGCTCTGGTTCCTCACCCGGTCCGCCGCCGCGGTGATGTAGCTGCCGGCCTGGCCGAAGCCGCTGCTGACCATCGCCAGCGACGAGCTCTCCTTGGCCTGCACCAGCCCGTCGCGGATCTTCGCGTTCAGCATCCAGCCCAGGCCGACGGCGATGACCACCGACAGCAGCAGCGTCAGCGACACCACGCGCAGCTGCAGTGAGCCGCGCCAGGTCCCGGGCAGTTCCAGGACGGCGCGGCCCAGCCTCCGGGCACCGCCGGTGAACTTCGAGACCCGCATCTACCGCTTCCGCTTCCCCGTCGTCGTGCTAAGCCGGACCGGCCTTGTATCCCACCCCGCGGACCGTCACCACGATCTCCGGGTTCTCCGGGTCCACCTCGATCTTGCTGCGCAGGCGCTGCACGTGGACGTTCACCAGCCGGGTGTCGGCGGCGTGCCGGTAGCCCCAGACCTGCTCCAGCAGCACCTCGCGGGTGAACACCTGCCACGGCTTGCGGGCCAGCGCGACCAGCAGGTCGAACTCCAGCGGGGTGAGCGGGATCTGGCGGCCGTCGCGCTTGACCGAGTGGCCGGCCACGTCGATCGACAGGTCGCCGATGGCCAGCGTCTCCGGCTTCGGCTCGTCGGCGCGGCGCAGCCGGGCGCGGACCCGGGCCACGAGCTCCTTGACCTTGAAGGGCTTGATCACGTAGTCGTCCGCGCCGGACTCCAGGCCGACGACCACGTCGACGGTGTCGCTCTTGGCGGTGAGCATGATGATCGGCACCCCGGACTCGCCGCGGATGAGCCGGCACACGTCGATGCCGTCGCGCCCGGGCAGCATCAGGTCCAGCAGCACCAGGTCCGGCTTGAAGTCGCGGAACACCTGCAGGGCCCGGTCGCCGTCGGCGACCGACGTGGTCTCGAAACCCTCGCCGCGCAGGGCGATGCCCAGCATCTCGGACAGGGCTATGTCATCGTCGACGATCAAGACACGACCTTTCATGCGGACTATCGTCGCATTACTTTCTGCATTTGGTGAATCCCCGGTGCCGATGGGGCGCACCACGAGTGCCGGTACGGGGGTGGCGCCGGGATCGGGGGTGCCTGCATGCTGGGGGGCACACTCCGGCCCGAAGCCGGCCCTGCGCCCGAGGAAGAAGCGTCCACGCAGATCATGAGCCGTGCCACCGGACCCCTGCCGTCCGCCGTGCCCGCCGCCGCCGCACCGCCCGCCGTGGCCGACGTCCCGCCTCCGGCCACGGCCGGCCGCGGCGTCGTGCCGCTGCGCCCGCTGCAGGTCGGCGAGATCCTCGACGGCGCGGTGACCGCGATGCGCACGCATCCCGGCGTGATGCTCGGCCTGTCCGCGGTGGTGGTCGCGGCCGGGCAGGCGGTGGCGATCCCGCTGGACTACCTCTATCTCCGGTTCCTGGCGGGCCTGGTGACCGACGACACCACGCTGGGCAGCGGGACCGGGATCAACGACCTCGCGCTGCTGCGGCCCAGTGTGCTGCTGAACGCGCTCATCGTCTCGCTGCTGGTCGGTCTGCTCACCACCGCGGTGTCGCGGGCGGTGCTGGGGCGGCCGGTGACCCTCGCCGAGGTGTGGCGGCTCACCCGGCCGCGCCTGCCCCGGCTGGTGGGCCTGGCACTGTTGATCTTCATCACGCTGTTCGGCGCGCTGGTGCTCGGGATCCTGCCCGGCGCCCTGCTGGCCTCCGCCGGCAACCCGGCCGGGGCGCTGCTGCTGGTCGCCGGCACCGGCGCCGCCGGCGCGTTCGCGGTCAACCGCTGGGTGGCGTGGTCGCTGGCCGGCGCGGCGCTGGTCCTGGAGGACCAGCCGGTGCGTCGGGCGCTGCGCCGGTCCTCGGTGCTGGTCAAGGGCGGCTGGTGGCGGGTGCTGGGCGTCTCGCTGCTGGCGGTCGTGGTCTCGGAGCTGGTGGCCGGGGTGCTGTCGGTGGTGGAGCAGGTGGTCGTGGGATCGAACCTGAGCCCGGTGAGCGCGAACGGCGACGGGACCTACTCCGGGCACCACGTGTCGGTGGGCTACGTGTTCCTGGGCGCGCTGTTCTCGACGGGGATCCAGGCGGTCGTCGCGCCGTTCGCCGCGTCGGTGACGGCGCTGCAGTACGTGGACCGGCGGATGCGGCGCGAAGGGCTGGACATCCAGCTCGCCATGAACGCCCGCGGGCGAGCGGGCGAGACCGCGGGCCCGGCCGCCATGACGTTCGCGGCGGCCGACGGGCCCGGCGGGTCCGGAGCCGGCTCCGGACCGGCGACGGGCCCCGCCGCGTGATCGATCCGGGGACCCCGGTCACGCCGCCCTCGCCCGGCGTGCCGATCGTCGTGGGGCGGGACGACGCGCGCCGCGCGGCCGCGGACGAACTGGCCAAGCCCGTCTACGCCCACGCGCGCCCGTCGCTCGCCAAGCGCGCCCTGGACTGGTTCGGGCACGAGATGCGCGACCTGTGGGACAAGGCCTTCGGGAGCACGAGCGGCGGGGGCGGGAACGGCTGGATAGCCCTGCTCGTCGTGCTCGGCCTGCTGGTGGGCCTCGTGGTGGTGATCCGGCTGCGCTACGGCCCGGTCCGGCGGCAGGTCACCGGCGAGCGTTCGCTGTTCGACGAGGACACGGCGCTGGACGCGGCCGGGTACCGCCGCGCGGCCGAGGAGCACGCGGCCGGCGGCCGGTGGGCCGAGGCGGTGCGCGCGCGGCTGCGCGCGGTCATCACGGCGCTGGAGGAGCGGGCGGTGCTGGAGCCGCGGCCGGGGCGGACCGCCGACGTGGCGGCGCGGGAGGCGGGCAGGGTACTGCCGGAGCAGGCGGAGGCGCTGGCCGGGGCGGCGCGGGTCTTCGACGACATCTGGTACGGCGAGGCGGCCGCGGGCCCGGAGGACTACCGGCGATTGGTGGCCGTGGACGACGCGGTCGCGGCGGCGCGGATACGGGTCGGGGCTGGAGTCGGCGCCGGAACCGGGGTCGGTCTCGGTGCCGATGGTCCCGTCCTCCGCGCCCCCACCGACCACGGCTTTTCCGACGGCGCCCGGCCCGGCAGCCGTCCCGGCGACGGACCGGAGTCGTGATGAAACTTCGGGCCTGGCGCCGGCCGCTGGCCGCGCTCGGCGTCCTGCTGCTCGGATCCCTGCTCACGGCGATCGCGCTGGGCGGCAGCAGCGGCGGCACCCTCGACCCGGACTCGGCGTCGGCCGACGGCGGCCGCGCCCTGGCCGCGCTGCTCCAGGACCACGGGGTCGCGGTCGTCCCGGTGCGCACCACGGCCGACGCCGCCTCGGCGGTCCAGACCGCGTCCGGCGGCGCGACGCTGATGATCACCGATCCCGGGCTGCTCAGCCCCGGACAGCTCGACACCCTGGCGGCGGCCTCGGCGGCGCGGCTCGTGGTGGTGCAGCCCGACTCGCTGTCGATGCGGCGGCTGGCCGGGGACGCGGCGGGCCTGTGGCGGGCTCAGGACGGGCAGAACCGGCTGCTGGATCCCCAGTGCCCGGACCCGGACGCGCTCGCGGCCGGCAACGCCGACATCGGCGACGGCGACACGTTCACCGACACGGCGGTACCCGGCTGCTACCGGCTCCCGGGCGAAGGCTACGCGCTGGTGACGCTGACCGGATCGGGCTCCGCGGACACGGTCCTGGTCGGCAGCCGCACCCTGTTCCGCAACGACCGGCTGGCCGACCACGGCAACGCCGCGCTGGCGCTGCGCCTGCTCGGCAAGCACCCGACGGTCGTCTGGTACCTGCCGGACTCGGCGGACCCGGCCGCGGCACCCGAGGACCACAAGAGTTTCACCGCGGTGCTCCCCGCGGGCTGGCGGTGGGGCGCGCTGACGCTGGTGCTGGCGATCGCTCTGCTCGCGCTGTGGCAGGCTCGGCGGCTGGGACCGGTCGTCGTGGAACGGATGCCGGTCGCCGTCCGCGCGGCGGAGACCGTGGAAGGCCGGGCGCGGCTGTACGAGCGCGGCCGGGTGACCGACCGCGCGGCGGCCGCTCTGCGGGAGGCGACGCGTGCGCGCCTGGCGGGCCGGCTGGGCCTGCCGCGCACCGCCGCCGCCGACGACGTCGCCTCGGCGATCGCGGCCCGCGGCGGCCGGCCGGCGTCGGAGACGCTGGCGGTGCTGGCGGGGCTGGTGCCCGCCGACGACGCGGCCCTGGTGGGATTGGCCTCGGCGCTGGACCGGCTGGAAGCCGAGGTCGGGCGGCTGTGAACGAGAATCAGGAGAGCGATATGACGCAGCAGGACCCGGCCCGGGCGGGACTCGGGACGGACTCGGCCTCCGGCTGGGACTCGGGAGAGTCCTTCGGGAGCGTCTCCGACAGAGTCCCCGCAGCCCCCGGCCGGGGGGCCGAGCCGTCCGCCGAGCCGTTCATCGACCCCGCCGCCGCCCGCTCCGCGCTGCTGGCCGTGCGCACGGAGGTCGCCAAGGCCGTCGTCGGCCAGGACGCGGCGGTCACCGGCCTGGTCATCGCGCTGCTGTCCGGCGGGCACGTCCTGCTCGAAGGGGTGCCCGGGGTCGCCAAGACGCTGCTGGTCCGATCGCTGGCGGCGGCGCTGGCCCTGGACTCCAAGCGGGTGCAGTTCACACCGGACCTGATGCCCGGCGACGTCACCGGCTCGGCGGTCTTCGACAGCCGCACCGCCGAGTTCTCCTTCCGCGAGGGGCCGGTGTTCACCAACCTGCTGCTCGCCGACGAGATCAACCGCACGCCGCCGAAGACCCAGGCCTCGCTGCTGGAGGCGATGGAGGAGCGGCAGGTCACCGTCGACGGCCTGCCCCGGCCGCTGCCCGAGGTGTTCCTGGTGGCCGCCACGCAGAACCCGGTCGAGTTCGAAGGCACCTACCCGCTGCCCGAGGCCCAGCTCGACCGGTTCCTGCTGAAGCTGGTGCTGCCGCTGCCCAGCCGCGACGAGGAGATCGGCGTCCTGGACCGGCACGCCACCGGCTTCGACCCGCGGAACCTGGCCGCCGCCGGGGTGAAGCCGGTCGCCGGCCCGGCCGAGCTGGCCGCCGCCCGCGCCGCCGCGCGCGACGTGGTGGTGGGCCACGAGGTCCTCGGCTACATCGCCGACCTGGCCCGCGCCACACGGGTGTCGCCGTCGCTGGCCCTCGGGGTCTCACCGCGCGGTGCCACCGCCCTGCTGAGCACCGCGCGGTCCTGGGCGTGGCTGGCGGGCCGGCGCTACGTCACCCCGGACGACGTCCAGGCCCTGGCCAAGCCGACCCTGCGGCACCGGATCCGGCTGCGGGCCGAGGCCGAGATGGAGGGCGGAACCGCCGACGGCGTGCTGGACGCGGTGCTCGGCGCGGTCCCGGTCCCGCGGTAGAGGGGCGGGAACCGATGGCGCTGACCTGGCGTGCCGGTGCCCTGGCGGCGCTCGGGGCGCTGTTCGTCGGCCTGGTCCTGCCCTCCTGGGCGGGGATCGCGGCGGTGGCCGCGGCGGTCGCGGCCGGGATCGTGCTCGACCTGGCGCTGGCCGGACCGGTCGGGACGCTGGAGTTCGCCCGCGGGGGCGACACCTCCGTGCGGCTCGGCGCGACCGCGCGCGTGCAGCTCGTCGTGACCAATCCGGCGGGTCGGCGGGTGCGGGCCCTGATCCGCGACGCGTGGCCGCCGTCGGCGGGGCTGCGGGCCGCGCCCGGCGCCGGCGGCCGCCGCAACCGGCTCGCCGACCCCACCCTGGTGCAGCCCCGGCACGCCGTGACCATCCCGGCCGGGGAGCGGCGCCGGATCGAGTCCGTCCTGGTCCCGACCCGGCGCGGCGACCGGCACGCCGAGCACGTCAGCGTCCGCTCCTTCGGGCCGCTCGGCCTGGCGGCGCGCCAGCGCACGGTGCGCAGCCCGTGGCGGCTGCGGGTGCTGCCGCCCTTCGCCTCCCGCCGCCACCTCCCCAGCCGCCTGGCCCGGCTGCGCGAGCTCGACGGCCGCACCTCGCTGCTGGTGCGCGGGCAGGGCACGGAGTTCGACTCGCTGCGCGACTACGCGGCCGGCGACGACGTCCGCTCGATCGACTGGCGGGCCACCGCGCGACGGCACGTCGGCGACCACTACGACGTGGTGGTCCGCACCTGGCGGCCGGAGCGCGACCGCTCGATCCTGATCGTCCTGGACACCGGCCGCACCGCCGCCGGCCGGATCGGCACCGAGGACCTGGGCACCGACGGCGTCCGCCTCGACGCCGCCCTGGACGCCACGCTGCTGCTGACCGCGCTGGCCCTGCGCGCCGGCGACCGGGTGGACCTGCTCGCCTACGACCGCCGAGTCCGCGCCGCCGTCACCCGCACCTCCGCCGGCCAGACCCTGGCCCAGGTCACGGAGGCGATGGCGGTGCTGGAGCCGGAGCTGGTCGAGCTGGACGCCCGCGGCCTGGTGACCACCGTGCTCAAGCGCGCCGGCCACCGCGCCCTGGTGGTCCTGCTGACCAGCCTGGACTCGGCCCCGATGACGGAGGGCCTGCTGCCGGTGATCGGCGCGCTGACGGCCCGCCACGAGGTCGTGGTGGCCTCCGTGGCGGACCCGCGGGTGGAGCAGATGGCCCGGGGCCGCGGCACCGCGACGGCGGTCTACGAGGCCGCCTCCGCCGAGCGCGCCCGCGCCGAGCGGCGGCACGTCGCCGGCCTGCTGGCCAAGCACCGGGTGACGGTGGTCGACCAACCGCCGGATCTCATCGCCCCGGCCCTCGCCGACGCGTACCTGGCTCTGAAGGCGGCGGGCCGGCTCTAGCGGTTTCGCGCCGACCGGAATAGCCCCGTCACGTCCTTTCGTTGCGCCTGGTTCGACCGACGAAAGGACGACACCTTGACGTCTCCCGGATTCGACGCCGCCGCCGAGTTCGACCGCCAGGTGCGGAACCTCTCCGCCGTGATGGCCCGCCCGGACCTCGCCGAGCTGGTCACACCGTTGAAACCGGTCGCGGTGTCGCACGCCGCGCCCTTCCTCGTGGTGGTCCCACGAGCCCTGCTCTCCCTGGAGGAGGCACTTCCGAAGCTGACCCTCGCCGGCAAGACGAAGCCCGGCGTCATCGACCGCAACTACAAGGGCGGCGAGGACGTCGCGTCGTTCGTGACGATCCCGCGGCTGCTGTCCGACGGCGCCTCGGACACGGATCCCTACCTCGTGTTCGATGTCCAGCGAGGCGAAGAGTTCTGCGACGTCGTCCCGCTCCAAGCCATGGCGACCATCGAAGAGCGGGGCCGCACACCGCTGTCGATCGAGGAGGGCATCGCCCTGGTGACGCACTTCCCGGAGCTGCTCGCCAAGAACAAGTGCTTCGAACTGGCGGGCTCCCGTAACGGCGACAAGCGCGTCCCGGCCCTGTGGATCAGCCAGGGGGCGCCCAAGCTCGGCTGGTGTTGGCAGGGCAACCCCCACAGCTGGCTCGGCATGGCCTCGGCCGGCAGCCGCGCCGGCCTGCCGGTCCCCGTACCGGTCTCAGCAGGCTGAAACGCAGAAAACCCCCCGACGGAGATCCGTCGGGGGGTTTTCTATGAAATTTAGTCCGGCCGCGTCCTACTCTCCCACCAGGTCCCCCTGGCAGTACCAT